>NZ_ADGX01000086.1 GCF_000177675.1 Parafrankia sp. EUN1f
CGTGGAAGCGCCTGTGCGAGCCTCTGGCCGTCCGGCGGGTGGACCCTGCCCGTCGGTCGACTGGGCAGGTCCGAGTGACTTCATCCGCTACCGGGCTGAGGTGGAGGTGCCTGCGGGTCAGCCGGGGGCTGAGCGAGGGCCGTGCCCTGGGCCGTCGGCGCGCCGGGCCTGGGAGCTGTCGAGCAGGCTCCAGGGAAAACCGCTCCGGCCTATGACGTGCCGGGTGGCCGGGGTGCCGGATCGCTGTGTGCAGGGTTGAAGAACTGGCTGTTGCCGCAGAACTGGCTGTCGCCGCGACCGACGTCCTGTTCGGCTATGGCGATTTCTTGCTCGAAGAAAGTTGTGATGGCCGTGTGCCAGGCGGCCGCCTGGCCGAGTTTGGCGGCGAAGTCCGCGAGACCGCCGGGGGCCGAACAGGACTGGCGCCCTGCGTCTCCCAACCGGTCGGCGGCTTCTGCGGGGCCGACAGATCCTCGCACGGGGAGAACGCTGTCGGCGGGCTGGAACCGCACATTGTCGGAGGTCTGACAGTTGTCCGTGCGGCGGCGCGTCCCGGATGGTGACAGGCGGCGTCGGTGTGATAGATATGACCGCGGACGATCTCCCGGCCGGACACCGTGCTGTCGTCCGGACCGGCGGCCGAATTGCCGAGGACGGTCGGGGCGATGACGTGCGGAATGAACCTTCGGAATGAACGTTCAGGATGAAACGGACACACCGCTTCGGTGGGGCAGAGGAAACCCGGTGAACACCGATGAATGACCGACGGTCGGTGCCGGCCGCGGATCCCCGCGCGGTATGACGCGGAATCCGCCGGCCACCGGAGTTCCCGTGGCGGCGCCGACCGCCCGGGTGGGTGCGCGCAGCAGCGGAGAAGCGTGGCAACGGAGAACAGGAGACCCGGGTGATCGACCGACTGTGGCTGTACCCACCGCTCGCCTACGGGCGGCTGGGCCCGTCGCCCACTCCCTGTGACAACTACGTCTGGGGCCCCAACGACCTGTCGTCGCGGGGCACCGGCCGCACGACGGTCCAGCCGGCCGAGACCCTCGACGTCGCCGAGGACGGAACAGTCACCCTCCGGCAGCCCGCGACGGTCACGTTCAAGGACGCCGCGGGCTTTCGCCCGGTGTGCCCGTTCTTCGAACTGCACGGCGCCTGGACCGCCGACGGCGTGGCCCACGAGGGGCCGATCACCGGCGAGGTCCTCGCAGCCGCCGGCATCGCCCTCGGCGAGGTGCGCTGGGAGGTCGAGGTCGCCAACCTCAAGCCGCACCACTACACCCAGGTTGACGACGACCGGATCGTCGCGACGGTGAGCATCGCCGGGGACGACACCGGGCGCCGGGCGCTCGACGGGCGCTCGCCCGCGGGGTCCACGGCGCCGCTGGTGCCCGCCGGCAGCCGCGTCCCGCTGGGCAGCGTGCAGCTGACCAGGCCGAACGCCGAGCTGCCGGAGCTGCGCCTGCGGTTCACCCCGGCCGTCGGCGCCGTGTACGGGCCGACGGACCTCCCGAACCGCACGAGCGACTACGTCCTGCCCCCGGACCGGCTCGTCCTCAGCCCGCAGTCACCCTGGGTCGGCTTCGCGCTGGGCGGCGACGACCCGCGGACCAACCCGGGCGGGTTGTTCGCGGGCGCGGAGGGCAACGCCGGTCTCGGGCTCGTCGACGACGTCTGCGACGGCACGGTGCGGGTCGTCCTGCCGGCGGGGCCGGGCCGGCCGGCGGAGCTGAGCGCGGTGGCCCGCATCGTCGTCGGGCCGCCGGACTTCGCGCCCGACCAGCGCCCGTTCACCTCGGCCGCGGACGGCCTGACCGACCGGGTCCGGCGCGCCGACGTCCGCGACCCCGCCTACGCGGCGGACGCCGCCCGCACCACCCTGGAGGTCCGCGACCTGTTCGAGCGGATCCTCGAGACGGTCGCCACGGTGAACGTCGACGCCCAGAACGACCGTGCCCGGTTCGAGAACAGCGCGATCGCGCGCAGCCGGGGGGAGCCGGACGAGGCGGCCCGGGACCGGGCGTTCCCGGCGTCCGAGCCGCTGACCGACCACCCGTTCCCGCTGACCGAGGCGGCACGGGCACGCCACCGCCGGTTCCTGGCCCTGGAGGTGCTGGAGGATGTGCTGCGGGAGCGGCCCGACCTGCTCCCCACGGTCGTGCGCGAGCCGGCGACGAGCGAGCGCTACTACGACCGCCGCATGCCGGCGCTGATGCGCGGCTCCGACCGCCATCCCATGCACATCACCCGGCGGCAGTACGACCTGCTCCGGGCCTGGAGCGCCGCGCTGCGGCGGGACATCGAGCCGGGCACGTGACGGTCCTGCTGCAGATCGGCCGCCGCCCGCCGGACCCGGAGCCGACCCCGGGCGGGCACCCGATGCCGGCCGACCGGCCCGCGCCGGGCGCGGCACCGGACGCGGCACCGGGCACGGTGCGCGACGCCACCGCCGAGGTGCGCCTGTTCCACAGCGCGCACGGGGCACACCTGTTCGTGGTGGACGGCAGCCGCGTCTACGACCTGCCCGGTGACGTCGAGGGGCAGGTGCGGTCCTGGCTGGACTCGGGCGGCGCGGACGGGCTCGGGCCCGGACCACGCGCGGCCCTGGGGCTGGCGCCCGATGCGCCCAGGCGCATCGACGGCCGCCCGATCGACCCGCCACCGCTGTCGGCCCTCTCCCTGAACGTCATGCAGGCGTGCAACATGTCGTGCGCCTACTGCTACGCGGATGAGGGACGCTTCGGCGGTGCGGCCCGGGTGATGCCGCGCGAGGTCGCCTTCGCCGCGGTCGACCGTCTCCTCGCAGAGTCGCGGCCGGGCGCCGACGTGGTCGTGGGGTTCATGGGCGGTGAACCGCTGCTCGCCGCGGACCTCGTCCACGAGGTCACCGCCTACGCGGCCCGGGCGGCCGAGACCGCCGGGCGCCGGGCGCGGTTCTCCCTCACCACGAACCTGACCGAGCTGCGCCCGGCGGACGCCCGCCTTTTCGCCCGGTATCCCTTCGCCGTCTCGGTGAGCCTCGACGGCGACCGGGACCGCAACGACGCGCTGCGCCGGTTGCCCGGCGGGGCCAGCGCCTACGACCGGGTGCGTGCCGGGCTCGACCTGATGGCGCGGCACGGGCGCCCGCGCCATCTCGCCGCGCGGGTCACCGTCACCCCGGCGGCCGGCCGGCTGCTCGACGTCCTGGACCACGTGATCGGCCTCGGCTTCGACGAGGTCGGTTTCGCCGCGGTCGTCGCGTCGCCGGACCCGGCGCTGGAGTTCACCGGGCCGCGGTTCGAGGGGTTCCTCGAGCACATGGTCGAGTGCGGTGAGGTGGCGCTGCGCGAGCTGGCCGCCGGCCGCCGGTACCCGTTCGGCAACTTCGAGACGGCCATGGCGCAGATCCATCGCGGCAGCCACCGCCCCTACCCGTGCGGCGCGGGCGCGGGGTATCTCAGCGCGGCCGCGAACGGCGACCTGTTCGCCTGCCACCGGCTCGTCGACGACCCCGGCTTCGCCATGGGCTCGGTGACAGCCGGCCCGGACCGGGCGGCCCGGGCGGAGCATCTGGCCCGCGGCCACGTCGACCGGATGAGCCCGTGCCGGTCCTGCTGGGCCCGGTACCTGTGCGGGGGTGGCTGCTACCACGAGGTCGCCCGGCGCGGGCGGCCCGGGTGCGACTACATCCGCGGCTGGCTCGCCTTCTGCCTGCGGGCCTACGTCGAGCTGTCGGCGGCGCGCCCCGACTACTTCGAGGGGCTGGCGGCGTCTGCCGGGTATGGCGGCGGCGGCAGTGATCCGACGACCGTCGCCCGCTGACGGCCGCCGCGTGAGCTGGACGCGCGGACCGCACAGGTGCGGCCGCGAGAGCAGGACGCGTCGCCCATCAGGCGCGCCGCGGGGACACCGACGCGCCGCCCGACGAGGCGCGGCGCACGAGGAAGGGGCTGGAACGTGACGGAACCCGTGACCGGACCACCCGCGGGCAAGATCTTTCCCCGAAACCTGACGGCGCGGGCGGACCACGTCGTGCGCGGCAACCCGGCGGCCTCCCGTCCCGAGAGCGGTGTCGACAACTGCTATCCGGGGCTGGAGTTCGACCAGCGCAACCTGGACAAGGCCTTCTTCCCCGGGCTGACCTTCGAGTTCCACCGCCCGGACGGTGCCGTGCTGCGCCGCGTCGGCGCCACCGGCATCGCCGCCGAGCGCGGCCTGACCGACGCGGACCTGCCCCTGCATCTGTGGGCCGTCTGCGGGCGCACGACCGTCGACCAGACCGAGGCCGCCATCCCGACGTTCAGCTGCGCGAACCTCGGCGGGCTGGACGTCTGGCGGCTGGTGCACGACCTCATGCCGGGGCGGATCGCGATCCTGCTCGGCCCGGCGCCCGGCATCTCCTCGCCCGGCGCGGACGTCGTGAACGGCTCGCTCAACGGGTTCCGCCGCGGCGACCGCAGTGTCGTGCAGCGCGACCCGGACGGCACGGTGCTGGCGGTCCTGGTCGCGGACCGGGCCCGCTACCTCGACCCCGAGGGTGTCATCGACCCCGAGGTCTACCTGCCCGGCGAGCTGACCCGAAGCCTGTGCGCACCATGGCAGTACGACTTCCGGGACTGCGGCTGCTTCTACTGGGCGGCCTCCAAGCCCGACGTCGTCACCAGCGCCGACGGGCAGGTTCCCTACGTCAACTTCCAGCGCGCCGACCGCACCGCCGTCCCGCCGCCCGCGGATCTGCCGACCGAGGCCGGGCGGCGGGAGCAGGAGCTGGACTACGCCGAGATGCTCCACGCCTGGAACGACCTGGCCGTCGTGCTGGGCGGCCGGGAGACCGCCGGGGTCGCCCCGCCACCGCCGCCGGGGCCGACCGCCGGCGAGCTGACCCGGCAGGAGGTGCTCGACGAGCTGAACTACCTGGCCACCGTCGAACACGCCCTCTCGGTGGAGTACCTGTTCGCGCACTACTCGCTCGACGCGCCCCGGCTGCTGCCCGACGACGCGGACGAGCACACCCGCCGCGTGCACGCCGCGGCCACCGAGGTCTACTCCATCGCCGTCGACGAGATGCGGCACCTGCGCTGGGTCAACGAGGCGCTCGCCCTGCTCGGCCGGCCGCCGAACGTCGGGCGGGCCGGGCGCATCCACCGCCAGCTCGACCGGCCTTTCCAGCTCGAGCCGCTCACGCCGGCGCAGCTGGACTGGTTCATCGAGGTCGAGCGGCCGAGCCAGGGAACGGCCTCGGGCGTCGACGGGATGTACGTCCGGCTGCTGACCACGATCGACGCGCGGCCCGACCTCTTCCCCGAGCGGGACAGGCTCGTCCACCTCATCAAGCTGATCATCGACGAGGGGGGTGAGCACTTCCGCCGGTTCGGCCTGGTCAAGGGCCACCTCGCCGGGCTCGCACCGGAGAGCTACCTGCGCACGCTGCGGGCGGACCCGGCCGACGCGCTCACCGAGGGCCTGGCCGATCTCAGCGACCAGAACTACGCGCTGCTGCTCAACGCCCTGCAGGCGACCTTCGCACTGGGGGACAGGGCCGGCGGCCAGCTACTCGAACAGGCCCGCCGGGCGATGTTCAGCCTGCACGAGACGAACCACCTGCTCGCGGCGCGCGGCGTACAGCCTCGCTTCGAGCTGCCCGTCCCGGTCACGCTGCCCGTCCCGGTCGCCGATCATGCCGCCGGGATCCGCCGCGCCCAGGAGACCGTCGCAGAGCTGGGCGGCGCGCCGGAGCGCCGGCTCGTCCTCCAGCACGGCGCGGCGCACGAGGCCCTGCTCGCCGAGCTGCAGGCCGCCGGCATCGGCACGAACGCCCCGGGCGGCACGAGCGCCCCGGGCGGCGCGAGCGCCCCGGGCGGCGCGAGCGCCCCGGGCGGCACGAGCGCCGCGGGCAGCACGACTGCTCCGCCGACCCAGCCGCCACCGCCCCGGACACAGGGGTGACCGAAACCGTCGTCACCGGGGCCGGGCTTGCCGGCCTGACCTGCGCCTACCTGCTCGCCGGGCAGGGCCGCCGCGTTCTGGTCACCGGGTGGCGACCGGGTGACCCCGAGCCGGCATCCGGCACCAGCCAGGCACCGGGGGAGACGTCCCCGCCGGCGCGTTGGCTGGTGCTCAACGAGCTGACCATCGACCTGCTGCGGGAGGTCTGGGACGGCGGGAGCGGCCTGTTCGACGGCGCCTGGCCAATTCGGTGCCGGCACGTCCGGTGGGGTGGCTCCAGCACCGACCAGCCCCTCGAACAGCCGAGCCTGGCGGTCGACGGGGCCCGGTTGGCCCAGCGGATGGGGAGGCGGCTGGCCGAGACCCATCCGGACCTGGTCCGGCTCACCGCGGCCGGCCCCGCACCGTCGGTGGCCGAGTGGCTGATCGCCGCCGGGCACCCGTCGGCCGGGCCGGCCGGGGGCCGTCCGGTTCACATCGGGCGCAGACACATGATCAGCGCGGAGGTGGGGCTCGCGGCGGGCGAGTCCGCCGCCACGAGCCACCTGGTGGCCACCGGTCCGGCCTGGATCTTCCTGGCACCGGTCGGACAGCGGCGGGCGCTGGTGCAGGCCATGGTGCCTGGGCCCGTCGCGGACCCGGTGCCGTTGCTGCGCCGGCTTCTGGTCCGGACAGAGCTGGGACGCCGGCTCGTGGCACCGCCCGACGCCGCCGTCGTGGTGCCCGCGGCGCCACGGTTGCGGCAACCGCCCTGCGGGCCCGGCTGGATCGCGGTGGGTGGCTACGCTGCCCGGTTCGACCCACTCAGCGGTTCGGGGACCGCGCAGGCTGTCCGAACAGCGGTGCTCGCCGCGGCGGCCATCGACGCGATCGACCGTGGCGCCGACGAGCTGGAGGTCCGCGCGCATGTCACGGACCGGGTCCTGACCGCCTTCACCGAGCACGTCCGCACCTGCCTGGGCCTCTACACCTCCGCCCTGGCCGGCGGTGATCCAGCCGGCGCTGATCCGGCCGGCGGTGGTGCGGGCAGCGCGCGGACATCCTGGGGCGACGGGCGCGCCGGCCTGGACCCGGCGGCCTGGCAGGACGAGATCGACCTGACGGCCGCCGCCCTGCGCGGGTTCGGCATGTCCGCGGCCACCTCTGCGAGGTTCACCCTGACCGGCCCGCTACCGGGCTGGAGACTGGTGCCGCACAGTCGTTAGTCGCACCGCCCGGCCAAGGTGGCCGGTGGCGGCGGCGCCAGCTCGCCCCGTGATCCACGGCTGCGTGGGCATGGCGCGGGTCGCGTTGCCTACGCGGGTTTCCGCGGTTTGCGGCTGATGCGGTAGTCGAGGACGAGTAAGGGGATGCCGCGCCGATCGTGACGGGGCCTGCGCCGCTCAGTCGGCCGGCCGCCCACCCGGCGGGTGCGACAAGTGCCGCGCTGGTGGCGATCCGCTGCCACAGCGCGGGGATCTCGCCCGGCCGCTGCCGGGCGCGCGCGACGGCTTCGCCAGCCGCCAGCGCGCCCGCGCCAACCAGGGTGCCCAGAACGGCAGTCCGCCGGCTCCGATGGGCGGTGAGAGCCGCCCCCGCCACGCCCCCGATGGCGGCCGCGGACAGGACAGCCGTTCCGCGCCGCACCGGCTTCGTCCCCTTTGCCGCCTGCCACGCGACCAACCTATCCGGATGGGTGTTCATGCACCTCGCCGTCGACGGTTGGGGTGACAGAGCTGTCTGGTCGTAGGGGGATGTCCCGTTCGGCGGGTGCGCGATGGCGCCTGAGGACGGTCGGGACGTTCCTCCGGGAGCTGTGATTACTGTGGCGATATGGGACTGCTGGGGGATCTGATCAAGATCGTGTCCGACCGGGTGACGGGCAGCCGCCGCCATGGTGAGGCACCCTCGCGGGAGGCGGGACGGAAAGGTCGGCGGCGGTCGGCACCGACGGCCCGTTCCTCTTCCTCTTCGGTGGCAGCCGCGCGTTCCTCTTCGGTGGCAGCCGCGCGCAGTCACCCGACCCGGGAACGGGGGCGGCCGTCCCGCACGAATGTGGAGGTCTCGCCGGGCGAGTTCGGGCCGGACGCCACCAGGGAGGTCGATCCGCGTCGCATCGGGCCGGTGCGGATGAGCTACTCGCCGCAATCGGACGGGGCCCCGGATCCCGGCGAGGTCGTCTGGACGTGGGTGCCGTTCGAGGAGAACGACGGACGAGGCAAGGACCGGCCGGTGCTCGTGGTGGCCGTCGAATCCGCGGGCACCTGTCTGGCCGTGCAGCTCACCAGCAAGGACCACGACGGCGAGGGCGACTTCGTGTCCATCGGCGCGGGCGGGTGGGACGGTGAGCGCCGGCCGTCCTGGGTCAACCTGGACCGGGTGATCCGGGTGCATGAGGGCGGGATGCGCCGAGAGTCGACGGCCCTGTCGCGCGAGCCGTTCGAACGGGTCACGGACCGGCTGCGTCAGCGCTACGGCTGGCGCTAGACCCATTAGCGGGCGAGATCTCGGTCTGACCCTCGAGACGAGGAACGCCTGTCCGCGCAGTGATCAGCTGACTCGCGGCTGAGGCGGTGCGGGCGCCGGAGGAGGGCCGTCGAGCCACCAGGCTGACCGTTGCTCCTCGTGCAGACCCGTGAGAGTCGGATACCAGGTGCTGTTCTCGGAGAAGTAACTCCTCATGGCCGGCGACGAGTTGAAGAGGTCCAGAATCCACGCACGCCAGGATTCGAGATCTTTCTTGGAGTACTCGAGTTTCCGATCCCAGATGCACTCCATGATGTCGAGGCAGAACTCGGTTATCGCCAGCACCTGGTTGCGATCCTGGCGGGTTGAGTCCGCCGCTATCGGCTCGTCCTCATAAAAATGGGGTCGCCACTGGGGATACTCGATGAAGACTCTGTCTACCTGAAGGGCCAGATCGGTCGTACTGTTGTAGGTCGTGACCGTCCGATTTCGCCTGGCATCCGACACGGACAGTGCCGTCGCGCCGATGGAAAGCATCAGCGCGACGACCGCGACAATGTTCGAGGTTTCCATCCGAGGTCACTTTCCGGATGCTGCGATGACAAGTGGGTGGTCGGGAGGGAGATCGTAGCCCTCCTCGTACAGTGCTCGAACGAGGTCGGTCAGGTCGTCGCCGGTCGGCGGATCCGGCCGGGCGGCCGGTGCCCACATCAGGAGCATCGGTTTTTCACCGTCTCCCTGGAGAAGCGGAACCCGGAAGTCGGTGGTGGGCAACCTGCGGGCGCCTCTGTTCTCGTAGAAGCAGATACGCCGTCGGCGTGCGACGGTCGTCCGTGGATCGATATCAGGCTCGTCGGGGTCCTCGACCTCGAGGACAATCGCTGTCACGCCCCGATGGCGCTGGGCGTCGGTACGGATGTGATACCAGAGCTCGCCGCCGAACCCACCGCCGCGATACCTCTCGTCGATCGCGAGGTATTCAAGATAGAATGTCTGGACCGATCGGAGCACGTAGGCCGATGCAAAGCCCAGCGCAATGCCCTCGTCAAGTGCGACGTAAGCGATGCGAACACCCTCGTTGACATCTCGCACTATCTCCTCGAACGGCATCCGCTCGCCTGCGGGGAAGGCCTCGAGATAAATTCGCTCCACTGAACTGACCTGCGACGGCTCGAGACCAGGTAACGCCGTGACGCGCATACCCGGCATACTAGCCGGTATGGCGGCATCCTGTATGGATTACTGCCCGTCAACCTTGACGTCGACGGCCACACTTTGTGCTGCTGAACGAGGTGACGGTGTGGTCGGCGCGACCGGCTGGCTGATCGCCGCAGGGTGCTCGGCGGGAAGGATCGTGGTCAACGCACTGGCGGTCTTCTTCCGCCTGTACTAGCGTGAATGTCGTCACTGTTTGTGTGTATACCTTTACTCTGGGTTAGATGTCGTGGAGGAGGATCGCCGGCGCAATCCAGTCCGGCTGGCAGGGCGATCCGTGCCGGCGAACAGGCGATGAGCCCAAGCGGAGAGGATGATGTCGCACGGGGAGGTCACTCGAGGTACCGCACCGGAGCAGGACGCGTCGTACTGTGGCGCGGCCATGTTCCGCCGAATCGTCGGTGCGTGCGCGGTGGTCGCGTTCGTGGTCCTGCTCGCCCCCTTCGTCCTGCCCTCGCGCGGCGCCGACCTGGCAGTCCGCCTCGGCGGCATGGCCGCGATGGGGTTTCAAGGCGGCTGTGAGCTCTGGTCGACGCCGCGGGCGAGGGGCGCCGAGCGACGCTGGCGGCTGCTCCTGCTCACTGGATGGATCGGGGTGGCGATCGGCCTGATGATCACGTCCGTCAGGGCGTTGTCGCTGGGACAGAACCCTTTGCCGCCGCTGTCGGGGACGGAGCCCGCCTACCTGGCGTTCATTCCGTCGTCGATCGCCGCGGTGCTTGCCTTCCCCACGGACCCGCTCAGGCCGGAGGATGAGCCGGCGGACACCCGGGGAACCCACTGGAAGATCGTCACCGTACTGGACGCGCTGCTTCTCGTCGGCTCGCTGAGCCTGCTCGGCTGGGTGGCCGTCTTCGGCCCGTTGGTGCGCGCGCGAGCACCGGCGCCGGCCCCTCTCGGAGTCCTGCTGGCGTTCGGCCTCGGATGTTTCCTGCTGCTGATCACAGTTCTGCTCGTCGCGGTGTTCCGGCGCCCCCGCTGCAAGGAATCATTCGTGCTTCTCGGGGGCGGGCTCGGTTCCATCACCGTACTTCTGCACGTGTCGCTGTACTTCATCGCGAGCGGCCGGCCGGAGCCCCTGCAACTGGTAGCCAGCAACGCCGTCGGCACGATGATGATCGGGCTCGCCTGCATCGTGCCGCCGCGGCCGCCAACCGACCGTGCTGTCTGTCCCGCCGCCGTAGGTCTCGGATCCGCTCCCGGCGGCCTGGCCCGGTGGCGTGCCTGCTGGGCCGGCTGGCAGGCCGGACAGGGCCCCCGCTGGGCGAGGTTGCTCCTTCCGTACGTTCCGCTGGCGGCGTTGGGCGTGCTGGTGGCCGTCCAGATGGCGACGGAGACGCACGTCAGAGCGAGCGAACTACTCGGCGTCCTCCTGCTTGTGCTCGTCGTGCTGATCCGTCAGCTGCTGACCTTGGCGGACAACATGAGGCTGCTGGACAGGGCTGAGCAGAGCCGCCGCCAGCTGCGCCACCAGGCGCTCCATGATCCCCTGACCGGGCTGGCGAACCGTGTCCTGTTCGGCGACCGGCTGGAACACGCGGTCGCTCGGCCCAGCCGCGGCCGGCTGGCGCTGCTCTTCTGCGATCTTGATGACTTCAAGACTGTCAACGACACCTTGGGCCATCCTGCCGGCGACGAGCTGCTGCGGCTGGCCGCTCGGCGGCTGGTTGGCTGCGTCCCGCCGTCGGACACGGTTGCCCGCCTCGGGGGCGACGAGTTCGCGGTTCTCCTGGAGGACGAGACCGCGGACGCCGAGGCGGTCGGCAGGAGGGTGCGCGCGGCCGTCGGTGCGCCGTGCCGCCTCGCCGGGCAGCCATGCGCCGTTCAGGTGAGCATTGGCCTGGCAGTCGCCGAGCCGGGATCTCCGATCAGTTCCGAGAGCCTGCTCCAGCAGGCAGATCTCGCCATGTACGCCGCCAAGCAGCGGGGCAAGGACAGCCTGGTCGTCTACGGCCCCGGCCTCGTCGCTCACGGCGGCTCGTCGACAGCGCGCCGTGCGCTGCACCAGGTGTTGCGGGGAGATCCCGCGGGTGGCGTCCTCGACGTTCTCTACCAGCCGATCGTCGATCTGACCCACGGTCACCCGGTGGCCTACCAGGCCTCGACGCGGTGGCGCCACCCGATCCTCGGGCATCTCACGGGAGAGCAGACGGTCGCGGTGGCGGCCGGCGCAGGGCTGAGCCACCAGCTCGAACAGGTGATCCTGGACCGTGCCTGCCACGACATCGGCCGCTACCGAAGGCGGACAGGAAAGAACGTCGCCGTCTACGTCGGCGTGTCGGTGGCGCGGTCGACCCGCGACCTGCCGGCCGACATCGAGACGGCGTTGGCCGCGTCCCACCTCCCGGTGCAGGCACTGGTCCTGAGGCTGTCGGAGACGGAGCGCCTGGATGAGCAGGCCGCTGACAGCCTGCGTACATGCGCCGCCCGTGGGCTGCGCCTCGCGCTGAACGGCATCGCCGGCAACCACAACAGTCTTCTGGCGCTGGACGAGCTGCCCATAGGGATACTCATGTTCGACAGCTCGCTCGGAGGTCGTGCCGCTGGCAGTGGGGGCCGGGCCGACCTGCTCCGCCGTGCGGTGATCGCCTTCGCTGAAGACCTGGGTCTCATGGTCATCGCGACCGGCGTCCAGAGTCGGCAGCAGGCACGTTCACTGGCGCGCCACGGATGCCGCTTCGCACTGGGACGGCTGTTCGGACCACCGGCCGCACTCCCCGGGGCTGCCGGTCGTCCAGCGGCTTAGCGTCTCGCGGCGCACGCGACTTTCCGCCGGCTCGGCCGCTCGGGTCTCGCGTCCTGCCTGGAGGCAGAGCCACCGTGGACCGACTCGCTTCCTGATCAAGATTCGCGGTCGGCGTGCACGGGCACCTTCCGCCGATCCGCGCTGCGACCGCGGCGGGCGGGCGTCAGCCGGCGGGGCGCCGGTAGCCGGGATGAACCCCCGGGGTCAGGCCCTGCTGCTCGGCCATGCGGGCGAGCAGGCCGCGCAGGGCCGAACGCTCGGAGGCGGTCAGCGCGGCGCACAGGTCGCCCTCGTGCGCCATGCCCACCGCACCCACTTCACCCATGAGGCGTTCGCCGTCGCCGGTGAGGTGCAGGGCGTAGGACCGTCGGTCGGGGCTGCCGCGGCGCCGTTCCACCAGGTTCCGCTCCTGCAGGGTGTCAACGAGCACGACGAAGCGGCTGGGCGGGGTGCCCAGCCGAGCCGCGTAGCTCTGCTGGCTGAGACCGGGTGACACCGCGATCATGCGCAGCAGCCCCGCCTGCGCCGGCGTCAGGTCGAGTTCTGCGACGCGGTCGGCGAAGCGCGCGGCTGCGTGCGCGCCGAGCTGCGCGAGCAGGAAGGCGACTCCTCCCCGGTTCTGCTTCGGCTCGTCGCACGCCTCGGACACCAGCGAATACTAACAGCTTGAAAATGATAGACGTCAGTATATGGTTCACGTGTGTCTATCGATCGAGGAGTTGTCATGCCCTCACCATGCGCTGCCGTCGTCCCTTTCCCGTCCCTACCCGTCCGCCTCGTACCCGCGACCGGGGCCATCGTCGCGGGCGCATCGTGATCGCCCTCGTGACAGGCGGCACCGCCGGCATCGGCCGGGAGATCGCCGCCAAGACGTCAGTGCCCGCTGAGATGTCAGTGCCGACTGAACCGAACTCACGCGGCACGTCCCGCCGAAGCCTGCTCCGGGCGGTGGGCGGTGGCGCCCTGGGACTCGGCGTCGCGGGTGTGTCCCGGCCGGCGAGCGCGGCCGAGCAGACCGCCATGCCGGATCCCGTCCCCAGGTGGATCAGCAGTCACGCGCACGGCATTGCCAGCACCGTGCCCGACGCCGCGCCCGTCGACCTCGAGCCGCTGCGCACGATGATCGACAACGTCGCGGTCGTCGGGCTCGGCGAGTCCACCCACGGCGCGCACGAACAGCTCAGGCTCAAGCACCGCCTGGTGCGGTTCCTGGTCGAGGAGGCGGGCTTCCGGTCGGTGGTGCTGGAAGAGGACTGGACCAAGGGCATCCAGATCGACGAGTTCCTCCGTCTCGGCCGGGGCAACCCGCGCGATCTGCTCGCCGACGCCGGCACACCGTGGCAGTGCCGGGAGATTCTCGACCTGCTTGTCTGGATGCGGGAGTACAACGAACGCCATCCCACCGACCCGGTGCGGTTCGCGGGCGCCGACGTGGTCTCGGTCCGCGCCCTCGCCTACGACGCCGTCACCGACCACGTGGCCCGCCGCGCGCGGCGCCGCCTCGCCGACCTCAGCGCCCACTACGACGTGATCCGGCCGGCCGGAGCCATCGGCCCGCACGTTGCCTGGTACCGCGGCCAGCCGGACAAGAAGCCCTACATCGACCACGCCCGCGCGGCGCGTGACCTCGTAGCCAGCCTTCCCGCCGACCCCGGACGACGGCTCGCGCTGCGGCACGCCGAGGCGATCGTCGGCTTCTACGAGTACCACGCCACCTCCGCCGTGGCCGTCCGGGACCGCTACATGGCCGACACTGTCGCCTTCTGGCGTGAGTACACCGGCGGACGCTCGATCTACTGGGCGTCGAACGTTCACAGCGCCATCGGCGACCCGCTGACCATCTCCTTCCCCCGTTCCCGCCCGCGACGCAGACGAGCGCCGGCGGCATCCTGCGGCGCCGCTACGGCGATCGGTACCTGTCGGTCGCCATGACCTTCGACCACGGGGAGGTCAACGCGGGCTACCCGCTGCAGCGGTACGCCGTCCCGCCGCCGACCCCACAGTTCACCGACACCGCACTCGCGCCGGCCGCCACAGCGGCCGACTACCTGCTCGACCTGCGAGCGCCCGCCCCGCCGCCCGTGCGGAGCTGGCTTCGGGGCCCCGCCGTCCTCCGCGCGATCGGCCCCAGCTACGACCCTGCCGGCGACCCGTCCTACTTCATGTCCGGGGGCAGCCTCCGCGGCTGGTTCGACGTGCTCGTCCACCAGGGGCTGGTCACCGCGACCACGCCGCTCTGAGGTACTCGTTGACGTCCTCAGGTTCCGCGAAGTGGCTACGGGACCGGTGGGCCGCGCCTCCCACCTCGGTCGGATGGTCGCGGAGGGCGTGTTGTCCTCACTCCTCGGTCAGGACATCGTCACCTATGATCCGGCGCAGGTTGGCGATCGCCTGTTCGAGGGCGCCGATCGCGATCTCGCGGTCGGGTGCGCTCACCTGCCCCATGGCCTCCTCGGCGAGTTCCGACCAGGCCCGCTCGACGGCGGGGAGCAGGGCGTGGCCCCTGTCGAGCAGCACGATGCGTACCTGGCGGCGGTCGGTGGCGACGGGCTCGCGCCGGAAGTAACCGGATTTCTCGAGGCGCGCGAGGCTGCGCGTCGCGGTCGGCTGCTCGACGCCGAGCCTGGCCGCCAGCTCGGAGATCGTCATTCCGTCGCGCTCCTGGGCCAGGTGCCACAGCAGTACGTCCTGGCCGGGGTGGAGTCCGAGCGCGGCGAGCCGGCGTGCTCTTGCGGCGCGGTAGAGCTTGCTCATCTTGGTCAGCGCCCGGTTGAGCCGCATGGCCTCGCCTGCGTCCACGCCGGCCATCCTACATTTGTATAGTCGGCTATAAGTTAGCCGGCTAATCATCTGGAGGGGTCATGGATTTCGGGCTCGAAGGTCGGATCGTGCTGGTCACGGGAGCGTCCGGCGCGATCGGAGCCGCGATCGCCAGATCGTTCGCGCGTGAAGGCGCCCAGGTCGGCGTGGGGTGGCACCAGAACGAGGAAGGCGCGCAGCGTCTGGTCGACGAGATCGTCCGTACGGGCGGGCAGGGGATGGCGGTGCGGCTCGACCAGCGGGACGACCGCTCGGTCCAGGCCGGAGTCGGTCAGGTGCGGACCACGCTCGGGGAGATCGCTGTCCTGGTCGCGAACGCCGTCGCATGGCCGACGCAACAGACCGAGACGTGGACGAGCCTCGTCGACGGCCTCACCGCGAATGTCACCGGGACGATGGCAGTTGTCGACTCCGTGCTGCCGGGCATGAGGAACGCCGGATGGGGCCGGGTGGTGCTGGTGTCCTCGGACGTCGTCGGGCAGCCACTACCCGCGGCGGTCACCTACCCCGCCGCGAAGGGGGCGCTTGAGGTGGCGGCCGCGGTGCTCGCGGTGAGGGAGGCGCGGCATGGCATCCTCACGAACGTCGTGCGACCCGGCTTCACCCTGACCGATCGGGCGTTGAGCACCCCGTGGCTCGGCCAGCAGGCCGTGGACTCCGAGGCGGCGAAGACGCCGACCGGGCGAATCTGCACACCCGAGGATGTCGCCTCCGCGATCGCCTACCTCGGATCGGCTGCCAACGGTCACGTCAACGGCGAGGTTCTGTCCGTCGCGGGTGGACGGCATCTCACCCGCTGATCCCGGTCCATCGCGGGTGGGGCTCCGTGCCGCGACCGCGCCGGGGGAGGCGGGCCGGCGGGATCTATGGGAAGCGTCGCGGAAGCAGGCCTGTTCGGTCGGCCGTGGTGCAGGTTGGCTCCATGAGCAACGAGATCTCCGTGTCCTCGCCGACCGGCGGGACCGTCGCACCGGCGACGGCCTGGACGCCGGTGGCCGCACTCATGTCGGGGACGACCGTGCTCGTGACGAGTGAGTTCCTGCCGGCCGGCGTGCTGCCGAAGATGGCCTCGGACGTCGGTGTCAGCGACGGGGTAGCCGGCCTGGCGATCGCGACCACCGCGATCGCCGGTGCCGTCACCGCGCCCACGATCGCGCTCGTCCTCCCACGGGCCGACCGGCGCACGGTGCTCGTCGCGCTGCTGGCCGCCGGCGCCGTCGCCAATCTCGTCGTGTCGGCAGCCCCGAACTTCGCCGTCCTGCTGCTGGGCCGGCTCCTGCTCGGCATCGCGCTCGCCGGCTTCTGGTCGTTCGCCTTCGGCGCGGGCCTGACCGTTGCCCCCGGGAGGTCGAGCGTCGTGTCGACCGCGCTCGCCTTCGGCGTGAGCCTCGCGACGGTTCTGGGTGTGCCGCTCGCCGCGCTCGTCAGCAACGACGTCGGCTGGCGGGCCGCGTTCGCCGGCGCCACCGTCATCTGCGCCGGCGCCGCGACCTGGCTGGCGTGCACGCTTCCGCCGGTGCCGGCGCATCCGTCCGCCGGCCTGCCGATGCTGCGCGAGGCTGTCGGGAACCGGCGGCTCATGGCGGGAATCGGGTGCGTCGTCCTGGTCGCCTTCGGGAACTTCGCCGCCTACCCCTACATCCGGCTCGCGATCGAACGGGTGAGCTCGTCCCACACCACGTGGCTGCTCGTCGCCTGGGGCCTGGGCGGCATGGCGGGCAACGTCATCGCCGGCGCGATCGCCGCGAGGCTGCGCCCGCTGGCGGCCGCGGGACCGGCCCTGCTGGGTGTCAGCCTGGTGGTCACCGCCATGGCGGAGGCTCCCGTGCAGCTCGTGATCGGGATCCTGTTGTGGGGTTTCGCGTTCAACATGGTGCCGGTCGCCACCCAGCTGTGGGTCACCAGAGTCGAGCCGGAACGTGCCGAGTCCGCGATGTCTCTGCAGGTCACGGCGTTCCAGGTGGCGATCACGGCGGGCGCGGCGATCGGCGGCGTGCTGCTCGACACGCATGGTGCGAGGTCGCCGCTTCTCGTCGGCGCCGCCGTGGCGCTCGCCGCCGGCCTCGGGTTCGGGCTACTGCGCCTGCCCCGGACCTGACCGGGGGGCCTGTGCGGGTGCAACCGATCTGTGGATCGGTTGCACCGGATCATTCGACGACGCGGAAGGGCAGCATCATGCAGTCGTCCTCGTGGTCGAGAACGTGGCAGTGCCAGACGTATCCCTGCAGGGTCTCGCCGGCCGGGCTGAGGAAGGGCGAATCGGGGTCGAAGCCCAGCTCGTCCGCGGTCGGAAAGCGCACGAGGACCCGGGTCACCATCTTGCTCGGGGCACGGACCGTGTCCTTCCATCCGGCTTCCCACGCCGCTGGCCGCTGCACCGGCCGCCCGAGGGTGAACGGGCCGACGGGCGGCGCCCACCGGGTACCGAGCGCCGGGCGCGGGTTGAGCAGCACATAGCTGGCCGCGTCGAACGCCTGCCGGTGCAGGATTCGGAACTGGACGAGGTGCAGGTGAATCGGGTGTTCGTCGTCGGTGGTGTTGACGATGTCCCACTGCTCGACCGCGCCCTGACGGGGCCGGTCGATGTCGGTGTCATGGAATCGCAGGTTGTTCAGCGTCATCTTGGCCGGTGGCCAGCGGACGGCCACCAGCTGGCTGACCGTGACGGTGCGCACCTTCTGCGGCGACGGCAGCGGCGGCAGGACGGCCGGCTGGTTGGTGCCGCCGCGCAGTGACGCGGGCGGTCCTCCGGTCACCCCCTGGGCCGTTCCGACGGTGAACCGCATGACCCGCGGCAGGACATCCACGCCGATGACCGTCGACTGGGCCGGCGGTGCCTCGTCGTTGCGCAGCTCGCACTGCGTTCCAGGGGGTAACGCCGAGAAGTCGACGAGCAGGTCGTAACGCTCGCCCGCGGCGATGTGGAGGTCCGTGGTGCGCACCGGCGCGTTCAGCAGGCCGCCGTCGTTGCCGATCACCCAGAACGGCATCCGGTCGGCGAAGAACAGGTGGTACGTGC
Source organism: Parafrankia sp. EUN1f (assembly GCF_000177675.1). GTDB lineage: Bacteria > Actinomycetota > Actinomycetes > Frankiales > Frankiaceae > Parafrankia. Next base: position 18,177 of record NZ_ADGX01000086.1, read on the forward strand.
GCAGGTTCGCGGCGTTGAGGAGCCGGAACCGGTACAGCCCACGGGCGACGGTGAGGTTCGGGTTGACCACCCCGTTGACGACCACCGTGTCGCCGGTCATGCCGCCTTCCCAGGTACCCGCGGCGACCAGCTTGAAGACACGGAAACCGAGCGTTCCGTCGGCGTTGAACATCTTGTCCTGCAGGACCAGCGGGACCTCGAACTCGCCGCTGGGCAGGCCGAGCGGGTTACCCGGCCGGCCGGTGTCGTACTGGTCGCGCACCAGGCACATGCCGGCGAGCCCCGCGCACACGTTCAGCCGGGTGATCCCCATGGCGTGGTCGTGGTACCACAGCGCGGTGGCCTCGAGCCGGTTCGGGAAGTCGTGGACGACGTCACGGCCCGGCAGGAACGTCGCCATCGGGTGGCCGTCGGATCCCGGCGGGCTGGGAGCCCCGTGCAGGTGCAGAACGGTGCGCGGCGTCGTGCGGTCGACGTCGCTCGCACCGTCCAGCGTGGTGTCGACGTCCGCGGCGTAGATGTGCGGCCCGAGCCGGTTCTGGTGAAGGATCCTCGTCGGGACCCCGGCCTGGACCTCGATCGTCGGGCCCAGGTAGGGCTGCCCGCCGTAGCCCCAGGTGCGCGCCGTGCCGAGATCCCGGTGGAAACGATGGGTGCCCTCGGCCGCGGCCAACGTCAGGTCGCCGGTCACCACCGGCGGGATCGCCAGCTCGTCCACATAGGGGGTCAGCGGCGGGGAGTGGAACACCAGGTCCGGGTAGGGCGGCGCGGCCCACGACCGGACCGCCCCCGCGTTCAGCGCCCAGCCCACGCCCGCGCTGGCACCAACCCAGCCGGCGACGGCGCCCGCCCGCAGGACGCCGCGACGACTCATCGGCCGCGGGTCGGGCTCCTGACCGTCGCCGTCTTCCCGCGGCCGCCGCTGCCGGCTCATCTGCGCACTCCTGATCGCCGCCAGACCGGACGTCCCGTCCACGCGAGGTGATCGTGTGCCAAATATATGATCACATATACCTCCGGCGGGACGGTACCATCCGGGGCTCCACGCGGTTGACCGATTCGGAATTCTGATGACCCGGACGACCATCCGGAAGAATCAGGTGCCGGATTGCCTGACGGGCGTGGTGCCTCGCATGCCGAAGTGAGGTGAGCACATTTCGGTGCTGGACCGGAGATCCGCGTGCCACACGCAGATCCACATCGTGTATCCCGCGACTGGAACGAAGTTCGTTTTCCTGGCGCCCCAGGACGCGGAGAAGGTGTACGCGATTCCGTCGCTGCGGAAAAGTTCGGCGACGCAGGACTGGGTCAGCGACGTGTTGAGCACTCCCGCGAGTGCGCCGGAGCCGTTGTCGGACAGCCATGCGGAACAGGTCGCGTTGCCGCCCACCCAGTAGGTGTCCGCCTCGGAGCCCGGAACCTGGGTCGTGTCGTCGCCGCCGTTGATCCCGTTGATCGCGGACGAGGTCAGGTGCGGGCCGGTCTGCGCGGCGGCGGTCTGTGCGGCGGCGGTCTGTGCGGCGGTGTTCGCCGGCCCTGCGCTCGAGGTCGCGGACGTGCTGGAAGCGCTGGGCGAGCTGGTCGCCTCGGTGGAGGGCGAGACCGGTCCGCTCGGCCCCCGCGACGGCGACCGGGGCGTTTCGGCCGCGGGTGTGGTGTCGGCCGATGCGGCGGGGGAGACGCGTGCCGCGGGATGCGTGGGAGACGTCCCGGGATACCGGGACAGCGCGAGCGCTCCCACCACGACCGTCAGCACGAGCACAACGACGCCGATGACGGCGGCCCTGCGCTCCAGCCGCCGTCGCCGCCGCCTCCGCCTGCTCCGCGGACCGGTCCGCGGCCTGGCGCCCGAACCGTCCGCCGACGGCTCCGGACCACCCGGGATGACGTCGGCCGCCAGCCCGGACGTGCCCGGCGCCCGGCTGTCCGCCGCCGGCGGGCCGGACTCCGCGGCCGGTGGTACTGCGGCCTGCGGCACTGCTGTCGATGGCATCGCGTCCGCCGGCATCGCGGCTGGTGGCGCCGAGTAGTCCCGGGAATGCCGCGGTGGGAGTCCGGGCCCCGCCGGGAACGGCGGCGCGACGGTCGCGCCCGGCAGCCGGGGCGGTACCAGGGCCACGGACCCGGCGATCGCCCTGGTCTGCGGGAGAGAAACAGACGCCCCCGGGCCCGCGCGATCGTCCCGCCCGGCCAGGGCGACGGTCGCCCGCTCCAACAGCGCCGTTCGTGCCGCCTCGGCGGAGCTGCCGAACAGGTCGAGAGTCGGCGCCGTGCCGGGAAGCTCCGGGCGGGCACAGTTCTCGACCCGCACCTGCACCAGTGTCCGTGCGAGGGTCACCGCGTCGGCGCCGCGCACGGTGCCCCACCCGGCCTGCTCGAACTCCGACTCCAGGTAGGAGTCGGAGAGGAGGACCAGCGTGCGGGCACAGTGCCCGACACCCGCACGCACGTCGGCGGTCCACCGCGACCCTGCGGTGCCATCCCGTGCCTGAAGCAGAACCAGGTGGCCGGCGGCCTCCAGGACCCAGGCGACCCAGTCCGCCCAGTCCTGATCGGCGCTGGCATAGGAGATGAAGAAGTCCCAGTGCGCCCACCCGGGCGGACGCTCGGTAGCGGCACGAACCGTCGCGTCGAGATGCAGCGGTGACCGCCCACGCGCCGCCCAGCCGACACCGAACACGGCGGTGGCAGCGGACGCCAGCTCGAGCGCGAACGTGGCCGCGTCCGGGGGGCGGTCAGCGGGGGACTTGGCCAGCGCGCGTGACACCACGTCGGCCAACGGAGCGGCCACACCGGTCATCGGCGGCGGTGGCTCGGCCAGCTGACGGCCCAGCAGCGCCAGCAGCGGCAGCTTCGGATCGAACGGCAGCCTTCCGGTGAACAGGCTGTACAGCACGATCCCCAGCGCGTACAGATCGGTCCACGGCCCCAGCTGGCCACCCTCGATCTGTTCCGGGGCCATGTAGGCCGGTGTGCCGGCGATGCCGCTGGTGGTCGTCCCCGACCCGTCGAACAGCTTCGCGATGCCGAAATCGGTGACCTTGAGCGTGCCGTCACCGGCGAACATGACGTTGTCGGTCTTGATGTCGCGGTGCAGCACCTTGTGGCGGTGCGCGTGCTCGAGAGCCGCGGCGATCGCCAGCGCCGCCGCGCAGATCTCCTCGGGGCTCATCGTCGCCCGCCGCTCGGTCAGCGTGCCCCCGGCGAGCAGCTCCATCACGACCATGCACAGGCCGCGGTCCTCGACATAGTCGTAGACCCGCACGACGTGTGAATGATCCAGCCTGGCCAGCACCCGTGCCTCGGCGGCGAAACCAGCTGTGGCGGCCACGGTGCCCCGGGCCTCCATCACCTTGATGGCCACCGGCCGGCCCATCTGCCGGTGCGTGCCCGCCAGCACCAGCCCGAACGCCCCTGACCCGAGCTGCTCACCCAGAACATAACCAGGCAGGGCCTTCGCCACCCGGTCCCGGTCGACGATCACCGATCGTCCCGCCGGGCCCGTCGTCGCACACCGTCTCCATGAGGCGCCATCGGGATCGAGCGTAATAGTCCGCAACGAAGCGCCACGAGGTGCCTCCTTCCCGTGGAAACGGGCCGGGGTGGGTCGGCGGCGGCGCGTTCGTGTCCTCTCGAAACCAGTGACCATGAGCCAAAGGCTTGACCTTCACGTGGACGTCAATGTCTAGCGTGCGCCGCATGAACACTCAGCATCCGAACCGCCGGCCGGCAAGCCCGAGAGCATCAGGTGGTGACCGGACGGGCCTGGAGGTCCGTCTCGCGGCCCGACCGGTCGGCAGGCCGACCATCGCAGACTTCACCCTCGTACGGGCGGTGGTGCCGGAACCGGCCGTCGGCCAGGTGCTCGTACGCAACCGCGTGCTGTCGCTGGAGGCGGGCATGCGGCTGCGGATGAGCGATGTGGGCGTCCCGCTGCCGCTGTATGCCGTGGGCGAGGCGATGGACGGGGATGCCATCGGCGAGGTGATCGCCGGCACCGGTCCGGGACTCGCGGTAGGTGATCTCGTCCGTCACACGAGGGGATGGCGTGAGTACGCGCTGGCCGACGCGGCCTCGTTCACCCGCGTCGACCCGGAGGCGTTCCCGACCTTGTCCGCGCACCTCGCACCCCATCTGACGGCCTGGGTCGGCCTGGTCGACGTCGCCCGGCTGGCCGCCGGGGAGACCGTCTTCGTCTCCGGTGCCGCGGGCGCGGTCGGCGGGCTCGCCGGCCAGATCGCCAGGTGCAGGGGCGCCGGTCGGGTCGTCGGAAGTGCCGGCACACCGGCCAAGGTCGCTCACCTGACCGGAAAGCTCGGTTTCGACGCGGCGTTCGACTACCACGACGGCCCGCCCGCCGACCGGCTCAGGGAGATCGCTCCCGACGGGCTCGACGTGTACTTCGACAACACCGGCGGTGCGCAGCTGCAGGCGGCGATCGAGGTGATGAATCCACGTGGTCGGATCGTGCTGTGCGGCGCGCTCGCGTCGCAGCACGGGCCAGGCCAGCCCGGGCCTTCGAACCTGGTCCTCGCCGTCGCCAAGCGGCTCACCCTGCAGGGGTTCCTGACGCGTGACCATCTCGCCCGGGCCCGGGTGATCGACACCGAGGTCGGCGGCTGGCTGCGGGACGGGCGGATTCGGCTGGACGAGACAGTCGTCGACGGGCTCGACAATGCCGCGCAGGCCTTTGTCGACATGGTGCACGGCGCCTACACCGGAAAGATCGTGGTCCGTCTTCCCTGGTAGGCGTAGGTCATTCTCGGCCGGCGCGGCGGGGGAGAAGATGGTGGTCGTGCGCATTGGTGAACTGGCGGCGGAGGTCGGGACGACAACCCGGACCCTGCGGTACTACGAGGAACAGGGGCTGCTGAGCGCGACCCGCACACCGGGCGGCTATCGTCGCTACGGTCGCGACGACGTGACCCGGGTCGAGAACATCCGCACTCTCGCCGAATGCGGGTTCACCCTGCAGGACATCCGGTCCTTTCTGGCGTTTCTCGACCGCCCGCTGCCCGAGCGGTTCCGCGCGGCCCCCATGTGCGAGGACGCGCTGGCGGTGGCGGCCAGGCGGCTCGCCTCGCTCGACGAACGTATCGACGTCCTGTCCCGGCTGCGGGATCGCCTGGCGCAGCGCCTTCCCGAACTCGGCGTCGGGCGCTCTGAGGAGCGTTGAGCCGCAGCCAGCGGTGTCTGACCGGCATCGCCCACCGACGGGCGCGGCGGAGCCGCCGAGTCGCCTGATCCGAAGGAGCGCCGGGACGGGACGTCCCGCGAACGGTCTCGCCTATCCGCCCAGCGCGGCCAGCGCCTTGTCCGCGTGCGTGTTCATGTTCAGCTCACTGACGATGGCCTCGACGATGACCCGGTCCGTACCGATCACGAAGGTGGCGCGCTTGACCCGCAGCAGGTCGATCGACCGCTTCACGCCGAAAATCCGTGACACGACACCGTCGGCGTCCGACAGCAACGGATAGTCGAAGGCGTGCTTGTCGGAGAACTCCTTCTGCTTGGCGACGGTGTCGGGGCTGATACCGATCCGCTGCGCGCCGACCTTGGCGAACTCCGCCGCGAGGTCCCGGAAGTGGCAGCTCTCCGCGGTGCAGCCCTTGGTCATCGCCGCCGGGTAGAAGAACAGGACGACCGGGCCATCCGCCAGCAGGGCGGAAAGCCGGCGCGGGGTGTTCGTCTCGTCGGGGAGTTCGAAGTCCGGCACGGTGTCGCCGACACGCAGCATCTGTGCGCTCCTCACCTCGGGCTGGACGCCGAGCCGGTACCGGTACCGATACCGGATCTGTGCCCAGGGCCGCCGGCATGACGGCCTCATCCGTACACGGTAGTCCTTCACCTGCGCACCGGTTCCCGGGCTTTCCGGGACGGATGCCAGGTGACAACCGCGATGGCCGCGACCAGCACGATCACGGCCACCACCCGCAACCCGGTGTCCATCCCGGAGGTGAAGGCATGGACGACGGCCTCGTGCGCGTCCGGCGGGGCGCCGGTGCCGGTGCCGGTGCGGGTGCCGGTCCCCCTGGCGTCGAGGCGGGCGAGCGCCGCGGAGACGGTGCGCGGGGTGTCGGCGCCGGCCGGTTCGCGCAGTACGGCGGGCAGCTGGCCGGTGAAGCGTGAGACCAGGACGGTTCCGACGGCGGCGACCCCGAGCGCGCTGCCCAGCTCACGGGCGGTGCTGTTGATGCCCGCGGCCACCCCGGCCTGCGCGGGCGGCAGCGCGTGCACGATCCCGTTCGACAGCGCGGGAAGGGCGAGCCCGCAACCGGCCGCGACGATGAGCAGAAAGATCACGTAGAACCGGTAGGGCGTGTCCGGAGTGGCCGTCGAGAGCAGGAGCAGTCCGGCCACGATCGATCCGAGGGCGAGCCCGGCGACCGCACGGTGGCCGATCCGGTCGCCAAGCCCGACGCTCACCTGGGCGACGATCACCATCGCCACCGCCATCGGAACGATTCCGAGGCCGGCGACCAGTACGGAGTATCCCTTTCCGTACTGCAGGTACTGGGCGTTGACATAGAACAGGGCGTACAGGCCGAAGAAGGCGACCAGCATGCCGAGCGTCGCCGCGCGCAGGCGGGGAATGGCGAACACCCGCGGGTCCAGCAGCGGATGAGCCCGGCGCAGCTCGTACCAGGTCCAGGCGGTGAGGCCGGCCGCGGCGAACGCGAAGGCGCCGAGCACCGGCGCGGTCACCCAGCCCCGCTCGGGCCCCTCGATGATCCCGTACAGCAGGGCGAGGAACGACGCGGTGAGACCGACCGTGCCGGCGACGTCGAGGGGATGTGGCTGCCGGGGTGGAGTGGGTGTGGTCCGCGCGGCCAGCGCCAGCAGGATCAGCGCGATCGGGACGACGGCGGCGAACAGGGTGCGCCAGGAACCGAGCTGCACCGCCAGTCCACCCGCGGCGTTGCCGACGACGCCACCGACGCCCGTCATGGCGGCCCACGTGCCGACCGCCGCCTGCCGGCGCTCGACCGGGAACACGTTGATGATCAGGGCGAGCGTGCTGGTCAGGATGCAGGCCGCCGCGGCGCCGGTGATCGCCCGGCCGACGAGCATGACGGCGACCACCGGGGCACAGGCGGACACCGCGCCGCCGACCGCGAAGACCGCGAGGCCCACCAGCAGGGTTCCCCGCCGCCCGAAGCGGTCACCGACGGCACCGGCGGGGATCAGCAGGCAGGCGAAGACGATGACGTACGTGTCGACGATCCACAGCAGCGCGGCCGCGGACGGGTGCAGGCCGCCGGCGGCGATGTCGGGCACCGCCAGGTTGACCGCGGCGACCATGCCGACGACCAGGACGACACACGCCGACATCACGGCGAGCACCACGTTCGGGTTCGCCGCCGATGGGTAGGGGGCCGGCCCGGGTGCCCTCACGGGCTGACGGTAGCCGTGGGCGACCGGTAGCGCCTGCGCGGTCGACGCGGCCTGAAACGCTTCTGACACCGCCAGGCCGGTCCGGTCCTGGTCGGTTCGGCCTGTTACCGAGGATCCACGATGTCGTCGAGCGCGTCGCGGACGACGGTGAGCAGGGCGACGAGCTGCTCGTGCTCGGCGGCGGTCAGCTGGCTGGCGGTGTGGCGCTCGAGCTCGTGCCACGCCGCGCGGGCGGCGGGGGCGAGGTCGCGACCGCGCGGGGCGAGGCTGACGATCATGGTGCGCCGGTCGTCGGGTGACGGGGTCCGGGCGACGAGGTCGGCGCGTTCCATGGCCTGGAGCGTCGCGGTGACCGTCGAGCGGTCCCGGCCGAGGTAGTGCACCAGCTCGGTCTGGGGGACGGGCCCGTGCTCGTCGAGGTAGAGCAGCACGATCTCGTGGGGTGTCGTCACGCCGACGCGCCGCAGCAGATCGTCGCCCAGCCGGGCGTGGACCCGGATGGTCTGCAGCAGCAGTGAGCCGAGCGGCGCGCCGTCAATGGTCGTGCCGACGTGCCGCCGCCCCGGCTCGCGAGGTGCGCGAGGTACGCGAGGTGTGTGAGGAGCGTGCGGTGATGGTTCGCGGTGCGATGCCGCGGCATCCTCGCCGCGCGACGCCTTCGCCATGGTGTCAGCCTATCTCACATTGTTGGCATGCCAACGAATCTCGGGCATATTGTTGGCATGCCAACAACCTCCCTGGCTTCGTCCCGGGTGCCACCACTGGATCGCGACCTGCTTCGGCTGATGGCCGTGTTGCTGCTCGGCGCCCAGGCGGCGTTGCTGGACACGACGATCGTCGCGATCGCCCTCGACGACGTCGCACGTACCTTCGATACGACGGTCGCGGTGGCGCAGTGGGCGACGAGCGGCTATCTGCTTGCGATGACGTCGGTGATCCCGTTACTGGGCTGGCTGGTCGATCGGTGGGGCGGCAGGCGCGTCTGGCTGGGCGCGATCTCGATGTTCCTGCTCGGATCCGTGCTGTGCGCGCTGGCCGGGTCGATCGAGAGCCTGATCGTTTTCAGGGTGGTCCAGGGCCTGGGCGGCGGCCTCGTCCTGCCACTGGTGCAGACGATCCTCGCGCGGGCGGCCGGTCCGACGCGCATCGGTCGGGTCATGGGCCTGGTCGGCATCCCCGGCCAGCTGGCCCCGATTCTCGGGCCGGTTCTGGGCGGCCTGCTGCTGGGCCTGGGAGGTTGGCGGTGGCTGTTCCTGGTCAACGTACCGGTCTGCGTCGCCGCCCTCCTCCTGGCCCATCGGTATCTCCGGGTGGCCACCGATGACAGTCACGCTCACCTGGACCGGGTCGGTGTTCTCCTGCTGACTCCGGCGGCGGTCTCGATCCTCGCCGGGCTTTCCGCGGTCCCTGGCGAGATCGACGCGCTTGTCCCGCCCGGCGTCCTGATCGCGGCGGGTCTGCTCCTGCTGGGCGTCTTCGTGCTCCATGCCCGCGGGCTCGGCCGCGGGGCACTCCTGGATGTCGGCCTGCTGCGGCTGCGGTCGTTCGCGGCCGCCACCACGGCGATGTTCCTGTTCGGGCTCTGCCTGTACGGGCCCATGCTGCTGCTGCCGTTGTTCTACCAGCGCGTCCACGGGTTCTCCGAAACTGAGGTCGGCCTCCTCCTGGTGCCCCAGGGAGTCGGCACGATGCTCGCGCTCGCGGTCATCGGGCGACGGGTCGACCGGACCGGCCCGCGGGGGGTCGCGGTGCTCGGCGTGGTGCTCGCCTGCGCCGGTATCACCCTGATCGCGTCGACGGGCTCGGCGGCCGCCATCACGACCCTGTCCGCGGCGATCTTCCTGCTCGGCGCCGGGATCGGGTCACTCGGCGTCGCGGTCTCGGCGGCGAGCTACCGCGACCTGGAACCCGCCGCGTTCGCCCGCGGAACCAGCCTGACCAACGTCGTGCAGCGGCTCGGCGCATCGTTCGGCACCGTCGTCGTCGCGCTCATCCTCGAAAGCCAGACCACCGCGGCCGGGACGGAGGCCGGCGCCGCGTTCGCCGTCACGTTCTGGTGGATTCTCGGATTCGCCGCGGTGACGTTCGTTCCGGCCGCCTTCCTGCCTGGTCGTCACGCCAGTCGCCCAGGTCCCGTCGAAGCTCCCAGGAGTGTGTCATGCGCGCCGTAATCGCCGACCGTCCCGGCGGCCCCGAAGTGCTGCGCCCCGTCGAGCTGCCCGACCCGGAGCCGGACCCCGGGCAGGTCCGGGTCGCGGTGGAACGCGCCGCCATCACCTTCATCGACACCCAGCTGCGCGCCGGCACCTCACTCGGCCCCCGCGTGACCTTTCCCGTGATCCTCGGCAACGGCGTCGGGGGTGTCGTCGACGCCATCGCCGCGGACGTCGACCCGGCCTGGCTGGGCGCGAGGGTCGTCACCACCACCGGGGGTAGCGGCGGCTATGCCTCCGCCGCCCTGGCCCGAGCGGGCGACCTGCACCGTGTCCCCGCGGAGCTGACGTTCGACGAGGCCACCGCCGTGCTCGCGGACGGCCGCACCGCGCTCGGGCTGCGGCGCGCCGCCCACCCCGGGGCCGGCGAGGTCGTCGTGGTGACCGCGGCGGCCGGCGGAGTCGGTGGCCTTCTCGTCCAGCTCGCCGCGGCCAGCGGCGCGCGTGTCATCGGGCTCGCCGGCGCCGACGCGAAACTCGGCCAGGCGCGCGCTCTCGGCGCCCACCACGCCCTGAGCTACCGCGCCGCCGGCTGGGAACGGAAGCTCGCCGGGCTGGCACCCGACGGCGTGGACGTGGTCTTCGACGGCGTCGGTTCCACGATCACCGAGGCCTTGTTCCCGCTGGTCCGCCCCGGCGGACGCTATCTGCCCCACGGCGCCGCGGGCGGGCGCTGGGGCAGGATCGACCAGGCCGACGCCGCGGCGCGGCACATCACGATCGTGCCGCTCGGCGCGATCGGCGCCACCGGCGACGAACTGTTCGCCCTTGCGGCCGAGGCGCTTCGGCTCACCGCGGCCGGAACCCTGCGCCCGACGATCGGGCAGACCTTCAGGCTGGAGGCCGCCGCCGCGGCGCACGCCGCCATCGAAGCCCGCACCGCGATCGGCAAGACACTGCTGACGACAACCTGATCCAGCCGTGATTTCTGAAAGTGCTATGCGATAAACATTACAAAAGACGTACATGGGCTGATGTTCTCGATGGTTACAGCGGCTTTCAGGTAGCGCCTGCCGTCGGGGTCGGTGGTCATCTCAATGCTGTCCGGGTGTCCCACCTGAGCGGTGGAGTCGTCGGCGGGAAGGAATGACAACGCTTTCTGAATCTTCGGGTAGTCGAAGCCTTCGTCGACCGGACCGAACTTGAGCGTGTATTTTCCGGGACCGGTTATGTCTATGGGAAGTGAGGCGTAGACGTGATCGCCGGGGTTCGCAATTTGAGCTCCAGGCTGCCCGGCACTCGCTGGGGGTGTCGTTTGAAGCTCCCGCTTGGATGCGCGCATTTCGGCAAGCCTTGCCTGAACATCAACCTCGGTGCATGGCGCACCTGGCTCACGGGGCTGTGTAGCGCCAACTGCGGAGACTGCTACCCTCTCACCTCCGCTGCCGCATCCCGCCAAAATAGCTATTCCGAGAGAACCAACGACGACGGAGGAACGCCTGAGGTGCTTCATTAATCTCTCACTTTCGATCCGACAAGGGGCAGTTCGTCGAATCAAAGGATCATGCCTCTAATGCTGTGCCGCAATCGAAAGTGATGTTGACTACAATGTAATTGAATGTCGAGTGTCCGACGTCTTTCTCTGGGCGGTGTGCTGACCTGCGGATTCCCCTCGGGTGTCACTGGGTGTCAATTTGCTGGTCAAATCTCGACCGAAAGTAGTCGTCGCATGTAGGCGGCCTTCTGGACGGCTGAAATGGCAGATGCAATTGCAGATGCACAAGCGATACCGCCGTCTTCGGTCGATGAAAAAGAAGGTTCACTGGATGCACCGGTTGCTGTCCCCCTGGCGGAGCTCCGGAACGGCGCTTCCTGAGCTCCCTGAGCGGGTGAACCGGGCGGCGGCCGAGCGCGTCCAAGGGCACGTGACGTCTTTGTGGATTCGGCGACGGGGTGGTTGGCTACCGACCCTCGGCGCGGTGGCCGCGATGCTGGCCGCCCTGGCGGTGCTGCCCATGCTGGCCCAGCGCGACGGCCGCGAGGACCGGGTCTTCGCCCAGCGTCTGCGGGAGAGCGTCGCCGTGCGCTGGGAGGCGTTGCAGGCCAGCCAGGACGGCACGCGGCCGTCCGCGGTGCTGCTCCCCGGCGGCGTCCTGGCGCTGAGCCTGCTGGGTTCCTCCTCGTGCCCGGCCAGACCGACGAAGATCGAGATCGTGAACCCGCACGCGCTGCGGATCTCGGTCGAGACGGTCGAAGGCGAGACCTGCACCGCCGACCTCGGCACCACCACCAGCGAGGTCGACCTCGACCCCGACAAGGTGGATCTGTCGACCAACCTTGACGTGACATTGGCACGCGACGGGCGGGCCTACGACCAGCTGAAAGTACGGCCTGCGGGGCAGACGGGCCGGCCCGGGGCCGAGCCCGCGGATCCGCGGGCGGCCATGGCCCGGATCCGCGCCGCCTACGCCGAAGCGTTCATCGCCACCGACCTCGATCGGGTGCTCGCCGCCGTCGACGGCGGCGCCGAGCTGCGCGGCACCGTCGAACAGCTCCGGCGGGACCGCCCGGAGGTCACCGCCACCAGGTCGGTCACCGTCGGCGAGATCCTCTTCGTCGAACCCGGCCACGCCGCACTGCTGTACGACGTCGTCGGCGGCGACCTGCGGGGGGACGACCTGCTCGGCGAGGCGGTGCTGACCGCGGCCGGCTGGCAGGTGCAGCGCAGGACCTTCTGCGGTGTCCTCGGCGCGGCCGGCGCCCGGTGCCCGGATCAACCGGGATGACCCGGCGTGACTGGCTGCATGCGGCGCCGTCCCCGCTGTCGACCTGGGTGCCGGCCGTCCGGCCCGCAGGTCAGACGGTGGTGGGTGGTGGGGTTCGGGTGGTGACCGCGAAGCGGTTCCACACGTTGATCGTCGCGATGGCCACGATGAGGTTGGCGGCTTCCTGTTCGGTCCAGACCTTGGTCACCGTGTTCCACACGTCGTCGGGGACGCCGTCCGGGCCGAGCCGGGTGACGGCGTCGGTCAGGGCGAGGGCTGCTCGTTCCCGTTCGGTGAAGAACGGTGACTCGTGCCAGGCGGCGACGGAGAACAGCCGCCGGCTTGATTCGCCGGCGGCGAGCGCGTCGCGGCTGTGCATGTCCACACAGAAGGCGCAGCCGTTCAGGATCGACGCCCGCAGCTTCACCAGCTCCAGGACGGTGCCGTCGACGGCTGACCGGACGTGCTTCTCCAGGTGCATCACGGCCTTGTAGGCCTCGGGGACGACGCTGGCCATGTCGAGACGTTGCATGACGACCTCCCGGACCGTGACCTGGCGCCCAGCGGCCAGCCGCCGACGAGACTACCCGGAGTCAGACGGTCACGTGACGCTGCTCCGAGGGTCGGAGGTCAGGAGTGATCGTTGCCGAACCGGGTGGCCAGCTCGGCGGCGAAGGTGATCGTGCGCTCCTTCTCCGCCGGTGTGCCGCAGGGGATGATCTGCAGTTCGGTGGTTCCTGCCGCGGCGAACCGGTCGATCTCGCGCTCCAGGGCCGTCTCGTCGCCGGCGAGCACCGTGTCGGCCGGGCCGGCGACGCCCTCGCGCTCGAACGCGGCCCGGTAGCTGGGTAGGCCGATCGCCGCGCCGAACTGTTCGTGAACCCAGCCGCGCAGGCCGTCCACATCGTTCGTCAGGCCGACGCACACGCCGGCGATCACGGCCGGAACGCGCCCGCGCCCGGCCGCCTCGGCGGCGCGGGTCAGGGCCGGGAGCACATAGTCGGTGATGGAACGCGGACCGGTCCAGGTCGTCAGCGTTCCGTCGGCGACCTCGCCGGTGAGCGCCAGCATCCGGGGGCCGAGCGCGGAGAGGTAGACCGGCGGCGCCGGGAGGGCCGGGTCGGCCGGCAGGGTGAGCGCGCCGGCCGCGTGCCAGGCCGGGCCGTCGTGGGCCACCTGCTCCCCGCGCAGCAGTGGGAGCAGGATCGACAGGTACTCGCGCAGGTTCTCGACCGGCTTCGCGGTGCCGTAGCCGTACTGACCTTCGAGGATGGGCTGCGGGCCCGGGCCGAGGCCGAGGAGGAGCCCGTTTCCGGTGGCGGCCTGCGCGGTCAGAGCCTGGGCTGCCAGCGCCAGCGGGTGCCGAGGGTACGTCCGCACGATGGACGTCCCGACCGGAGTGCCGGCCGGCAGGGGCCCGATGGCGGTGAGCAGGGTCAGCGGGTCCCAGCCGCCGCGCTCGCTCAGCCAGACCGAGCTGAATCCGGCCTTGCTCGCCTCGTGTGCCCGTTGCGTGATCTCGCCGACCGACAGCTGGTCGTCGTCGAGCCACAGCCCAATTCGCATGTAATCCGCCTTCTCCGTGTCTCTCCCGCGCGCCGGACGGGTCCGTCCGGCCGGGTTCGTCCAGTCAACGGGGCGGATCACCGCGGACCAAGGGCCGGCATCCACGCGCAGCGATAAGGAAAGATGATCGATGGGCGAGATGCCGGCACCGGCAGCACGGGCACCGGCAGCACGGGCACCGGCAGCACCGGCACCGGTGGCTGGGTTACCGGGGGAGGGCAGGCGGACGTGGAACTCAGGCAGCTTCGTTACTTCGTCACGGTCGCCGAAGAGCTGCATTTCGGGCGAGCCGCCGACCGCCTGCACATAGCCCAGCCGGCGGTGAGCCAGCAGGTGCGCCGGCTGGAGCGGGAGCTGGGCCTGCGCCTGTTCGAGCGTTCGTCGCGGCGGGTCCGGCTCACGCCGGAAGGTGATCGCCTGCTCGTCGAGGCGCGCGCCGCGCTCGCCGCGGCCGACCGGGTGACAGCCGTCGCCGGCGACCTCACATCCGCGCCGATGAGCGTCCTGCGGGTGGGGGCCAACCCCGGGCTCGGTCCGCGGCTCGACCGCGGCCTGGAACGACTCCGGCAGGCCCACCCCGACTTCGATGTCGAGCTCGAACTGGTCGGCATGCCGGTCATCGACCAGCCGGCGGCGGTGGCCCGGGGCGAGCTGGACATGACGCTGCTGCGGCTCGCCCCATCCGGCGACGGATTCCAGGTGATCGACCTGTGGCCCGAACCGCTGGTGGCGGCGCTGCCGGCCGGGCACCCGGCCACCGGGCAGTCCGCCGTGCGCCTGCGTGATCTCGCCGCGCTCCCGCTACGGCTGCCGTCGTGGGAGTGCGACCCGCTGCTGCGTGCCTTCGTCCTCGACGCCTGCCGCGACGCGGGTTTCGAGCCCCGGCTCGGCCGGCCCACCGGCAGCACGGCGGACGTCCTGCTGGAGCTGGCGAACGGCTCCCCGGGCTGGGCGCTGCTCCACGCGGACACGGTGCCGACGTCGGAGGTGACCCGGGTCGCGGTGCTCCCGGTGGACCCGCCGCTGACCACCCGCGGTTGTGTGGTGGTCCCGGCGACGAGGCCCGCCGCCTGCGTCGCGGGCCTGCGCGTCGCGTTCGGCGCGGGCCCGTCGGACGGCTGACCCGGTAGCGGCCGTCTGGTCGCCGCCCAGCTCCGCCCTCGACATTCGATCATCGGTCGGACGTTACCGCAGCTCACAGCATGTGCTTACTCGATCCCGTGACGCATCCACCATCATGATCATGATGGTGGATGCCGTGACCGGTCGTGATCTCTCGCCGGATGGGTGAGCTGCCGGCACCGGCACCGGCACCGGCACCGGCGTCGGCGTCGGGACGGGTTGGAACCTGCTCGTCGGAGAGTGTTGATCGATGCGCTGGGTAGCAACCTGTCGCTCGTAGTGGGCACCGTCGTGGGTTCGCGGCTGGTGGCTTCGTGATCGCCCCTGCCAGGGCGACCTGACAGCTGGCGCCAAGGTTGGCCGGATAGAAGGGGGCGGAAGGCGGGGCGACGGACGGCTCGGCTGCTCTCGGAGGAGTGCGGATGGCGAAGCACGCGAACGACCTGGAAAACCGATCGCGTCGTCTGGACCAGACGGCACGCCGTGGTCCGGTGTCAGCGGATCGCGCGAGAGGCGTCCTGCTGGCCGGCCCGGCGCCACCGAGGGCACCCGGCAAGCCGAGACCGGCGGTCGTGCCGGCTGATCGTGCCGGTAGCAGCCGCCTGCCCAGCCTGCCGAGCCCGGGCGGTTCCAGCCTGGCCGGTTCCGGGGCGCCTCGCCTGCCCAGTCCCTCCCGCCCGCCTGGTCTCACCGGTCCGACCGGCGTGGACGGACCTCGGGAGCGGCCCGTCCCGCCGGACACGGCGGCGCGGCGCGCGGGGGCTCCGACCCGGCGTACCGGGTACAACCCTGCGCTGGATGGTGTGCGGGCGCTCGCGATGCTGTGTGTGCTCGTGTTCCACATGGACGCGCTGCCCGGCGGCTACCTGGGCGTGGACGTGTTCTTCGTGCTCAGCGGGTTCCTGATCACCCGCCAGCTGCTGGCCGAGCGGGATCGGACCGGCAGGGTGTCCCTGCCGATGTTCTACCTGCGGCGCGCCTACCGGCTGCTGCCCGCGTTCTGGCTGCTGGCCCTCGTCGGTTTCACCGCGGTCGTGGTGCTCGGCGCCGGCACGGCCGGTGAGCGGGATGAGTTCCTGCACACCCTGGCCGCCGCCATGCTGTACGTGAACAACTACTTCCAGGTGGTGCAGCAGAACACCGGGGCCGGCTGGCTCGGGCATACCTGGTCGCTGTCGCTGGAGGAGCAGTTCTACCTGCTCTGGCCGTTGCTGCTGCTCGTGCTGTGCCGCCGGCCGTGGATCGACCGCCGGCTTCCCGCGGTCCTGCTGGGCGGCGTGGTCGCGGTCATGCTGTGGCGCGACGTGCTGAACGCCTCCGGTGCGTCGGGGACGCGGACCTACTTCGGCCTGGACACCCGGGCCGACGCCCTGCTGGTCGGCTGCGCCCTCGCCGCCTGGCTGCGCGCCCGCCGGCGCGATGCCGGGGAGGCCGGGGAGGCCGGGGAAGCCCGCGATCGCGGGACGGTGCTGCCTGGCCGTCAACGACGTCCCGAGGATGCCGCCGTGCCCGTGGTTCAGGAAGCGGTGCCGCCCGGAACGGTGCGTCCCGAGACGGTGCGTCCGGTATGGGTGCGTCCGACCTTCGCGTGGCCGGCGTCCTGGCCGGTGTCGGTGCGTCCGGTGGCGGTGCTGCCGGTGGTGGGGGCGGTCGCGTTCGTGCTGCTCGCGGTGGCGATGGTGGCGGCGCCGAGCGGCTGGGGCCCGCGGCCGACAGCGCTCGCCCGCGGCGGGTACACCATGGTCGCCCTGCTCGCCGGAGTCGTCATCCTCGCGCTGGAGATGGGGGCGACGTCCAGCTGGCTGTTCCAGGTGCTCGCGGTGCGGCCCCTCGCCTGGCTCGGGCGGATCTCCTACGGGTTCTACCTGTGGCATTTCCCCGTGGTCGCCCACTGGGGCCGCGATCTGACCGTCGCGGTCGGTCGGTGGCCGGCGATCCTGGTGGTCGGGCTGATCTCGCTGGGCCTGGCCTCGGCGTCGTACTACCTGCTCGAACGGCCCATCCAGCGGCGCCGCCCCGGTGTGGCGCGGCGGGGGACCGGCGACGCCGCCCGCCCGGCCTGGTCGTCGTAGCATCCGCGCATTCCGGTGTAGCGCCGCATTCCGGTTCCGAGGAGCCTGTCGCAGGATCCGGAGCTTCGAACTGCCGCTGCTGCCGGACAAGATCTAATGCCACTTAGCCTAAGTTGATCTTCAGGGTTGTGGTGTGTCGGTGCTGGGTGTTCGTCCTGGTTGCCGGCATGATCACGGTCTGTGGCAGATGATCGCCCGGTCGTCGACGGCCGGTTGACGGACTGGATCTCACTCGGTGTGCTGACCGCGTTCGTGTCCCGGGACGAGATCGACGAGGCGATCGAGGCCACCGGGAAGGCCGCGAAACGGGCGGGTGGGAAGATCCCACCCCGGGTCGTCGTGCTGTTCGTGATGGCGCTGGCACTGTTCGGCGACGAGGACTACGAGGAGGTCGCGGCCCGTCTCGCGGGAACACTCGCGGACTGGGGCCGGTTCGAGGAGGGCTGGGAACCGACCTCGGGCGGGCTGACCCAGGCCCGTCAACGGCTCGGCCCCGAACCGCTGGCCCACCTGTTCTCCCAGGTCGCGGCCCCGGTCGCGGACCCGGACACGATCGGGGCGTTCCTGCGGACCTGGCGGCTGATGAGTATCGACGGAGTCGAGTTCGACGCGGCGG
>NZ_ADGX01000085.1 GCF_000177675.1 Parafrankia sp. EUN1f
TGGCTGGGTCGGCGAGTCTGCGGAGCGGTATCCGTGTACTCGTCGTGATTTCCACGGTCGCCGTCGTCGTCATGCTCTCACTCGCGGTCTTCGCGGCGCTGCGGGCCAGCGACGCCGCGGCCGAGCGCGGGGAGCGCCTCGACCCCGCGGCGACAACCACCGCTCTTCTGCTCGCTGACTTCGTCGCCCAGGAGAGCGCGGTCCGCGGGTACGTGATCACCGGGCAGGAGTCCCTGCTCGAGCGTTACACCCGGGCCGACCTCACCATCCCCCGCCAGATGAACCGCCTGCAACTGCTGCTGGCGGACTTTCCGGACCTGATCGGGGGAACCGTCGCCGTCGAGTCGGCCTACCAGGCCTGGCGCAGCGAGGTCGCCGAGCCCGAGATCGCCGCCACGAAGGCCGGCGACCTCCAGCGCGCTCGGGAGATCGAGACGGCCAGCGGCCGGGTGCGGTTCAGCGAGCTGCAGACCAGCGTGGCGAACCTCGGTACGGCGATCGACGCCGAGCAGACGGCCGCGTCCGGGCGGGTGGAGAGCTCCGCCGTTCTGCTTCTCAGCTCCCTGGCGACTGCCGCGGTCGTGATTCTCGGCGTCGTCATCACCGTCCTCACCGTGCTGCGAAGGTGGCTGCTGCGGCCTATCGACGCGCTGCGCCGGGCGGTGAACGCCGTCGCGGCCGGCCGCTACGACACCCGGGTCCCGGAGGTCGGCCCGTCGGAGATCGTGGAGCTCGCGGGCAACATCGACGCCATGCGCGCGCAGCTCGTCCAGCTGGTGCGGCAGAACGAGCGTTCGTGGGAGGCACTGGCGCAGGAGGGCCCGGCGGTGATCGCGCTTCGGGACGCGCTCACCCCGTCTGTCCTGCACGCGCCCGGGCTGCTGCTGCGGGGGCGGGTCGATCCCGCCCGTGGCGAGCTCGCCGGTGACTGGTACGACTCCTTCGAGCTCGCCGACGGCCGGCTCGGGATCGTCGTCGGCGACGTCTCCGGCCATGGCGCGGTGGCCGGTGTCTTCGCGTTGCGTCTCAAGCAGCTGCTCGACGCCGCGCTCGCCCGGGGCGCCGATCCCGGCCCGGCGATCGAATGGGTCGTGAACAGCCTCGGGGAGACCGACGAGATGTTCGCCACCGCGATCGTCGCGGTGGTGGACCCCGCGACCGGGGAGGTCCGGATCGCGAACGCGGGCCATCCGGACGCGCTGCTGCTGCGGCGGACGAGAGTCCCGGACGGTCCGAGGGCGGCGGCGACCGGGCTCGAGTCGGGGCCCGTCGCGCGGCCGGGGGAGCGGCGGCCCGGGAACGGGACCGGGCCGACCGGAGACGATCAGGAACCCGCACCCGTACCCGCGGCCGGCGGCACCGTGAGCGCGGCAGGCGAAGACGGACGGAAGGTCGGCCCGTCGTCGGGCACCCAGGCCGCCAGGACCGGCACCAAGGTGCCCGCGGCAGGCGGGGTGACCAATGGTGACGGTGCGGACACGGCCGCGGAGCGCCTTCCGGCGCTCCGCAGTCGTGCCGAGGTGACCCGCCTCGGTGCGACCGGCCCCATGATGTCGAGCCTGGTCGCCTCGGGCGGTGCCTGGCGCACCGAAGCCCGGTGGCTGGAACCCGGCGACGTCCTGTTCGTCTACACCGACGGCCTGGTGGAGGCCCGCGATGGCGCGAACCACCAGTTCGGTCTGGACAGGCTGGTCGCCGAGCTGCTGCGGCTCGCGGACCGCGGCCCGGCCGAGCTGCTCGACGACGTCTTCGAGGTCGTGCGCAGGCATGCTCCGGGACGTCCGAGCGATGACCGCACAGCGATCGTCATCGCCCGCACCACCCGCTGAGCCGGCCGGGGACGGCGGCCGGACGGTTTGGTGCGCCGCAAACCTCCGCCGGCGTATCCGCCTCCGCGTCGCGGGGGACCAAGTGGGGCAGAACGGTCATTTCGTGCTGTCGGTTGAGCGATCGTGGTGTTGAGGCGTTACGAGATCTTCGCCGGGTACATGTCCGACCATGACTGATGAGTCCGGTTCCCTCCTGCAGGGAACAGCCGCCCCCGACGAGGGTGGTTCCGGCTCGCGGGAGGAACCTGGAGCCACGCGGCGCCTGCGTGGTCCACGGCGGCCGCGGTTCCGGTTCAGCCCCGTACGTCTGATCGCCTACGTCGTGCTGGCCGTGCTCGTGCTGGCGGGAGCCGCCGCTGTCACCGGCTGGCGGCCCTCGATCCCCAACCCCTTCGCGGAGCGCACCATCGACCGCAGCTCACCGGCGGTGCTGCGGTCGCTCGAGGACCTCAGCGAGTACCACGCCGGGAGCGCCCACCTGGAGGTCGTGGTCGACCTCGAGGACGACAGCCGCTGGATCCCGTCGGCGTTGCGCGGTGAACGCACCCTGTTCGTCGGAGTCGGCAGTGTCGACGCCGTCGTCGACTTCGGCGCGCTTGGTGAGGACGCCGTCGTCGTCTCCGCGGACCGGCGCTCCGTGACCATCAGCCTGCCCGCGCCCACACTGTCGGAGCCACACCTCGATCTCGACAAGAGCTACGTGGTTGCCCGCCAGCGCGGTGCGCTTGACCGGGTGGGTGGCCTGTTCGGCGGTCAGAGCAACGACTCGGAGCTCTACAAGGTCGCGTCGACGAAGATCGGTGAGGCGGCTCAGACAGACGGTCAGGTGCTCGAGCTCGCGAAGACGAACACGACGGCCATGCTGCGTGGCCTGCTCGGCGCGCTCGGCTTCACCAACGTCACGGTGAACTACGCGACGGATCCGCGCTAGCACCTTCGGGGCGGCGCCCACTTTTCCGGCGGGAGCCCTTCCAGACGGTGTCGGCGGCCCCAGAACCCCAGCGTGTGAGGGGTTCTGGGGCCGTTCGCGTACCCGGCGGCGGTGCCCGCCGCGACCAGCCGGATGGCCGGACGTGGCTTTTCTCACCGTGCCGTGAGGTTTGCCGCTCGTCCACGCCGTAACGCCGTTGACCGCGGTGTGCCCGCTCCGGCCGAGCGGAAGCAGGGGGTCCTGGGACGCCGCCGCTGTCGCAGGCGCGCTGTCGCAGGCGCTGGCGCTGGGGGTGGGTGCGCCGGTCGGGTGCGCTCCCGGAGTTTGCCGCCCGGATCGGGGATTCCGGTCGGAGGACCAACGTTCGACAGGACAGAGCGAATGATGGGATGGTTTCCGTCACCATCGGTATGCAGGTTCCTGAGTGCACTTGCGTTCGTAAGGTTGAGCCACCTAGACTCAGGAACGTGTCAGGGCGGGTCAGAGGGCCTGACAACGCGAGGCTTCACCAGAGGTCCCGCCCGGAGGGGAGTCACACGACAATGAGCACCTACCTGTGGGACCCGTTTGCCGCGTTCGAGCGCATGGACCGTGAGTTCAACGAGATCGTCCGGCGCTCCTGGGGCTCGCGGGACCGTGCTGTCCGTCCGCTGCGCGCCGTGCCCCGGCCGCAGGGCGTCGTTGCCCGGCCGCAGAACGTCGTGCCGTCGGCCGACGTCCTGGTTGACGGTGACGATGTTCTGATCAACCTGGAGCTGCCGGGCGTCGACGTCGAGAAGGACGTGATGGTGGAGATCGACCGCGGGGCGCTGGTCGTCCGCGGTGAGCGTTCCTCCGAGGAGGAGGAGACCGTGAACGGTCGGGTCCACCGGGAGCGCTGGCACGGCTCGTTCCGTCGTGAGTTCGCGCTGCCGGAGAACGTGGACGCGACGGCGATCAGCGCGCGTTACGACCGCGGTGTGCTGACCGTCCGGCTCGCCGGCGCGGCGGCCGCGCCGCGTAGCACCCGGATCCCGGTGGCCGCGGCGGCCGTGGTCGGGGCGCTCCCGACCGTGCGGGACGACGCCGGAGCGGGCGCCGAGGCGGCGCACGGCGACGAGCGCGCCGCTTCCTGACCGATCCGCGAGCGTTCCCGGCCGGCCGGTGGCCCCGGCCGGCCGGGGCCACGCGGCGCCGCGCGAGATGCCGCGCGTGGCGGCAGTCGATGAAGCAGGAAAACCTGCCCGCGAGGGTGGGGAGCCCGGCCTTCAGGCCAGGGAGGGTGTCAGGTCGTGGTGCTTCGGCGTCGCGGTGTCAGGTCAGGTGGTTGCGCGGCCGGTCAGGACGCACCCCGGCGAAGGGCGCCTCCCGCGCGGGATGACGAGCCGCGAGAGGACGACCCGCGCGCCGAGGGCGGCGGGACCATCGGCCCGACGTCGCCGTCGGGCGCCTCGTCCAGGTCGACGACGACCGGGGCGTGGTCGCTGGTGCCGGTGCCCTTGCGGGCCGCCCGGTCGACCCACACCGCGCGGGTGCGGCCGGCCACATCCGCCGTCGCCAGTGCCAGGTCGATGCGCATCCCGTAGTTCTTGGGGAAGCAGAGCTGGCGGTAGTCCCAGTACGTGTAGACCGTCTCCTCTGGCCATCTCGCGCGCATCAGATCGACCAGGCCGGCGCCGTGCAGCTCGCCGAGCGCGGCACGCTCGGCCTCGGTGACATGGGTCGCGCCCTCGAAGGCGGCGATGTCCCACACGTCGGCATCGGTCGGCGCGATGTTGAAGTCGCCCAGTGTCATCACCGGCCCCGCCGGAGCGAGCTCGCCGACCACGTCGCGCAGCGCGGCCAGCCAGGCCAGCTTGTAGGCGTAGTGGGGGTCGTCGACCGTGCGGCCGTTCGGCACGTACAACGACCAGACCCGGATGCCTCCGCAGGTCGCGGCGATCGCCCGGGGCTCGGGCTTCGGGAAGCCCGGATCGCCCGGGAGCCCGCGCTGAACGTCGTCCAGCCCCGCCCTGGACAGGATCGCCACGCCGTTCCAACGCCCGTCGCCGTGGTGGGCCACCCGATAGCCGCGGCGGAAGAGGTCCTCGTCGAACAGCTCCAGGAAGGCGTCGTCCGCGAGCTTGGTCTCCTGCAGGCACACCACGTCGGGACTCGCACGGTCGAGCCATTCGATCAGGCGGGACTGCCGGGCCTTGGCCGAGTTGATGTTCCAGGTCGCGATCCGCACACTGTCAGACGGTAGTCCTCACCTGCGACAGATCCACGCGTGGACCGCATCGTGACATCCTCGACGTCATGATGCGGATTTCGGCTCCCCACAGGAGTCTGCTCCCGGGCAGGTCGGGTCTGGGCGTGGCCATCGCGGTCGCCGCCGGCGCGGCCGGGCTCGTCGGCTGCGACCAGGTCTCGGAGGAGACCAGGGCGGCCGGGGCCACCGTGCTGTGCTCCCAGATCAGGATCGAGCCCAGCGAGATCGAGCAGAACCCGGACGCGGCGCGCCTCGTCGCACTCGTCGTCCGGGATCTCGCGCCTGAGGAGAACATCCGCAGCCTCGCCGGCCGCGTCGCGGACGATCCCACCGTGCTCAGCCCGCGCGCCCAGCTCGCGGACTGGGTCGCCGACCGCTGCGGCGGTGCGATCGGCGGCGCGGGTACCGGAGGCGGGGCGGGCACCGGCGGCGGTACGTCGGTCGACGGCGACGATCCGGTCGGCGATGACCGTGGGGACGACTAGCGCCCCGGGCGTGCCGGTCCGTCCCCACGTGGTGCTGAGCTGCGCGATGTCGCTGGACGGCCGGATCGACGACTGCTCGCCGAGCCGGCTGATCCTGTCGAGCCCCGCGGATCTCGACCGGGTGGACGAGGTCCGGGCCGGATGCGACGCGATCCTGGTCGGCGCCGGCACCGTGCGGCGCGACGATCCCGGGCTCGCCGTCCGTTCGCAGCGCCGGCGCGACGCGCGGACAGCGGCGGGGCGTACCCCGACTCCACTGCGGGCTGTCCTGACCCGTGAAGGCGACCTCGACCCGGCGGCGCGCATCTTCCGCGACGGTGCGGACAGAGTCGTCTACCGGGCGACCGCCGGCGCGTCCGGTGAGGCCGCTGCGTCCGGTGGCGCCGCGGCCTCACCCCTGGCGGCGGTGGCGACAGTGGTCGATCTCCCTGAGCCTCCGCTGGCGAGTCTCCTGCGGGACCTGACCGGCCGCGGGGTTCGGCGGCTGCTGGTCGAGGGGGGCACCACGATCCACACCGCGTTTCTCACCGCTGGACTGGTGGATGAGCTGCACCTGGTGGTGGCGCCGTTCTTCGTCGGTGAAGCGGCCGCCCCGACGTTCGTCGGCCCGGGCAGCTTTCCGTTCGACGCGGCGCACCGGCTCCAGCTCGCCGAGGTCAGCCAGCTCGGCGACGTCGTCCTCCTGCGCTATCTGACGCCGCAGGGCTGAGCGCCCGGTCCTGTGCGCCGGTCACGCGCGGCCGGTCCGCGCTCCGGCTGATCGCCGCGCTGGTTCCCGCCTATGAGACCCGCAGCGCGGATGTCGTGACTGTCCTGAGACCCGCGGCGCGGATGTCGTGACTGTCGCCACGGGCTGATCGTCATGGTCCTGTTTGCTGTTTTGTGGCCTTCCTGCCGGGCATGCGGGGTACGGGCGTTGTGCCGGGAACCGAACCGTATTGTCGGGAGGCGATCGTGTCCGTACACAGCGTCACGCAGGCGGGGCGCCAGGTGGTATCCGCTGGCGAGAGCGCGGCGCGCCGCACGCGGCACAGCCGGGCGACGGACCTCACCGCCCGGCTGGGCTTTGTGGCCCGCGGTGTGGTCTACCTGCTCATCGGGGTTCTCGCGACCCAGATCGCCCGCGGGAACCCCGATGAACAGGCGAACCGGCAGGGGGCGCTGCGCGAGATAGCGGACAAGCCCTTCGGAACCGGTCTGCTCGTCCTGATCGCGGTGGGATTCGCCGGGTACGCGCTGTGGCGGCTGCTGGAGGGTGTGGTCGGCCACCGCGAGGAGACCGACGCGAAGAAGCGGGCCGTAAAGCGGGCTGTGTCCGTCATCAGGGGCGTGATCTATCTGGTCATCACCGGCAGCACCATCGCGTTCCTCGCCTCGGACGGGTCCAGCTCCGGCTCCGGCTCTGGGGAGCCCGCCCCCTACACGGCGCGGGTGATGGCGCACAGTGGCGGGCGATGGCTGGTGGGAGCCGTCAGCCTTGTGGTCGTCGGCGTCGGCGTCGGCATGCTCGTCAAAGGACTGACCACCGGGTTCGAGGAGAAGCTGAAGCGAGCGCAGATGGGGCCCGCGCTGCTCGGCGCCGCCCGGCGCGTCGGGCAGGTCGGCTACCTCGCGCGCGGCGTCGTGTTCGGGCTCGCCGGAGTGTTCGTCGTGAAGGCCGCTGTCGATTTCGACCCCGACGAGGCCAAGGGCTTCGACGGCACGCTCCGGTCGATCGCAGACCAGGCCTATGGCCAGGTGCTGCTCGCCTGCTGCGCGGCGGGGCTTGCCCTGTTCGGCGCCTACTCGTTCATCGAGGCCCGTTACCGCAGACTCTGACATCCTTCGTGTTCCGGACCTCGGCGAGATGCGCAGTCGAGCCGGCCGACCGTCCTGGTTCCGGTGGTGGGCTTCGTGCCCGGTCACCTTCCAGACAAGTCGGGGTTGGGTAGAGAATCGGTGTGATCAAGTAGGCGGAACATTCGTGGCGGGCAAGGGAGCAACCGGTGGACCGGACCACGCTGAGCGTGATCACCCCGGCAGGTCGGACGATGCTGGCGGGCGACGCGCCGTGCGTGGTGGGTCGTGGTCGTACCTCGGACATCGTCGTCAACGACGGTCGGGTCTCCCGCCGTCATCTGATGCTCGAACCGGTCGCCGGCGGCTGGCGGGTGCAGGATCTGAGCGTCAACGGCCTGTGGCAGGACGGCCGCCGCACAGCCGATCTTCTCGTGAGCGCGCATGAGGTGCGGGTCAGGCTCGGAGCGGCCGACGGGCCCGAGATCGTGCTGGTGCCCGGCGCCGCGGCGCAGGGTCAGCCGGGTTCCGTGCCGCCCGGCCAGCAGGCCTCCGCGAGCCGGGTGGCTCCGGTGGCTCCCGCCGGTTCGCCGAGCTCACCCGGTGCGGCTCAGCCCGGGCCGGTGAACCCCGCCTGGCCGGGCGCCGGGCCGGCCTATCGTCCGGCGCCGCCCTCGGGCCCGGGGCCTGTGCCAGCACCTGTTCCGTACCCCGGCCAGGCCGCGGCGGCGGGTGGCCTGCCGCCCGCCGCCGCGGGCCCGCAGCTTCCGCCCGCGGCGCCTCCTGGCTGGCCGGTCCCCGCCCGCGGGGCCTCGCCGGCTTCCGGACCTTCGCCGGTTCCCGGCGCTGGGCCGGGAACCGGAGGGATCCCGGTTCCCGGCCCGCGCACGGGGTCGCTCCCGGTGGATCCCTCGACGTCGCAGAGCGCGATCGTGCATGCGCCGCGGCGGGTGCATCCGCTGCGGCCCGGCACGATCCGGCTCGGGCGGTCCCGGAGCAACGACGTGGCCGTCGCGGACCTGCTCGCCTCGCGCAACCACGCCGAGCTGCGGGTCGGTCCCGCCGGTGTCGAGATCGTCGATCTCGCCTCGGCCAACGGCACCTTCGTCAACGGCCAGCGGGTGATGCGGGCGCCGGTCGGCCAGCGCGACGTGATCGCCATCGGTCACCACCTGTACCAGCTCGAAGGCGACTCGCTGGTCGAGTACGTCGACTCCGGTGACGTCGCGTTCGAGGTGCAGGGCGTCTCGGTGTTCGCCGGGGCGAAGCAGCTCATGCACGACATGACGTTCCGGCTGCCGGGCCGTTCGCTGCTGGGTGTGGTCGGCCCCAGCGGTGCGGGCAAGTCGACCCTGCTCAACGCCCTCACCGGCTTCCGCCCGGCGGACGTCGGCTCGGTCCGCTACGCCGGCCGTGACCTGTACGCCGAGTACGACGAGCTGCGCCGGCGCATCGGGTATGTCCCGCAGGCCGACCCGCTGCATGCCCAGCTGACGGTGCGGGAGGCGCTCGAGTACGGCGCGGAGCTGCGCTTCCCGGCGGACACGACCGCCGAGGAGCGCCGGACGCGGGTCGAGGAGGTGATCGGCGAGCTCGGGCTCACCGCGCACGCGAACACCCCGGTCAGCCGGCTCTCCGGCGGGCAGAAGAAGCGGACTTCGGTGGCGCTGGAGCTGCTCACCCGCCCCTCGCTGCTGTTCCTGGACGAGCCCACCTCTGGTCTGGACCCGGCGAACGACCAGTCGGTGATGGAGACGCTGAAGGGCCTCGCCAAGGGCGGCGGCGCGGGCTCGTCCGACGAGGGCGGGCGCACGGTCATCGTCGTCACGCACAGCGTGCTGTTCCTGGATCTCTGTGACTACATCCTGGTGTTGGCCCCGGGTGGGCACGTCGCCTACTTCGGCCCGGCCGGCGGGGCGCTGCGCTTCTTCGGCAAGGAGGACTTCCGCGACTTCGCGGCGGTGTTCCGGGAGCTGGAGCGCACGCCCGGCGCCGAGATGGCGGCCCGCTTCCGCAGCTCCGAGTACTTCGTGCCCTCGGCGATCGTCGCGCCGGCCGTGCGCAAGGCGCCCACGGCACTGCCGAGCGTGCGCCAGCAGCCGGTGTCCGCGCAGCTCGCGACGCTGACCCGCAGGTACCTGAAGGTCGTGCTGGCGGACCGCTCCTACCTGCGCCTGATCTTCGCGTTCCCCTTCCTGCTCGGGATCATCCCGCGGGTCATCCCGGCGCCGGACGGACTCGATCCACTGCCGGACAGGCCTAATTCGGACGCGATGAAGGTGCTCGTCGTCCTGGTGCTGTGTGCCTGCTTCATGGGGATGGCGAACTCGGTCCGCGAGATCGTCAAGGAACGCGACATCTACCGGCGAGAACGGACGATCGGGCTGTCCCGGACCGCCTATCTCGGTTCGAAGATCATCGTTCTGACGGTGATCACCACCCTGCAGTGTGTGATCTTCACATTGATCGGCCTGCTCGGGCGGGCTCCGGCGCAGGCAGCACTGCTGGGGGCGCCGCTGGCGGAGTGCCTGATCGCGGTGATCGTGGCCGCCGTGGCGTCGATGATGATCGGTCTGCTGGTGTCGACCCTCGTCGACAACGCCGACAAGACGATGCCCGTCCTGGTACTGGTGACCATGGGGCAGCTCGTCCTGTCCGGCGGCCTCGTGTCGGTCTCCGGCCGGGCGGGCCTGGAGCAGATCTCCTGGTTCGTACCCGCCCGGTGGGGCTTCGCGGCGCTCGCGTCCACGGATGATCTGAACGAGGTCTCCAAGCTGGGCAACGAGGTGCTGCGGTCCGACCCGGCCGATGCGCTGTGGGAGCACAGCGCGGGGATCTGGCTGCTCGACATCACCGTCGGTGTGCTGCTCGCCGCCGCCGCGCTGGCCGCGACGTCGTCGACCCTGCGCCGTATCGACCCCAAGGTGACCCGGCCCACCGCGCAGGCACCTGCAGGCGCGCCGCGCCCGGCGGGGCCACCGGCCATGCCCCCGGCGGGGCCGCCGATGGGGCCGTGGGGCAGCGGGGGAGCGGCCTGATCCGACAGGCACCGATGCCGCGGCCACGGGTCAGCCGCCGCGACTGAGAGCGCCTGCGACTGGGCTCCCGCGACTGAGGCGATCTCAGCCGCGGGTAGTCCTGTGCGCGGGCGGCTTCAGCTGCCGGCCGCCTCAGCTGCCGGCCGCCTCAACCGCCGGCAGCCTCGGATACCGGAGGCGTCGCGGACGGCTGGCCGGGCGGCACCGTGAGCTCGCGCAGCTTCCCGAGCAGCTGGCAGCGCAGATCGCCGGTGGGCGGTGCCAGTCCCAACAGGTCGGCGAGCCACATCCCGTCGGCGGCCATGCGGACCAGCGTGGCCAGGGCCGGGTCGATGCGGTCCTCGACGATGCGGCTTTGCCAGGTGTCGTAGCGCTCGCGGAACTGGCGCAGGCGATTCGGGTCGGCGATCAGCGCGGCGAGGACGCCGACCTCCGCGGCGGCCTCTCCCGGCTGGCCGTTGCCCTCGGTGCTGACGTCCAGATAGGCGCGTACCCAGCTCCCCGGCCGGTCGTCGACCACGGCGCGGCCGGTCACCTCCGCGTCGAACTCGTCGTTCCACCGGTCGTAAAGGGCGTCGATGAGTGACGCGCGGGTGGGGAAGTGGTGGAGCAGGCCTCCCTTGGAGACCTCGGCCTCGCGGGCCACCGCGTCGAGGCTCAGCGGCTGATCGCCGTGGCGGGTGAGCACCCGCCAGGCCGCGTCGAGCAGGCGCTGTCGAGTGGCGGCCGGGTCCGAGGCTGGCACGACCGCCATTGTGCACCACCGACCAAGCAAACCCGCGTTGACGTGCGTCTTCATCACGATCCCGGCGGGTTGACCGACCGTCTGGACGGACGGTAGTAGTCGTGGGGGTGAGCCGGGCGGGGTCCCGGGCACCCGCCAGGTCCGGGCCGGTGCCCGAGCCCACCGGGCCTGGCGTGGGTGTCGGGCCGGCGGGGGACGGCGAGCGATGAGAAGATCAAGGGACGGTCGGGGCGGCAGGCCGGCCGGCCCGGTTGTCGACGGCGGGGCCGGCCAGGCCTCGTTGACCCACGGTTCGGTGGGACGTCTGGTCGTGGCGCTGGCCATCGCCACGATGCTGCAGTGGCTGGGAGCCTTCGCGATCGCGCCGCTGCTCCCGCTCTACCTGGAGGAGCGCGACGTCTCCGCCAGCGGCGTCGGCATCGTGATGGCGGCGTTCTTCGTCGGCTCACTGTTGTCGCAGTACCCGGCGGGTGTGCTCACGGCCAGGCGAGGGCATCGCCCGGTGCTGCTGGGGGGCCTCGTCCTGTACGCGGTGGGCAGCGTCGGGCTGATCGTCTCCCCGGGTCTCGGCTGCGACGCGGTGGTGCGTGCGCTGCAGGGGGCCGGCGCCGGCGCGTTCGAGGTCGCCGTTCTCACCGCGGTCGCGGCGACCGTGCCGGCAGACCTGACCGGGCGTGCCGTCAGCGCGGTCTACACGGGTCAGATCGCCGGCACCGCGATCGGCCCGATGCTCGGCGGCCTCGCCGGTGAGCGGGAGATGGACCTGCTCTTCCTCGGTGCGGCGGTCGCCGCGGCGGTCGCGGCCATGCCGGTCCTCATCCTGCTCCGCCCGGACGGGGGAGCCTCCGTCGGCAGCGACGGCCTGCATCCCGTGGGCCACGCGCATCCCGCGAGTCCCGCCGCGGCAGCCGCGGCTGCCGCGGCGGGACCGCGCTCGGGGTCACCCCGCGCCCTGATCGGGGCCGGAGCGGGCGGGCTGCTGCTGGTGGCGGCGGTGAACGGGCTGTCGGTCGGAACCTACGAGACCTGCTGGAGCCTCCTGCTGGCCGACCGCGGTGTCTCGACAGAGATGATCGGGCTGAGCTTCACCCTCTTCTCGCTGCCGTACATCGTGTCTGCGCTGCCCGCGGGCTGGCTCGCGGATCACAGCGACCGCCGGTGGCTCGTGACGGGCGCGACGCTGGCGATGGCCTGCACCGTCGCCAGCTACTCGTTCATCGGCTCCTTCTGGGTGATCATGCTGGTGTGCTGCGTCGAGGCGATCGCCCTGGCGGTCAGCTTCCCGGCCGCCCAGTCGCTGCTGGCCCAGGAGGCCGGGCGCGTGGGCACCGGGCGGGCGCAGGGCCTGTTCACCACGACGCAGACCGCGGCCACGGCGTTCGCGGCCCTGACCTCCGGCGCCCTGTACACGGCGAACGTGCACCTTCCGTTCCTGCTCACCGCCGTCGCGGCGGTCGCGGTCGCGGCCGCGCTGCCGCTGCTGTGGCGACAGGTCCGGGGTGTCGTGGCGGCTCCCGAGAAGGATCTCGCGGCGGGGTCCGCGCTGGCGGCGGGAGATGTCGTGGGGACGGGATCCGTCGTGGGGGCTGTGCCGGTGGGCGTTGGGCACCGGCGGGTGACCTGAGCTCGCCAGCGCCGTCCTGGCGGGTCGTTACGCTGGTCAGATGGGTGAAAACGACAGGGGCGTCGCGTCCGCGAGCCACGACACACAGCCGGCGGCGGCTCCGGTGACCGCCGAGTTCGTGGTCGCGGGCGTGGCCTTCGAGCATCCGATCATGAACGCGGCCGGTACCTGCAAGACGCTGGCGGATGTCATGGCGCTCGCCCGCAGCGCGGCCTCCGCCGTCGTGGTGGGTTCGATCACCCGGCACGCTCGGGCTGGCAACAGCGGCGAGGTCTACTGGTCGGGTCCCGGGGGATCCCTCAACGCCCTCGGGCTGCCGAACCGCGGTATCGCCTACTACCGCGAGCAGCTTCCGGCCATGGTCGACGCCGCGCACAACCACGCCAAGCCGCTGGTGGTCAGCGTGGCGGGTTTCGCCGCCGACGAATACGCGGACCTGGCCCGCGTCGCCGCCGACGCGGGAGCGGACCTGATCGAGCTCAACCTCGCCTGCCCCAACGTCTGGGATGGCGGGCAACAGAAGCGGATCGCGTGTTTCGACCCGGGGCAGACCGAGGCGATCTGCGCGGCCGTCGAGGCGGCTCTCGCCGCGGCGTCACGCCCGGCGCCGCCCTACGGGGTCAAGCTCTCGCCGTTCTCCGACCCGGAGGCACTGGGCGAGCTGGCGGGGCTGCTCGCCCGCCGATCCGGGGTCTCGGGCGGGCCGAGGTTCGTCACGGCGATCAACACCTTTCCGAACGCGCTGGTCCTCGACGATCGGCTGCGTCCTGTCCTCGATGTCGGGCTCGCCGGGCTGAGCGGTGCGGCGCTGAAGCCGGTCGGGCTCGGCCAGGTGCGACAGCTCCGCCAGCTCCTGCCCGAGCGGATGGACATCATCGGTGTGGCGGGCGTCCAGAACGGCCGTGACGTCGTCGACTACCTGGCCGCGGGCGCGCGGGTGGTGCAGAGCGCGACGGCCTTCTGGAACAGGGGTGAGGACCCGACCGTGTTCGGCGACATCCTCAGCGACTGGATCGACGCGAAGGACTCCGCGGCAGCCCAGGCCGCGGTCGGCTGACGGGACCCGGCTGAGGGAACCCGTCGGACAACATCCGGTGCCGTGCCATGCCATCCGGCGGACTGTGCCGGTGCCGGACGACGTCCGTCAGTGCCGCTCGGGCAGCTCGATGACCACGTTGGTCGCCTTCACCGTGCCGACGGCGAGGACGCCTGGTTCCAGCCCGAGTTCGTCGGCGGCCTCGCGGCTCATCAGCGACACCACCCGGTGCCGGCCGGACTGGATCTCGACCTGGGCCATCACCTCATCGCGGCGCACCCTGGTCACGATGCCGGGAAACCGGTTGCGGGCGGAGGCGCCGACGATCGCGGGCGAACTCAGCGGGAGCTCACCGGCCATGTCGATGGCGAACTGCGCGAGCACCGCGCCTTCGACCGCCTGCCTGCCCGCGCCGTCTCGAACGGTGGGCAGCCGTCCGCCGTCCGCCCAGCGGCGCACTGTGTCGTCGCTCACGCCGAGCAGCCCGGCGACCTCGCTGATCCTGAAGGTCGACATGCCGGCACCATATCCGCCCGCAACATCCCCTGCGATTCCGCGAGCCGGCCTGACACGTCGACGCGTCCGCCCGGACCACGCCTCACGCTGTGTTCGGCCTGGTTGATGTCATGCGGGGCGCCCCCGGGTGGCCGGCCCGCCGCGAGCTGCCCGGAGAAACCAGCTCCGGGATGCCCGAAGGTGGCCGGACGCGGGTTCGCCGCGAACGTCGGCCCGGACGGTGTTTTCATCGAATGGTGGCCTGCCGCCGTTCCCGCCGGCGGGGCCCGGTTGGTCCCGTCGACCCGCTGTCCGCACGCGCCGCGTCCCGCGTCGGCGTGCCCGGCGTCGGCGTGCCCGGAACCGGCGCGGATGAGGGGCCCGTCCGGACCGGGGGAGCGCCGGAGCCGCAGGACCTGGACTACCGGTTCGACCTCGATCTCGGCGAGCTGGTGCCAGGAGCCGGGGTCGTCGCACGAGGAGTTCGGCTCGACGGCGCGGCGCTGACGCTCTTCTTCGTGCTACGGCCGTGCGCAGGGGCGGCAGCGCCACCAGGACCAGCACTGGCCGTGTCACCGGCCCGGCAGCTGTTCGTGTGCTCCTACCGGCCCGGTGCGCCGGTCGACGACGGGTTGGCGGGCCTCCCGGTCGCCTGCGCCGCGGTCGAGGCGGCCGGGAGCCGGTGCCGGGCGACGTTCCCGCCGCCGGTGACCGGTACCCGCCTGGTCCGCTTCGGCCTGCGTCCCTGGGAGGCGGGCCGTGGCGCGCGGGCCGGGCGTGCTCGCGGCGTCGATCTCGTCGGCGGGGACGATCACAGCGGGGGAGTCGACCGAACGGGGCCCTCGGCGTGCGGCCCGGGCGGTGACCTGTGTCTTGACCTGCGTACCGGCCGTGCCGTCTATGTTCCCGCGGATGCCGGGAACGTCGGGGAGTCCGTTGGCTGAGCAGTGTGGTGGTCGTGGGCCACCGGTGTCCCACCCGGCCCGTTCGTGGGAGTTTCGCCCGACCGCTCGTATCGTGGTGCGATGTGAGGCGGAGGGGAAATGCGCTGCATGGGGGTGCTACCCGAGCGACGCATCGTTTCGGCTCCCCGGGTACCGCTGGGGAGCCGTTCTGATGGATGACGCGACATCGTCGACCGACGCGGTGCCGCCCGATGTGGCGCCGCACGAGGCAGTGATGCCCGAGGCGGTGCCGGCCGCGCGGCGCCGGCCACCTGGTTCGCTGGAGGAGGAGGTGCTTGGCGTGCTGCACAGCTCCGGGGAACTCTCTCCCGGTGAGGTACGCGACCTCCTCCCGGACTCCGGGAGGCTCTCCTACAGCGCGGTGGTGACCACCCTCACCCGGCTTCATGCCAAGGGCGTGGTCACTCGTCGGCGCCATGGGCGGGCCTACCTGTACTCGGCGCCCGGCGATCCGGCCACGCTCGTCGCCTGGCGGATGAACCGGCTGCTCGCCGGCCAGGCCGACCACAGACGCGCGCTCACCCACTTCATCGCGGCGCTCTCCCCCACGGACGAGGCGCTGGTTCGTGATCTGCTGGCCTCCGCCCCCGCCCAGCCTGGTGGTGTGCCCCTGGCCGGCGGTGACCTGCAGGCCCACAACGACGGTGGCGGGGCCGCCACGGCGCCTGGCTCCGAGCCCAGCCGATAGGGCGAGCCGTGGCCGTCGATCAACTGCTTGTCTCGGTCGTTCTCGCTCCGGCCGCGGGTGTGGTCGCCGGGCGCATCCTGGTCGACCTGCTGCCGCCGCGCGCCGTGGCCTTCGGCTACACCGCCGCGGCGGGCCTGTTCGCCGCCGCGAGCACGCTGAGCCTGGTCGCGTTCGGCATGCCGGCGGTGGCGCGGGTCGCCGGGCTGTCGCCGGCGCACCAACCGGTGGTGATGTCCTGGCAGTCCGGCGAGATGCCGCTGTGGGCGTCCTGGGCATGCCTGCTG
Source organism: Parafrankia sp. EUN1f (assembly GCF_000177675.1). Taxonomy (GTDB): domain Bacteria; phylum Actinomycetota; class Actinomycetes; order Frankiales; family Frankiaceae; genus Parafrankia. The sequence goes on from NZ_ADGX01000085.1 coordinate 16,127, forward strand.
CTGGTCACGGTCGCGATGATCTCGGTGCTGGTGACCGGGCGGAGTCAGTTCAGGTCCGTGCGCGCCGCCCGAGCTGAGGCTGCCGCGCTGCCGGGCACCGGTGAGATCGTGGTGATCCCCGATGGTCGCGCGGACGCCTTCGCCCTTCCCGGCGTCCCGGGGCGCATCGTCGTCACCGAGGGCATGCTCACCGCGGTCGGCGCGGGCCGGCACCAGGCGCTGTTCGCGCACGAGCGGGCGCATCTGGCCGGTCGGCACCACCGGTTCTCCTTCGGCGCGCGTCTCGCGGCGGCCGCGTTACCGCCCCTGTGGCCGATGGTCACCGTGATCGACTACGCGATCGAACGGTGGGCCGACGAGCAGGCGGCGAGCGTGGTGGGTGATCGCCGCTCGGTCGCGCACGTTGTCGGTACGGCCGCGCTGGCCGCCACCGAGCAGGCTGTCGTCGAGCAGACCGCGGTTGAACAGGCCGCCGTCGTCGGCGCGGGCGAAAGGCGGCCCGGCCGGCGGCTGTTCCCCGGTCGCCTCCGCGAGCCACGCACCGCCAAGCTGCGGGCGGTCGCGGCCGGCGGCGGCCCACGACCCGGCCCTGTTCCGCGTCGGGTCGCGGCGCTGCTCGCAGCCCCGCAGCGTCGCAACCGGCTCCTGCTCGCCGCCCTGCCCGCGGCGCTCGCGCTCGCCTCCTGCGGAGTCTCGATCGAGGCACTGCTGGATCTGCCCTACCGGCGGGTGTTCGACTACGTCGAGCCCTGAACGTCGGCGGGTGGTGGGCGCAGCGCGCTCAGCCCACGATCGTGACCGGCGTCCCGAGTGGGACAAGACCCACCAGGCGCAGCAGGTCATCGTTGCGCAGCCTGATGCATCCCATGCTGACGTCCGAGCCGACAAGGTCCGGGCGGTTGGTGCCGTGCAGCCCGATGATGCCGTCGGCCCCGTTGAACTGGGTGATGACGTCGGAGAAGCCGGAAAGCCCGAAGGCGAACGGTCCCCAAGGGCCGTTCGGGTCCGCCGGGCGCAGCAGCTCGGTCAGGTAGAACACGCCGCGTGGCGTCGGTGTCGAACCGGTGCCGATGCCGACCGGGAGCTTCGCGGCGACCGCCCCGTCACGGAAGACGGTCAGCCGGTGCGCCCGGCGGTCGACCAGCAGCTCGTAGGGCGTCGTCGTGAGACGGACGTCGGCTGCCCGCACCCAGCCGATGCTGTTGTTCGGCCGGACGGGGACCCGGACCCGAAGCCAGTCGCGCTGCCTCTCCTCCACGCCGAGCACCAGGGTGACGCCACGTGGATTGGGATTGTCCAGGGTCCAGCGCGGCTCGCCGCCGTCGCGATCCGCGAAGATCTCCAGGCGGGGCACCGTGGCATAGGCGACCCAGGCCCAGCCCGCGGGCAGGGCCAGGATCGTGGCGTCGGCCGGCCGCGGATCGTCGGCGTGGCCCGGTTCGTCACCGCCGCGCCCCGCATCAGGCGGGACGATGCTCGGCCCCGGCCGCGCAACGGGCCATGGCCCGCGGGCCACGCCGGTGACCTGCCCGCCGCAGCCGGCGAGCGCGAACATGCTCACTGCCGCGGCCAGTACCCCCAGCGCCCGAGCGACACCCCGTCCAGCCACGGCTCCGTGCCACCCCCCGAGACGCGCCCCGCCGCGCCGGTCCGTCACCGGCACGGCCGCTTCGCCAGCAGAGGGTAGTTCGCCGGTCGCGGGATCATGGGAAGCCGCGTTGTCGCGTGGCGACGGGATCTGTCACCTCCGCGCGGCCAGCACCCGGTATGCGTTCGAACGCCGGCCGGCGGTGAGATAGCGGCGGCTCGCCGCATCCCAGGCGATCGCCGCCGGCATCGCCGCCGCCGTCGCCGCGCCGAGCAGGACCCGCCGCGCTCGCGCCGCCGCGGGGTTCGCGACGTCCAGCCACGGGCTGGTCGGTGGCGGGGCGGCCCGCTGCCAGGCGCCCCACAGCGCGATCGGGGCGTCCCCGCCCTGGTGGGCTGGACCGAACCGCACGTCGAGAACCTTCAGCCCGAGGTCGTCCAGAGCGGCGGTCAGGTTGTCGGCCGGGAGGAGGTGCTGATGCTGGGGCACCAGCCAGCCGGGCCAGTACGTGCCGAACCAACGGCCGGCGGGGCAGTGCGGATTCGGCAGCTCGACGAGCAGGTGCCCGCCCGGGGCGAGGACCTGCGTGGCGGCCTGCAGCTCCTTCCGCGGGTCTCGGGTGTGCTCCAGGTAGTGGAACATGCTGACCACGTCATAACGGTCGCGCAGGGTGTCCGCCAGGTCGGGCAGCCGGCCCCGGTAGGCGTGCTCGATCCAGCCTCGGCGTACGGCCTGGCCGATGCTCTCGCCGATGTCCAGGCCGTCGAAGGACGTCGTCGGCCAGACCTCCCGCGCGGTCGCGCAGAAGTGGCCGAAGCCCCCGCCGACGTCGAGCCAGCGCCGCGGCGCGGGGATGTCGATGCGGGCCCGGTCCAGGTACGTGGCGGTGTTGCGGCTGAAGAGCTCCTCGACCAGGCGGGCGCCGAGACCGGAGTAGAAGTCCCGGTAGTAGAACTCGAGCCCGTCCAGGGTCAGCCGTGGGTTCTGGAAGACGTGGCCGCAGTCGCGGCACCGGTCGTACCGGAACACGCCGGGCTTCGCCTGGAAGCAGTCGGCGCCGAGCAGTTCGAGTGCCAGATCGGCTCCGCCGCACCAGGGGCAGGCCGTGATCGGGGCCTCCAGGAACCTGTCGACGCCGGCGGCGAGGTCGGCCGCGTACTGGCGCCTCTTCGCCGCCAGCAACGCGGGCTCCGGCACCGGTGGCCCCGGCCGAGGCGTCCATGCGGTGGCGGTGGCGGCAGCAGCGGTAGAGGCAGTGGTGGCGGTGGTGGCAGTGGTGGCGGTGGCGGTGGCGGTGGCAGTAGTGGCAGCGGCAGTGGCAGTGGCGGCGGCGTCGGTCACGGTCGTGCCAGCGGTGGTTGCCGGTGCGGTCCGCCTGGCGGTGACCGGTGAGGCGAGAAACCGCAGCATCGGCAGCCGACGGGTGAGCGGGCTGCTGGCCAGCCCACCCGCCGTGAGTCGAATCCGCCCCGCGCTCACCACCAGGGGCTGCACCCATCCGAGCAGCGCGGCGCCGAGCGCCCAGGCTGGCGCTGCGGCCACGCCGGCGACGACCGCGAGGTCACGGGCGAGTGGAATGAACGGCATACCGGGAGCCCACGGGTAGGCGGCGAACTCAATCTCCAGCCGCTGCGTCGCGGACCCCGCACCCGCCGAGAGCCCCGGCAGAATCGCCAGCCCCGTCGCGGTCGACGCATGAAGCCGCAGCGCCGCGGTGGCCGCGACGAGCTCGACACGGGACGGCGCCGGCAGATCGAGTCCGGCGCGTTCCCATACGTCCTGTTCGACGAGCAGGGCCTGGAAGGCACCGCGCCCCGAGGTGAACAGGCCCGACCGGTCGGCCCGCGGATCGACCATCCGTGCCAGGTCGAGCACCTCATGGGCGGCCATCTCGGCAGGCACCAGATCCAGGACGGACAGGCCCTCCCGGAGCGCGTACGCACTAGCCGCCCGCCGCTGCGCCTCGTCGAGCCGGACGCCGTCGGCGAGCAGGAACCGGTGCGAGGCATGCACGGCCTGCCCAGCCGGCGGAATCACAGCCAGCGCACGCACCCGCGCACGCAGCCGCAGGCTGTTGAGGCTGATTCCGGCAAAGGCGGCGATCGGCAGCCATGCGCGGAGGGTGCCTGTTCCTTCGCTGATGACGCCTCCCCAGGCGAGGGCAACGAGAGCGACACCGCGCACCCTACGGCCGCCAAGGCCCCCACCAGGACCTGCACACACGCCACCCACCAGGGCCCGTGCTGCCCCGCCCGACCTGCCCGGCCCCCGAAAACCTGCAGATCGCCCGTATGGACGAAGCGGCCCCGGAGCACCCGAGGCGCCCGGACGACCGGAGTCACCCCGCCGGCCCTCAGGATCACGAAGACGATGCGACCGACCACGGACAGCGTCGACCGCGCCCCAGGCTCACCGTCGTGAACGCCCAACATGCGCAAAAGTAGCGGCAATCAACGCACAACCATCCATCATGGGATGGTCGGTCACTCCAGTGTTCCGCCTCCGAATCGGCGACCCTGCGCACCCGACCATCCGGCGGGGAGGCCCCGAACCGGGAGGTTCGCGACCCGCCCGGCCGTTCCACGACGATTCTGGCCGCCCGGACCCTGGCGACGCTGCGCACCCGGCAGATCTCGAAGAGTGCCGAGTCGATCCGCTCGGACGCTCTCCGGCGCCGCGAAGCCCGGCTCCGTCACCCCGAAACGACGACCGACCTGAACTTTCAGCTCAGGGCACAAGGCCAGCTCAGGGAACAGGCTTCGGCCACCGAAGCCCCAACGCAAGCCGCCCCGAGGACCACAGGGACACGCCACCCCCGAGCCGGCTTCACCGAGACGACCCACAAGCCGAAACCCACCAGCTCAGGGCGTTACACCCCCAAGACCCCACCGCCACAACAGGCAAAGCAGATCCAAGGCCACCACCCCGCAAAACCCCGCCACCCCAAGGGTTTGGGGGGGTCCGGGGCACCGCCCCGGAAACCCCGGCAGCTCAGGGGGTTGGGGGGGTCCGGGGCACCGCCCCGGAAACCCCGGCAGCTCAGGGGGTTGGGGGGGTCCGGGGGCGCAGCCCCCGAAACCCCAGCACACCCCACCACACACCAAACGCCCGGGCCCCCACCCCACCAGCGGCAGGGGGCGTCCGGGGGCAACGCCCCCGACGAAATAACGGCCCAAGGCCCAAAGCCAAAGGCTTTGGGCATAGGAATCCCAGCTCGAGCGGGTGACCGGGATCGAACCGGCATGGCCAGCTTGGAAGGCTGGGGCTCTGCCATTGAGCTACACCCGCGTTGGTGATGAGGACGAGCTTACCCCGTAGGATGGGGATGCAACGCCTCGGGGCGTAGCGTAGTGGCTAGCGCGCCTGCTTTGGGTGCAGGAGATCGGGAGTTCGAGTCTCCCCGCCCCGACCGATACTCTCGGCGCATCACCCCGTCCGACGTCGTACCAGGAGACCGCCGCGCCGTGAAGGCCACCAAGGAGACCCTCAGTCCTACCCGGGTCAAGCTGACCGTCGAGGTGCCCTTCGACGAGCTCAAGCCGTCCGTCGATGCCACCTACCGCAAGCTGGCGCGTCAGGTGCGTGTCAGCGGGTTCCGCCCGGGCAAGGTTCCGCCGCGCATCCTCGACCAGCGCCTCGGGCGGGGTGTGATCCTTGACGAGGCGATCCAGGAGGCGCTGCCGCGCCTGTACTCGGAGGCTGTCCAAGCCGAGGAGGTCGACGTCCTGTCGCGGCCGGAGGTGGACATCACCGAGTTCGCCGACGGCGCGCAGCTGGTGTTCACCGCCGAGGTGGATGTCCGCCCGGATGTGACGCTGCCGGAGTTCGGCGACCTGGAGCTGGTTGTCGAGCCGGCGGTCGTGTCGGACGAGAAGGTCGAGGAGTACCTCGGCACTCTGCGCGACCGGTTCGCTGTCCTGAAGCCGGTGGAGCGTGCGGTGCAGGAGGGCGACTTCGTGTCGCTGGACCTGTCCGCGTCGGTGGACGGCGAGGCCATCGAGGACGCCACGGCCACCGGGATGTCCTACGAGGTGGGCAGCGGGAACCTGATCGACGGCATCGATGAGGCGATCACCGGTGCTTCGGACGGCGACGAGCGCACCTTCGACACCGAGCTGCTCGCCGGCGAGTACGCCGGGCGGACGGCCCAGGTCACGGCGGTTGTCCGTGGGGTGAAGGAGAAGGAACTCCCGGAGCTCGACGACGATTTCGCCACGACGGCCAGCGAGTTCGACACTCTGGACGAGCTGCGTGCGGATGTGCGGACGCGGCTGGAGACCGTCCGGAAGCAGGAGCAGCTGGGCGAGGCCCGCGAGAAGCTGCTCGACAAGCTGGTCGAGCTGGTCGAGGTCCCGGTTCCGGAGTCGGTGCTGGCGGGCGAGCTGGAGGCGCGTGAGCACCGCCTGTCGCACGAGCTGGAGCACATGGGGACGGACCGCGCGGCCTACCTGGAGACCCTGGGGCAGTCCGCGGAGGAGTTCGACTCCGAGGTGCGTGACTCGGCTGGCAAGGCGATCCGGTCGCAGTTCATCCTGGACGCGGTGATCGACGCGGAGTCGATCGGGCTGGATCAGGGCGAGCTGATGGAGCAGATCCTGATGCGGGCGCAGCGGGCCGGTGTGCAGCCGGATCAGTACGCCCAGCACCTGGCGCAGGGTGAGGGCCTGACCGCTCTGATGGCGGACGTGCTCCGGACGAAGGCGCTGTTCCTGCTGTTGGAGAACGTGAAGGTCGTCGACTCCGAGGGGAACCCGGTGGAGTTGCACCTGCCGCGTCGGCCGTCGGCCGACGAGGGTGACGACGTCGTGGACATCTCCGACGAGCTGGACGCCGAGGAGCTTCCGACGGGCGCGGCGGGGCCGGTGGCTGCGGCCACTGACGCCGCCGACTCCGACACGGAGACCGGTGCGGGCGATGCTGAGGCTGACGCGGGCGATTCGAAGTAGTGGCGGGCCCGGGCGTTTCCGGGCCTGACGGGACGTTGTGGGGCGGCCTCCGGAATTCGGTCCTGATGGACCGGGTACCGGGGGCCGTCCGCGTGTCCGGGAACCACAGGTGGACACCGCAGGGCACGCTGTGGGCTCCGGCTCGGGTCCGTAAGTGCTCGGAGCACAGGGATGCCGGACTGGCCCAGCCTCACGCCCAGCGCGAACATCGAGGGAGAAGCAGCGGAACCGGCTCGGGTCACAGATAGTGTCGAGCCGGTCAATCAGATGCCGCCAAAGGAAGCCGAGGATCCGACTGTGAGTGACATCGCCGCCCCTCGCCTGGCTGTCCCGGGCCCGAGTCTGCGCTCTCCCGGCCAGAGCGGTCCCGGCTTCGACGAGCAGGTGTTCAACCGGCTGCTCCGCGAGCGGATCATCTTCCTTGGTTCGGTGGTGGAGGACTCGATCGCGAACGCGATCTGTGCGCAGCTGCTGCTGCTCAACGCCGAGGACCCGCAGCGGGACATCTTCCTTTACATCAACTCGCCCGGTGGCTCGGTGAGCGCCGGTATGGCGATCTACGACACCATGCAGTACGTCGAGAACGACGTCGCCACGGTCTCGCTCGGCCTTGCCGCGTCGATGGGCCAGTTCCTGCTCTGCGCGGGTGCGCCGGGCAAGCGTTACTCGCTGCCGCACGCGCGGATCATGATGCACCAGCCTTCCGGCGGCATCGGCGGTACGGCCTCCGACATCGCGATCCAGGCTGAGCAGATGCTGTACACGAAGCGGATGATGCAGGAGCGCATCGCGTTCCACACGGGTCAGCCGGTCGAGCAGATCGAGCGTGACTCCGACCGCGACCGGTGGTTCACCGCCGATGAAGCGAAGGACTACGGCTTCGTGGACCACGTCGTCCAGCGGGCCCGCCAGGTTCCCAGCGAAGGCCCGGTGAGCTGACGTACCCCCACGGCCGCAAGCCGCCGGAGAAGTCCCGACCCTCGTCACCCGCTCTCCTCGGAGGCAGTCACCATGTACGGATCACAGGGCTACTACGGGCCGCAGAGCCGGTACGTCCTCCCCAACATCATCGAGAAGACGTCCCGCGGCGAGTACGGCATGGATCCGTACTCGAAGCTCCTGAAGGAGCGGATCGTCTTCCTCGGCGCGCCCATCGACGACACGTCGGCGAACGACGTGATGGCGCAGCTGCTGTTCCTGGAGTCCGAGGACCCGGACCGCGACATCTCGATCTACATCAACTCGCCGGGTGGCTCGTTCACCTCGCTGACCGCCATCTACGACACGATGCAGTTCGTCCGGCCCGACATCCAGACGATCTGCATGGGCCAGGCGGCGTCGGCGGCGGCGGTGCTGCTCGCGGCGGGTACGCCCGGCAAGCGGTTCGCGCTGCAGAACAGCCGGATCCTCATCCACCAGCCGTCCGCGCAGGGTGAGGGCCAGTCGAGCGACATCGAGATCCAGGCGCGCGAGATCCTGCGGATGCGCACGCTGCTGGAGCGGATGCTCGCCGAGCACACCGGCCGCAACGAAGAGGACATCCGCAAGGACATCGAGCGCGACAAGATCCTCAGCTCCGAGGAGGCCAAGGAGTACGGCCTCATCGATGAAGTGATCAAGACCCGGAAGTCCTCGCGGCTCGCCGCCGCGCGCTGAACCCGGGTTACGCGCGGCGTCGCCGGGCCTGCCTTCCCGCGGGCCCGGCGGGGTCGGGCAGGCCATGGCTGTGGTCCCCGGTGGGTCTGCCGGTTTCACCCGGCGGGCTCCTCGGTGGCGGGCCAGGTGCGACGCATTGGCATCACCACCTCTCAATTCGGACGCCCGATCGTGCTGTGACGCCGAACGGGCTGTGTGGACGAGCGGGGACGCCTCCGATGACCGTAGGCTGACCGGTATGAGCCCAGCGATTGGGCTCTCACCGGACGCCCCCGCGGGGTACCGTCCCCACGAGGACGGATACAGGCAGACACGCGACGACCGGGCGGTGCGCACCGCCCCCGACACGCAGGCGACACCATCGTCTGGACGAAGGGACTGAGTCCTCGGTGGCACGCATCGGTGATGGCGGTGACCTGCTCAAGTGCTCCTTCTGCGGTAAGTCGCAGAAGCAGGTGAAGAAGCTCATCGCTGGCCCAGGCGTCTACATCTGCGATGAGTGCATCGACCTCTGCAACGAGATCATCGAGGAGGAGCTCTCCGAGTCCTCGGAGCTGAAGTGGGAGGAACTGCCCAAGCCCCGGGAGATCTACGAGTTCCTCGACGGCTACGTCGTCGGCCAGGAGGCCGCGAAGAAGACGCTGTCGGTAGCCGTCTACAACCACTACAAGCGGGTGCAGGCGGGCAGCTCCTCCAGCGGTGACGCGGCGAAGAGTGAGGTCGAGCTCGCGAAGAGCAACATCCTGCTGCTGGGCCCCACGGGCTGTGGCAAGACCCTGCTCGCCCAGACCCTGGCTCGCATGCTGAACGTCCCGTTCGCCATCGCCGACGCGACCGCGCTGACCGAGGCGGGCTATGTGGGCGAGGATGTCGAGAACATTCTTCTCAAACTCATCCAGGCCGCCGACTATGACGTCAAGAAGGCCGAGACGGGCATCATCTACATCGACGAGGTCGATAAGATCGCCCGCAAGTCGGAGAATCCCAGTATCACCCGGGACGTCTCCGGCGAAGGTGTGCAGCAGGCGCTGCTGAAGATTCTTGAGGGAACGACCGCGAGCGTCCCGCCGCAGGGTGGTCGGAAGCATCCGCATCAGGAGTTCATTCAGATCGACACGACGAACGTGCTGTTCATCGTGGGGGGTGCCTTCGCCGGGCTCGACCGCATCATCGAATCCCGGATCGGCAAGAAGTCCCTGGGCTTCCGTGCGGTGCTCCACGGCAAGGACGACCCGGACTCCTCGGACGTCTTCGGCGACATCATGCCGGAGGACCTGCTCAAGTACGGAATGATCCCGGAGTTCATCGGCCGGCTGCCGATCATCACCAGCGTCTCCAACCTCGACCGCGAGGCGCTGATCCGCATCCTCACCGAGCCGAAGAACGCCTTGGTCCGCCAGTACAAGCGGCTGTTCGAACTGGACGGCGTGGACCTCGACTTCACGACCGACGCGCTGGAGGCCATCGCCGACCAGGCGATCCTGCGGGGCACCGGTGCCCGTGGCCTGCGCGCGATCATGGAGGAGGTCCTGCTCTCGGTGATGTACGACATCCCGAGCCGCAAGGACGTCGCCCGTGCGGTCATCACCCGCGAGGTCGTGCTGGAGCACGTCAACCCCACTCTGGTGCCACGGGACGTCGCCGCGTCCAAGCGCAACCCGGGCCGCCAGGAGAAGTCGGCCTGACCGCGGGGCCGCGCAGGCGGTGCCTCGTCGCACGGCGGCGGCCTGACCGGCGGACAACCGCCCCGGCGAGCCGCGGAGCAACAGGCCGCGGAGCGCCGGGGCGCGCGGAGGCATGCGGGGGTGCGCGGCCGGCGGCCGGCGGCACGCGCGCCTGTCTCCCGTCGGGAGGAGGCCGCTTCGGTGATGCCATAACCTCGGCACCGTGACAGACGTGAGCACGGGGAACACGCCGGACGACGCTGCCGGCCTCGCCAGGGTGGAGAAGGCGCTCGCCGGGCGGTTCCCGCACCGGATGCTTCCCGATCTGGAGCGGATGCGGGATCTCGTGGACCTGCTGGGGCATCCCGAGCGGTCCTTCCCGTCGATCCACATCACCGGGACGAACGGCAAGACCTCCACGGCGCGGATGATCGACGCCCTGCTGCAGGCGTTCGGCCTGCGTCCCGGCCGCTACACCTCGCCGCACCTGGAGACGGTCACCGAGCGGATCAGCATCAACGGCGCGCCCGCGAGCGCGGAGGTGTTCGCCCGCGCCTACGACGACGTGATCCCGTACGCCGAGCTCGTCGACACCCGGCACGCCGAGCGGGTCACCTTCTTCGAGCTGCTCACCGCGATGGCGTTCTCCGCCTTCGCGGACGCGCCGGTGGACGTGGGCGTGATCGAGGTCGGTATGGGTGGCACCTGGGACGCGACGAACGTCATCGACGCCCCGGTCGCGGTGATCACGCCGGTCTCGCTGGACCATCCGGAGCTCGGCTCGACGGTCGAGTCCGTCGCGGCGGAGAAGGCCGGCATCATCCGGCCGGACTCGCTGCTCGTGCTGGCCCAGCAGCAGTTGCCCGCCGCGGAGGTGCTGCTGCGCCGGGCCGCCGAGCTGGGTGCCACGGTCGCCCGGGAGGGCCTGGAGTTCGGTGTCGTCGGCCGGCGGGCCGCCGTCGGCGGGCAGATGCTGACCCTGCGCGGGCTCGGTGGGACCTACGAGGAGGTCTTCCTGCCGCTGCACGGCGTGCATCAGGCGCACAACGCGGCGGTGGCGCTGGCGGCAGTCGAGGCCTTTCTCGGCGGTGGGCAGAACCAGCTGGACGCCGACGCCGTGCTCGCCGGGTTCGCCCAGGCGAGTTCGCCGGGCCGGCTTGAGGTGGTCCGGCGTTCGCCGACGATCGTTCTGGACGGCGCGCACAACGTCGCCGGCGCCGAGGCCCTCGCGGCCGCGGTCGACGAGGCCTTCGGCTTCGAGTCCCTGGTCGGTGTGGTCGCCGTCCTGGGCGACAAGGACGCGGATGGCATCCTCGCCGCGTTGGAGCCGGTCTTCAGCAGCGTCGTGATCACGCAGAGCACCTCGCCGCGGGCGATGCCGGCGGACGATCTGGCGGCGGTCGCGGTGGATGTCTTCGGCGCAGACCGGGTCGAGGTGGCGCTGCGTCTGGACGACGCGCTGGACGCCGCGGTGCGCCTGGCCGAGGAGGAAGGCGAGCTCGGTGGCACCGGAGTGCTGGTCACCGGCTCACTGGTGACGGTGGGGGAGGCCCGCCGTCTCCTCGGCCGCTGACCACTGGCCGCTGACCGGCCGCTGCCCGTGGCACCGCCGCACCGTCGCGCCACTCCGACGGGTGGTCTCGGGGGAGTGCGCGCGCCGGTCTGGATCGTGGACCCTGTAGGTTTGCCAGGGGCCAACCGGTCGCGCCAGTAGCCGCGGACCGTCCGGCCATCCGCGTCAAAGATGACGAAACGAGTCTGAAGGAGTCCCGTGTCCTCCGAGCGCACCCTCATCCTGGTCAAGCCCGACGGCGTCAGCCGTGGCCTCATCGGTGAGGTCATCGGTCGCCTCGAGCGCAAGGGGCTGAAGATCGTCGCCCTGGAGCTGCGCACGCTGGAGCGCTCGGTCGCCGAGACCCACTACGGCGAGCACGCCAGCAAGCCCTTCTTCGGTGAGCTGGTCGACTTCATCACCTCTGGTCCGCTGGTCGCCCTGGTGGCGGAGGGCCCGCGGGCGACGGAGGCGGCGCGCGGCCTCATCGGCGCCACCGACCCGGTGAAGGCGGTCCCCGGTTCGCTGCGCGGTGACTTCGCGCTGGAGATCGGCCAGAACCTCGTGCACGGCTCGGACTCGCCGGAGTCGGCGAAGCGCGAGATCGACCTGTTCTTCCCCGGCCTGAGCTGACCTGCGGGCACCGGGTGCCCCCGCCCTCACCCCTGGTGGGTGGCGGGGTTCCACCGGCGCGGGTGAGCCGCCGGACGGGCGTGGCCCCGTCGAGGTGCCGCCCGGCCGCCGGCCGCCGTGGTCGGCCCGGTGTCCTTGGGTGTTCCGTCCCCGATCGGGGGAAGTCTCGTCCCTGCCGGGTGCCCGATCGGCGGCGGTCCGCCGCTGACCTGCCACCCGTCCACGGATGATGTGGAGCCGGGCGGCGTGCCGCGCGTGCCCCGGTGCGTGTGGGGTGACACGCTTCCCGGTCGGCTCAGCGACGTCGTCGGGGGCGGTCTACGCTTTCACCTACCCGGAGCGTGCCCGGTGGCTCGCCGTAATCGCCGTACCGGCGGTCACGGTGAACGGGTCCACGCGAGGCGCATCCGGGCCGTCCCGCCCGTTCGACGAACTCTGTACGCGTTTCGCGCGTTGGTCGGAGAAGGGCCGGTCGGTGTCGTCCGCGTGCGCCGTCCGGATCCGTCCCACCTCGCGCCCCTCGGGAAGGCCGGCACCCGACGATGTCCAGTTCGCTGTCGTTCCTCGGTCGTGACATGGCCGTCGACCTCGGTACCGCCAACACGCTCGTCTACGTCCGTGGCCGGGGCATCGTGCTCAACGAGCCCAGTGTCGTCGCGATCAACACCACGACCTCGGGAATCCTCGCCGTCGGAACCGACGCGAAAAGAATGATCGGCCGTACGCCGGGCAACGTGGTGGCGGTCCGCCCGCTGAAGGACGGCGTCATCGCCGACTTCGAGACCACCGAGCGGATGCTGCGGTACTTCATCCAGAAGGTGCACCGGCGGCGTCATTTCGCCAAGCCCCGGCTGGTGGTGTGCGTCCCGTCCGGCATCACCGGTGTGGAGCAGCGCGCGGTGAAGGACGCCGGCTACCAGGCCGGCGCGCGGAAGGTCTACATCATCGAGGAGCCGATGGCGGCGGCGATCGGCGCCGGCCTCCCGGTGCACGAGCCGACCGGCAACATGGTCGTGGACATCGGTGGCGGCACGACCGAGGTCGCGGTCATCTCGCTGGGCGGCATCGTCACCAGCCAGTCGATCCGCACCGCCGGCGACGAGCTCGACACGGCGATCATCTCCTACGTCAAGAAGGAGTACTCGCTGATGCTCGGCGAGCGGACCGCCGAGGAGATCAAGATGGCGATCGGCTCGGCGCACAAGGTGCCGGACGAGCCGAGCGCCGAGATCCGTGGCCGTGACCTGGTCACAGGCCTGCCCAAGACCATCGTGGTGACCGCCGAGGAGATCCGCAAGGCCATCGAGGAGCCGGTGAACGCGGTGATCGACGCGGTCAAGGTGACCCTCGACCGGTGCCCGCCGGAGCTGTCCGGCGACATCATGGACCGCGGCATCGTCCTGACCGGCGGCGGTGCGCTGCTGCGCGGGCTGGACGAGCGGCTGCGGCACGAGACCGGAATGCCGATCCACATCGCGGAGAACCCGCTGCATTCGGTGGCGATGGGGTCGGGCAAGTGCGTCGAGGAGTTCGAGGCGCTGCAGCAGGTCCTCATCTCCGAACCGAAGCGCTGACGGCCCGCGCGGCGCGGCCGGTGTGGACCCGGCCGCGCCCTCGGCGGCGTGCGGCGGCATGGGAGTGCGGTGGTAGGAGTGTGGCGGTGGCAGGCGGCGATGGAGGACCGACGTGGGACGTGACACCAGGCGCTCCCGTCTCGTCATCGCCGCCCTGCTCGTCCTCGCGTTCACGCTGATCACGCTCGACTACCGGACCAGCGACTCGGCGCCCGGTGCCCGGGGTGTGGTGCACTCGGTCGTGGGCGGGGTCGAGAACGCGGTGACCACGGTGACCCGGCCGGTGGGTCGAACGGTGTCGTCGCTGACCCACCCGAACCGCTACCACGATCGCGCCGACCGGCTCGCCGAGGAGAACGCGCAACTGCGTCGGCAGATCTCCGACGACGCCGAGATCGACCGGTTGGCCGGTGAGCTCTCGGACCTGCGCCTGCTCGCCGACAAGGGGCAGTACACGATCGTTCCGGCCCGGGTCATCGCGGTCGGTGATGTCACCGGGATGGACTGGACGGTGACGATCAATGCCGGCCGTCGCGACGGCCTCGCCGTGGACAAGGTGGTCGTGAACACGGCCGGCCTGGTCGGCACGGTCACGTCGGTCACCGACAGCACTGCGGTCGTCAAGCTGATCTGCGATCCGAGCAGCCGCATCGGCGCTCGGCTGGAGCAGACCAAGCTGCTCGGCGCGGTCGCCGGTGGCCAGGGTCCGTCCACTCTGACCTTCACCCTTTATGACGCCTCCTACCAGGTGCAAAAGGGTGACCGATTGGTTACGTTTGGTAGTCTCGACTATGTGGCGGGAGTGCCGATCGGCGAAGTGACCGAGGTGGTGGATGTCGGTGGCCTCTCGCGTACCGCCGAGGTCCGCCCCTTCGTCTCGATCGGCACGCTCGACCTGGTCGGCGTGATCGTCGGTGGCCCCGCCACCGACCCGGGTGACCGGGTGCTCCCGCCCCGCGCGGTGCCGGACTCCGGCGCGGCCGGCTCCACCGACGGCCAGGCGCCGAGTGGGCAGGCGCCCGCCGGCCAGGCGCAGAGCGGTGAGGCGCCGGCCGGGCAGGTCCCGGCCGGCGGCGGAGCTCCGGCGGCCCAGGGCGCGGGGTGACGAGGCGGTGTGGGATGGCGGGTTCTCCGAGGAGCGGCTGCATCCGCGTACCTTCGCGGCCGCGGCCGCGCTGCTGGCCGTCGCCGTCGTCCTGCAGGTGTCGGTGGTGGCCCGGCTCGGCGCCCCGCTGGGCCGCCCCGATCTGGTGATCGTGCTGCTGGCGATCATCGCGCTGATCGAGGGCCCGCTGCTCGGCGCGGTGCTCGGCTTCGTCGTCGGGCTGCTGGCCGATCTGATGTCCACCCACGTGCTCGGGCAGACGGCCCTCGTGCTGTGCCTGGTCGGGTATCTCGCCGGCCTGGTGATGAACGCGGCGGAGCGTTCGATCACCGTTCCGCTCGCCACCGTGGGAGCCGCGGCGGTGTTCGGCACCCTCGGGAACGCCGCGGCGACCGCGATCCTGGGCGACGCGGCGCTCACCGGCGCCCAGGCCCTCGAGCGGGCCGTCGCCGCCGGTCTCTACGCGCTGCTGGTGACCCCGTTCCTGTTCCCGATCGCCACGGCCGCCTCCCGCCGCCTGCACCGGGATCGGGGGCGGCTGTGAACGACCGGATGCGGATCCGGCTGCTCATCCTGCGAGTGCTCGTTCTCTCCCTGCTGGTGACGCTGGGCGCCCGGCTGTGGGTGCTGCAGATCCTCGACGGTGAGCGGTACCGCAGGGTCGCCGAGACGAACCGGGTCAGGGAGGTCGTCACACCGGCGACCAGGGGAATGATCGTCGATGATCAGGGGCAGCCGCTGGTCCGGAACCGCACGTCCCTGGTCATCTCGGTGAACCGGTCGACCATCGACCGGCAGTCCGACAAGGGCCGGGCCGTCCTGGACCGGCTCGCCACCGTGATCGGCATGCCGCGGGCCGAGATCGAGCAGCGCATCCGATTCTGCTCGGCCACGGTGAAGGCGCCGTGCTGGAACGGCTCCCCCTACCAGCCGGTTCCGGTGGCGAAGGACGTCTCCTCGGCGCAGGCGCTCGCGGTGATCGAGCATCCGGACCGCTTCCCCGGGGTGTCGGCGGATCTGCAGGCCGTCCGCGAGTACCCGAACGCTTCGCTCGCGGCCCACGAGCTGGGCTACCTCGCGCCCGTTTCCCAGGACCAGCTCGACGCCCAGGGTGGTGAGAAGGGCTACCACCTCAACAGCCTGATCGGTGTCTCCGGGCTGGAGTACACCTACGACGACGCGCTGCGCGGGGCGGACGGCGTGGAGCGCCTGGAGGTGGACCGGTTCGGGCGGGTCGCCGGCACCGCCTCCACCACGGACCCGGTCAGTGGTGACCACCTGGTGCTCAATCTGGACCTCGACGTGCAGCGGGCCGCCGAGCAGGCGCTGGGGAAGACGCTGGAGTCGCTCGGTGGTGGCGCCCGGGCGGCGTCGGCCGTCGTCCTGAACGTGCGTACCGGCGGAGTGGTCGCGCTCGCCAGCCTGCCGACCTACAACCCGTCGGTGTTCGTCGGCGGCATCTCCCAGACCGACTACTCCGCGCTGTCCGACCCGGCGAACGGCACGCCGCTGCTGTCACGTGCCTACCAGGGCTCGGCCGCGGCGGGCTCGACGTTCAAGGTCGTCTCCACCGCGGTCGCGATGCAGCAGATGGGCGCCAAGGGCGACGACAAGTTCGACTGCGCACCGACGCTGCAGGTCGGTGACCAGATCTTCCACAACTTCGACGGGTCGTCGGCCGGCCCGATCACGCTGCACCAGTCGCTGGTCATCTCCTGCGACGTCATCTTCGACAAGTTCGCCTACGACGCCTGGGTCGCCGACGGCGGTCTGCGCAACGGCCGCGGCCCGTACCAGGAACCGAAGGAGTACTTCGTCCGCATGGCCGAGGCCATGGGGTTCGGGAGCCGCACCGGGATCGACCTGCCCGGGGAGACCTCGGGCGCCGTCGTCGACCGGGCGGACGCGAAGAAGATCTGGGAGGAGCTGAAGGACTCGTACTGCCGGCGGGCGCAGAACGGATATCCGGAGGAACCGGACCCGGTCAAGGCGGAGCGGTACCGCAAGTACGCGGCCGAGGCCTGCGTCGACGGTTACCTCTACAACGCCGGCGCGGCCGTGCAGTTCTCCATCGGCCAGGGCCAGTACCTCTCCGTCAGCCCCCTGCAGCTCGCCACCGCCTACGCGGCCATCGCCAACGGCGGGACGCTCTACCAGCCCACCCTCGCGAAGGCGACCATCTCCCCGGACGGCAGGCGGACGAAGCTCATCGAGCCCACCGTCACCGGCCATCTGCCCGTCTCGCCGGAGATCCTCGCCTACATCCGGGACGGTCTGCATGGTGTGACCACCGAGGCCGGTGGCACGGCGGCGGGTGTGTTCGCGGACTGGCCCAGCGATCTCGTACCGGTCGGGGGCAAGACCGGGACCGCCGAGGTCGAAGGCAAGGGTGACACCTCCTGGTTCGCCTCGTTCGCCCCGGCGAACGATCCCCAGTTCGTGGTCGTGGTGAGCATCCCGGAATCCGGGACCGGTGCGGAGTACGCGGCGCCGGTCGCCAAGGAGATCTACAAGGCGCTCTACGGCGTCGGCCAGCCAGCGGCCCTGCCCGGCGGCAAGCCGCCCGCCGACCTGCCTGAGCTGGGCCGGGACGGAAGCTTCGGTGGTGGTGCGGGCACGACCGCCGGCCCGGCCCCGTCGGCGCAGGGCGCGGCTGGGCAGGGCACGGTGGTTCAGGGTGCGGTGGTCCAGGGTGCGGTGGCACCCGGCGTGGCGGGCCCCGAGGCGGCCGCGCCCGGCGCGGTGCTGCCCGCGCTGTGGCCTGCCTCGGGGCCGGCCGCCCACAGCGGAACCGAGCCGGCCGCCGCGACGTCCGCCGCGGGCGGCGCAGGCCGTTCCCCGCCGTGACCGTGGGCGCTCGCGCGCCAGCCGCCTATGCACACACGCACGCACGCACGCCGATCATCGCCACCAGCACGAACAACCCAGGACGTCGACCGCTACACAGGGGAGGGGCGATGACGCAGGACCCCGGCCCCACCGCGCTGCGGTCGTCCCCGGTGCTCGTACGGGGGCGGATCGGGCAGCTGCGGGATCGGGCCTCCGGGCGGCACTCGCCATTGCGGCGCCTCGACTGGCCGCTCCAGATCAGCGTGGTCGCGCTCGCTCTGATCGGTGCCCTGCTGGTCTGGTCGGCAACCCGGCAGCGGATGGAGGAGGCGGGCAGCGACCCGCAGACCTTCCTCAAACGCCACCTGCTGAACCTCGCGATCGGCCTGGTGCTCGGCGCCGCCGCGACCGTGGTCGACTACCGGATCCTGCGGGCGTACGCGCCGTTCGTCTACCTGGGCTCGCTCGTCGGGCTGGTGGCCGTGCTGCTCGTCGGCACCACGGTCAACGGCGCGCACTCGTGGATCGTGCTGCCGGCCGGGTTCCAGCTGCAGCCGTCAGAGTTCGCGAAGGTCGCGCTCGTCGTCGGCGTGGCCATGATCCTCGGCGAGAAGCACGAGGACCGGTACACCGGCATCCGCCGCGGTGAGCCGGGGCATGGTGACGTCCTGCTCGTGCTGGGCCTCGCCGTCATCCCGATGGGGCTGATCATGCTTCAGCCGGACTTCGGGACGGTCATGGTGCTGGTGTTCGTGACTCTCGGGATGCTGGCGGTGAGCGGCGCGCCGCGGCGCTGGGTTCTCGGGCTGGTCCTGTGCGGGGTGCTGTTCGGTGGCGCGATCCTGCAGTTCCACCTGCTCAAGCCCTACCAGGAGGCTCGGCTCACCTCGTTCGTCTCGGAGAACAAGGCGACGTCGTCCAGCGGCTACAACGTCGACCAGGCGATGACCGCGATCGCCAACGGGGGCGTCACGGGCCGGGGGCTGTTCGAGGGCCAGCAGACCCAGGGCCAGTTCGTGCCCGAGCAGCAGACCGACTTCGTCTTCAGCGTGGCGGGGGAGGAGCTCGGGTATCTCGGCGCCGGCGGGGTGATCGTGCTGCTGGGCGTGGTGCTCTGGCGAGCGCTCACGATCGGGTTTCAGTCCCAGGACTCGTTCGGAGCACTGATCGCCACCGGTGTGGTCTGTTGGTTCACCTTCCAGATCTTCGTCAATATCGGTATGTGTCTGGGCGTGATGCCGGTGACCGGGCTACCGCTGACGTTCCTGTCCTACGGTGGGTCGTCGATGTTCGCGAACATGGTCGCGGTTGGTTTGCTCCAGAATGTCCGTCTACGTTCCAGGTCGGACCCGTACGCGCTCTGAGGTCGTCCCGGGTCGTCTCCCTGGCAGTCCCGCGGGCCGCGACAAGGTGCCTCGTCGGGGCCCGGTCGAGCCTCGGCGTGGTGCCGTAGGCTCGCGGACATGCCCGGACAGTCGCTGTTCCCACTCTTGGAGCCACTGCTCCCACGGGTCCGGAAACCGGTCCAGTACGTGGGTGGTGAGGGGAACTCGGTCGTCAAACCGTGGGACGACACCGCCGTCCGCTGGTGCCTGATGTACCCGGACGCCTACGAGGTCGGCATTCCGAACCAGGGTGTGCAGATCCTCTACGAGATCCTGAACGAGCAGCCGGACGTCCTGGCCGAGCGCACGTACTCGGTCTGGCCGGACCTCGAGGCGCTCATGCGTGAGCATGGCATCGCGCAGTTCACGGTGGACGCGCATCGCGCCGTCGGTGACTTCGACCTGTTCGGGGTCAGCTTCTCCACCGAGCTCGGCTACACGAACCTGCTCACGGCGCTGGACCTGGCCGGGATCCCGCTGCATGCCGCCGACCGGGACGACACCTCGCCGGTGGTCGTGGCCGGTGGCCACGCGGCGTTCAACCCCGAGACGATCGCGGACTTCGTCGACGCCGTGGTGCTCGGCGACGGTGAGCAGGCCGTCCTGCGGATCACCGACGTCACCCGGGTGTGGAAGGCCGAGGGCTCGCCCGGCGGGCGTGGTGAGCTGCTGCTCCGGCTGGCCCGCCTCGGCCTGGTCTATGTGCCGGCCTTCTTCGACGTGAGCTATCGGCCGGACGGCAGGATCGCCGCGGTGACACCCACCCGTGACGACATCCCGGCCCGGCCGGCCAAGCACACGCTGACGGATCTCGACTCCTGGCCGTATCCGAAGGCCCCGCTGGTGCCGCTCGCGGAGTCCGTGCACGAGCGGATGAGCGTGGAGATCTTCCGCGGCTGCACCCGTGGATGTCGCTTCTGTCAGGCGGGCATGATCACTCGGCCGGTTCGGGAGCGCAACATCGCGACGGTCGGGGCGATGGTCGACGCGGGGCTCGCGGCCTCGGGCTTCTCCGAGGTCGGCCTGCTGTCACTGTCCAGCGCGGACCACAGCGAGATAGGCGAGATCGCCAAGGCACTGGCCGACCGCTACGAGGGCACGAACACGTCGCTGAGCCTGCCCTCGACCCGGGTGGACGCCTTCAACGTGACGCTGGCCAACGAGTTCTCCCGCAACGGTCGGCGCAGCGGCCTCACCTTCGCCCCCGAGGGCGGCTCGGAGCGCCTGCGCAAGGTCATCAACAAGATGGTCAGCGCCGAGGACCTCATCCGCACCGTGAGCACGGCCTACGCGCACGGCTGGCGCCAGGTGAAGC
>NZ_ADGX01000084.1 GCF_000177675.1 Parafrankia sp. EUN1f
TGACGGCCGGGTCGACCTGACCGGGATCATCGGCCGGGCCGTGCTCGGCCCACCCCCTCCCGGCCCGGCGAGCCCGTTACAGCACCCGCAAGGTCCAACGTCCCCCCTCTCCCGCTACCACGCCCGGCCCGCCGGAGACGACCGGCCACTGGTCACCACCAGCATCGCGACCGTGACCACCGAGATCCACCCCCAGCCACCCCGCCACACCCGCGGCCAGCCACCGCAACCGGACACCACCCCGGCGCTCACCCGGCCCGCCGTGCCACCACCGGACACCGACCCGACAGCACCGGACCAGCCATCCCACCGCCCGGCACCCACCGCGACCGACGTCCTGGACCTCCTGCGCGGCGATCCTCACCGCGCCTGGCACAGCAGGGACATCGCCCGGATCCTCCACGTCACGAACATCAACAGCTTCCGCACCCGGATGTCGCAGTGGGCCCGCCAGGGGCTCCTCCACAAGACCGACCGAGCGACCTACACCCTGACCTCAACACCCTTGACAGCAACCGAGATCACTTAACTACGCGGCCTTGGATCTTGCCCCGGCAGCAGCGGCGGCCTGAGGCGCCAGAGGCCACGGCCCTGAGACGCCAGAGGCCACGGCGGGGCCAGCGGCCACAGCGGGGCCAGGAGCCGCGCTAGTCGGCGATCTCGTCGAGCTGCGCCCGGAACCACGCGCGCGGCGGCAGCTGCGCGGCGATCGCGGCGAGCCGCCCGGTCCGGGCGCACCGTTGCGCCGGGTCCATGGTCAGCGCGGTGTGCATCGCCTCCGCGGTGGCGGTGACGTCGAACGGGTTCAC
Organism: Parafrankia sp. EUN1f; assembly: GCF_000177675.1. Classification (GTDB taxonomy): domain Bacteria; phylum Actinomycetota; class Actinomycetes; order Frankiales; family Frankiaceae; genus Parafrankia. The sequence continues at coordinate 810 of NZ_ADGX01000084.1, forward strand.
CACCAGGGCGTCGGCGGACATCTGCGAACAGGCGCCGGCCTCCCGGGAGAGGATGAGAACGGCGTTCTCTGTGGAGACCACCATCCCCTCCTTCGCGACGAGGTTCATCCCGTCCCGGATGGGGTTGACCACCAGGACGTCCGCCAGGCTCATCGCGGCCAGCGAGCGCGGGAAGTCATCGCTGATCTCCAGGTGCACGGGCAGCCAGCTCTCGGTGCCGAACTCGGCCTCGATCTCCGCCGCGATGCGCTGCACGGCCGCGGTGTACTCGCGGTACTCGGGCAGATCGTGCCGCGACGGGTACGCGCAGACCAGATGCATCACCCGCCCATGCCATTCCGGATGTGTGCGCAGCAGCTCGCGGTAGGCGTCCAGCCCGCGGACGATGTTCTTCGACAGCTCGGTGCGGTCGACCCGCACCACCAGCCGGCAGCCACCGGCCAGCTCACGCAGCTCAGCCACCCGGGCCTGCACATCCGGCCGGGTGGCGCGGTCCCGCAGCTCGGCGGCGTCCACGCCGAGCGGGTAGAGGCTCGTCCGCACCGTGCGCCCGCCGGCCGAGACCGCATCGCCCTCGACCGTGGCGCCCAGGATCTCGGCGCAGCACTCCCGGAAGGCCTCCGCCCAGGCGGGGGCGAGGAAACCGAGCCGGTCTGCTCCGAGCATGCCCTTCAGGATGGCCGCCGCCACCGAGTCGGGCAGCATCCGGAAGTACTGCGGCGGCGACCAGGGTGTGTGGCTGAAGTGGGCGATGCGCACATCCGGCCGGATCGCGCGCAGCAGCGCCGGCACCAGCGTCAGGTGATAGTCCTGGACCAGGACGCACGCCCCCGGCGCGGCCTGCTCGGCGAGCGCCTCGGCAAAGGCGGCGTTGTAGTCCTCATAGGCTGCCCAGTCCTGCCGGAACGACGCCCCGAAGCTCGGTTCCGTCGACGGCGAGTGCAACAGGTGCAGGACGAACCAGAGCGTCCGGTTGGCGACCGCGTTGTAGGCGCGGTCGAACAGCACCCGGTCCAGGTCGAGCATGCGGACCGAGGCACCGCCGGTGTCGTAGCCGGCCTGGTCGATGCGGCCGCCCGGCGCCGAGCGGGCGGCCCGGCGGTCGGCCTCGCTGAGCGCGGTGCAGACCCACAGCAGCTCGCCGCCGTCCTCGGGCGCGTCCTGCACGACCTGGGCGAGGCCGCTGACCAGGCCGCCGCCACCGCGCCGAGGGACCAGCAGGCCGTCATCCCCAACCGCGAAGGAGACCGGACCCCGGTTCGACGCGACCAGCAGGTCGGCCTGGAACGAGCCGGCACCGGCCTGCGCCGCGAGCTCCCCGATGCCCGGCATGTGACGCACACAGCGGAGCGTAGGACATCGAGCGCCCCGTCGGGGTGTCATCCCCGCACGGCGGGGCTATCGGGCTGCCCTGACACCCCCGCACGGGGGTGTCAGGTTCGTCACCGGCCGTTACCGGCCGTCGATGGCGCTGCGGACGGCGCTCGCCCAGCCCAGCCCGACCGCGTCCGACTCGACCACCACGTTGTCGTGCGTGGTGAGCAGCTCGGCGATGTCGGGATGGCGCACCGCGTTGGCCACCAGGTGCATCCGGCCCACCGAACGAGCCATCTCCAGATCACTGGCCGAGTCACCGATGGCGATGGCGTCGGCCGGGTCGATCCCGCGCCGCTTCAGGTCGTAGGCCACCGCCTCGCCCTTGCTGACACCGTCCGGCACCAGGTGATAGACGTGAGGTACCTCACCGAGGTCGGGCATGTTCGCCGGCGAGACCAGCCCGTTGTCACGCATGCTCAGCCAGCCGAAACCGGTTTCGGCGAGCCATTCGTCCACCTCGGTGACGTTGATCTTGCCGCGCAGCATGACGTCGATCTCCCGGCCCGCGTGCCAGGGCGAATGCAGCTCGAGGCGACCGGGGTGGAGCCGGATCAGCTCGTCGAGCAGGCTCTCCGGCACCTGCGCGTAGGAATCCGGCATGGCCCCGCGCAGGATCTCGCTGTCGAGCCAGGTTCCGCTGGTCCACCCGACGATGGCGCCGAGCTCCCCGATGAACCCGTCCGCGCCGAAGATCCCGGCGGCCTCCACGAGCTGCGGCCGCGTCCGCCCCGAGACCAGGACCAGCGCGACGCCGGCCTCATGCAGGTCCACCAGCGCGCGGGCCGGCTCCAGGGTGCTGGCCCCGTCTTCGGAACGGAAGAAGCATCCACGCGGGCCGACCATCGTTCCGTCAAGATCGGTATAGACGATCCGTACAGGCACGCTTACGTCTCCCTCGGTTCGTGACGCCCGTCCGACCCCACAAACTACGGTGCACACCCGCCCACACGCGGACTACAGTACGGACAGACAACTTCATCTGGCTCATCCAGAGGGGCAGAGGGAACGGCCCAGCGAAGCCCCGGCAACCACCGACGCGATCCTGCGCGGCAGGTGCTAATTCCGACCCGGGACGCAGCCGGCGCCCGGGAAAGATGAGGAGTTCACGCATGACTCTCGCGCCCGAGCGCGCCACTCTCCCGAGCCCGGATACCGCGAACCCCGCTGTTTCGCTGTCCTGTCGCCACTGCGGAGCCACCTATCCGCTGGGCCCGACGCACGTCTGTGTCGAGTGTTTTGCGCCACTCGAGATCTCCTACGACGAGGACCGGCTGCGCCGGGTCACCCGCGAGTCGATCGAGGCCGGCCCGCAGAACCTGTGGCGCTACGTGGGGCTGCTGCCCGCCGGGCACGTCGCCGAGCGGCGGGTCTCGCTGGGGGCCGGCTGGACGCCGCTGCGGCCCGCGCCGCGGCTGGCCGCCGAGCTGGGCATGCGCACCCTGTGGGTGAAGGACGACAGCGCCAACCCGACTCACTCGTTCAAGGACCGGGTCGTCTCGGTCGCCCTCACCGCCGCCCGTGACCTCGGTTTCACCACCGTGGCCTGCGCGTCCACCGGCAACCTCGCCCAGTCGGTGGCCGCCCACGCGGCATCCGCCGGGCTGCGCTCGATCGTGCTCGTCCCGCACGACCTGGAGGCCGGCAAGACCGTGTCGACCGCGGTCTACGGCGGCACGCTCGTCGCCATCCAGGGCAACTACGACGATGTGAACCGGCTGTGCAGCGAGCTCGCCGGCGAGTACGAGTGGGCGTTCGTCAACGTCAACGTGCGGCCGTTCTACGCCGAGGGCTCGAAGACCCTCGGGTACGAGGTCGCCGAGCAGCTCGGCTGGCGGCTCCCCGGCCAGGTCGTCGTCCCGATCGCGTCCGGGTCGCTGCTCACCAAGGTCGACAAGGCCTTCGGTGAGCTGGGCAAGCTCGGCCTGGTCGAGCCCACCCCGTACAAGGTCTTCGGCGCCCAGGCCGCCGGCTGCAACCCGGTCGCCTCCGCGTTCGCCCGCGGCGTCGACACGGTGTCCCCGGTGAAGCCGTCCACCATCGCCAAGTCACTGTCGATCGGCAACCCGGCGGATGGCCCGTACGCCCTCGACGTCGCCCGCCGCACCGGCGGCGCGATCACGGACGTCACCGACGAGCAGATCGTCGACGGCATCCGCCTGCTCGCCCGCACCGAGGGCATCTTCGGCGAGACCGCCGGCGGCGTCACCGTCGCCTGCCTGCGCCGCCTGCTGGACGAAGGCCGCCTCGACCCGGACGTCGAGACCGTCATCTACAACACCGGCGACGGCCTCAAGACCCTCGACCCGCTGGTGCCCACCGGCGGCCCGACCGCGACGATCCGGCCCTCGCTGTCCGCCTTCGAGGCCGCCGGCCTCGGCGACGACTAGTGGTCCCCTTCGTCGCACGCCGGATCGCCGCAACTATCGCCTGCCAGGACTGCGGCGATCCGGACACACCCGGGCCACGCCCTCGCGCGACGGCCCGCGAGCATCCGGGACTCATCCGCTCGCGGCGTTTTCGGCGCGATCTCCAGTTTTTACTGGGATAGATCACCTGGTGTGGCCGGCGGCAGGGAACCATCCCGCGGCAGTGGGATCCAGGCGCGGACACACGTGCCGCCGCCGACGGGGCTGATTATTTCCAGCCGCCCGTCAAACATCACCAGCCGGTCGGCGAGCCCGCGCAGGCCCGTGCCACGAGCCGGATCCGCGCCTCCCACACCGTCATCGGCGATCGCGACCGCAAGGGCGCGGTGCGTGCCAGTTTCCGCAAGATAGTCCTCGACGGCCACGTCGACCCGGGCCATTTGTGTACCCGCGTAGCGGGCGACGTTCGTCAGACACTCGCTGACCACGAAATAGACGGTGGACTCGACGACGGCTGGAAACCGAACCACGGGCACCATGCCCAACCGCAGATCCACTGGGGAGTGCCGCGCGAGGTCCGCCAAGGCCGCGGCGAGGCCGTGGTGGGTCAGGTTGCGCGGGTGGATACCTCGGGCCAGGTTGCGCAGATCGAGCGCTGCTTCGTCGAGGTTCCGGATCGCCTGGTCCAACATCGTGGCGGCATGCGAGGGATCGCCAGGCAGTGCGGTCCGCGCCCGGGCCAGAGTCATGCCCAGCGCGACCAGTCGCTGCTGCGCCCCGTCGTGGAGGTCCCGTTCGAGCCGCTGCCGTTCGGCCACCGCAGCCTCGACAACCCTTCGCCGGGTGGCCCGCAGCTCCTCGTCGGCACGGTGCCGCTCGCTGAGATCCCGCAGGTAACCGGCGAACAGCGGGCGACCGTCGCGTCCGACGCGCGTGATCGTCAGCTCGACGGGGAAGACGCTGCCACCCGCACGCATGCCGATGATCTCGACTCGCTGGTCCAGCACACGAGCCTGCTCGGTGCGCAGGTACCGCCGCAGCCCCGCCCGGTGCCGCGCGCGCATGTCGACCGGAACGATGAGTTCCGCGAGTTCTCGCCCGATCGCCTCCTCCCGCGTGTACCCGAACGTACGACACGCCGCGGGATTGAACTCCAGCACCTGCCCGTCCACGTCCGCAATGACAACGCAGTCCAGCGCAGCGTCCAGCACCGCCCGTAGCCGGGCCTCACTGCGGCGAACCTCCTCGTCGACACGCTGCCGACGCAGGGCGTCACCCATCCGGCGTCCGACGCTCGACAGGGTCGCGAGTAGTTCGGGCGCAGGTTCGGGTACCTCATTGGCGAGGAACTCCACCAGCCCCTCGATTCCGTCCCGGCTGACGAGAGGAAAGCAGAAACCGGAGGTCAGTCCGGCCTGGGCGGCCACTTCCGCCTGCGGACACGCGGGTTCCTCCCGCAGGTCACTCGCCCATTCCGGGCGCCCGGATCGCCATACCCGGCCAGGCAGTCCGACATCCGGCTCGAGGACAGGTCCGCGGATTGCCGCGCCGAACCCCGCCAGATTTTCCCGCCCGGGGAGATACCAGGTCGACGCACAGCGCAGAACGGGCCCGGCATTGGTGGATGTCGGGTGCCCTGCCGCCGTCCAGACCGAACCAACCGGCAAGCCCAGAGCCCCGCCGACCTGTTCAAGCAGGAGCCTGAACATGTCGTCGGCGGGACGGGGCTCGGCGACGATCCCGGCCGCAGCGTGCTCCAGCCTGAGCAAAAGCGCACTATCTATCTGAAAGTCCGCTGGTCCGGCGGCCGGTTCCGGCCGTATCGGCAGGTTCACGCCCGGCCCCACGGACTCGCCCGACCGCGGGCACGTCTCATGCGCGAATCCCCCAGCTGATCAGCTGCTCGGCGTACGTTATGGATCTGTGAGTATACGAATCGTGATCGCAGACGACAGTCTGCTGATCCGTGAAGGTGCGCGCACGCTTCTCGAGGAACAAGCCGACCTCACTGTCGTCGGTCTTGCCGATGATCACGACGGGCTGCTCCTCGCCGCGGCGGAACTCGCGCCGGACGTGGTCGTCACCGACATCTGCATGCCCCCGACGAACACCGACGAGGGGATCCGGGCCGCATTGACACTGCGGCACCGGTCGCCGGGCATCGGCGTGGTGGTACTGAGCCAGTACGACGACCCGAGGCACGCCACCGCGCTGCTTTCCGACGGTGTCGCGGGGCTTTCTTATCTGCTCAAGGAACGAGTCGCCCAGCCCGGGCAGCTGGCGGACGCGGTCCGTGCCGTCGCGGGCGGGGGCTCGGTGATTGATCCACGCGTCGTCGAAGCGATGATCGTCGCGCGGACCCGTCAGGCCAACGGGGCGATACACGCGCTCACACCTCGCGAGCGCGAGGTGCTCGCCGAAATGGCCACCGGCGCAAGCAATACCGCGATCGCCGCGCGGCTCGTCGTGACCGTCCGAGCCGTCGAACGGCACATCAACTCGATCTTCGCCAAGCTCGCCCTCACCGAGGTTGGCGAGGTGCACCGACGCGTCAGGGCGGTTCTGCTCTACCTCTCCGACCAGGGCTGAAAGAAGAGGCGCCGACGGGCTGGCGGCGGTCACGCCGCGAGGCGTTCCGCCGGAAATGGCCGCCTCCTACGCGGTCTTCTTCGGCGGAAATCGGTCCTGGAACGACCGGCGGTCGAATTGATTTCGCCCACCGATGGATAGTGCGGAACCCGGAAGCGACCCCTGTCAGGTACCCGACCCGGGGTTCGACGGCAAACGGATTGACAAGCGGCCGGATCGCCTCGACGAGAATCCGGAACCGTGCCACACTGGCCTGACTGACCGGCTTTGACCCGGCACCCGGGCCATGTCATGCGCACACCACCGATGATTGTGGTGTGGACACGATCCCGCAGACACATGCCGGCACGATCGCCGTTCCACTCTCCGCCAGGCAGACTTTCTAATGCGCACTGGAAACGGGCGCTACCACTGGAAGCAGCGGCTCGACCGTGAAGCGTGCCGCATTGCCGACGACCGCGACAGCGGTCGGAACAAGAAGGAGTGGAACATCATGAACCGATCGAGGATCAGCCTTGGCGCACTCGTCCTGAGCGGGGCGGTCGCGGTGCTTGCCGGGGCCGGACCGGCTTCGGCCAGCACCGGAAGCACGAGTCCCGCGCACAAGGGCGGCACCACGCAGTCTGTCGTCGCGCCCCGGCCCAACGGCATTTGCCAGACGTTTTCCGACGGCACCGGCGAGCTCTGCATGTGGTATTTCGTCAACAGCACCGGAAGCATGCTCGACCTCTGGGACCAGGATTCCAACCTCAACGACAACGTCTTCCTCACCGACGACGTGGGCAAGGGCCAGACGGTCGGGAACAACTTCGAGTCGACCCGGAACACCGACAGCATCTACTCGGCCGTCCTCTGCGACAACCCTGGTTTCACCGGGCCTACCACGACCATTGCCCCGAACAGCGGAACCGGTGACCTCGGCACCCTCAGGAACCGGGTCGAGTCGGAGTACTGGATCTCCTGAGCCGTTGTCAGCTCCGCCGGTTGGTCCTCCGTTCGAATGCGGTGAGTGGAGTCGAAGGGTGCGCGGCCACGCCTTCCGCGGGCCCCGCGGCTCCACGCCCGCCCAGGTCGGAGGACCACCCGCGCAGTGATCTTGGAGTAAACGAGATGGAAATGTCGCCGTCTGACGGTCGTCGTGGCAGGAACCGATCTCGGTTTGCGGGAGCCCTGACCGCTCTGCTCGTCCTCACCGCCGCTGCCTGCACCGGGCAGGCGGCCGACACGCACGACCCGCAGCACCCTTCGTCATCTCCAGCGGCGGAGTCGAGCGCGAATCTGACTCTCCCGCTGGACTCCTACCTGCTGTCTTTCGATCAGCTTGCCCAGATCGGTCGGGCGCGCGCCCTGCTGATCGGCCAGTGCATGAGACGCTTCGGTCTCGACTATCAGCCGCCCTCAGCCAGCTCGGTGGGACTGCGGACGTTGAACGAACGTCGCTACGGCGTCACTGACCCGGAAGCAGTCGCAGTCGACGGCTACCGGCTGGGAGACCGCGACCCGAGAACCCATCCGGTCAGACCCACTGATACGCCAACCGGCGCCGATCGTCCGGAACAGGCTGTGCTGAGCGGCCGCGGTGCGACGACGGTGAGCGGAATCCCGGTTCCCGTCGGCGGATGCGCGGGCGAGGCTCAACGCGCCCTCGATGCCCGGACACCCGCCGTGACCGATGCCTACCTACCGCAGCGCCTGTCCAGAGAAGGCTTCTGGCGCTCGCGGGACGACGCGCGAGTTCAGGCTGTGACCAGGCGATGGTCGGAGTGCATGAGGATCGCGGGATTCAACTACGCCGACCCGTTCGGTCCCCCCGCCGACCCCCGCTTCGCGGGTGCGCTCTCCCCTACCGAGATCACGGTGGCAAAGAGCGACGTCGCATGCAAGAAACAGGCGAACCTGGTCGGTGCCTGGTCCGGGGTGGAGTCAGAGATTCAGCGGGGGCTCATCTCTGAACACAGCGCCGATCTGGAGAAGATCCGGCAGGCGAACGAAGCACAGCTGCGGTTCGTGGTAACCCTCGGCTGAGTCCGGACCAGTTCTGTACCGAGAGCCGGAGTGGCGCGGGTTCGGCACAGCCACGGGTACGGCGACAGCGGGGGTCGTACGACCTACCCGGCCCGCGACCTCACGCCCGGGTCCACACCCGTGGGCGGGGGGTCGTCCTCATGCACATGGGCGCGAACCCGCAGGACCGCTCGACCCTGGACGCGGACGCGCCAGCGGGACCATCCGGAAACCGCGCCGCCCGCGGCTACGGCTTGCCGACCACCTACGCCGTGTCGGCGACGCCGGCCGGCACCCGCGATCCGGCGAGAACGAACCGAAGGTGTCGGTTCGCGTCGTCCTGCCGGGACGGACGGCCTGCGGCTGACCGCGCCGGATACCTCCCACTGGTTAGCGCCCGGAAGACACCGCCCACCGGACGCCGCCCACCGGACGCCGCCCACCCGGCGGATGACGTCTCAAGGGTGGGTTGCGGCGTCGCACTCGAGGGTCGGCGCGCCCGAGCCGCAAAGATCGCCCCGATGTCGGCGGATCTCCGTTGATCAGTAGTGTTCATCCCGGGTTCCACCTTGAGCCACACCGGGTTCCCGCCCGGATCCCAGCGCACGGAAGGCCCGCGCTCCTGGTGCGCCACGCCGGTCCGCGGACGGGCACGCGCTTGCACTCTCCCATGGCGAGTGCTAAACAGGACCTGGCACTCTCCCCACGGGAGTGCCAAAGGCTGAAACGACGAGGCTTCCTGGTCGTCCTCCCGTTCAGGCGGGGAGCCGGGTCGGGCCGTCCGTCGCGGGCGTCGTTGTGGCCAGGCCATCGAACTGCCATCCCCCTGGGAGGACCCAGACACCATGCCGAAGATCATTGCCTTCGACGAGGAGGCACGGCGCGGCCTGGAGCGCGGCATGAACCAGCTGGCCGACGCTGTCAAGGTCACGCTCGGCCCCAAGGGTCGCAACGTTGTCCTGGAGAAGAAGTGGGGCGTCCCCACGATCACCAACGACGGCGTCAGCATCGCCAAGGAGATCGAGCTCGAGGACCCGTACGAGAAGATCGGCGCGGAACTCGTCAAGGAAGTAGCGAAGAAGACCAACGACGTCGCGGGTGACGGCACCACCACCGCGACGATCCTGGCCCAGGCTCTCGTCCGCGAGGGTCTGCGCAACGTCGCCGCCGGCGCGAACCCGATGGGCCTGAAGAAGGGCATCGAGGCCGCCGTCGAGCGCGTCTCCGAGGAGCTCATCAGCGTCGCCAAGGACGTTGAGACCAAGGAGCAGATCGCCTCCACCGCCTCCATCTCCGCCGGTGACCCGGCCATCGGCAGCATGATCGCCGAGGCGATGGACAAGGTCGGCAAGGAAGGCGTCATCACCGTCGAGGAGAGCAACACCTTCGGCCTGGAGCTCGAGCTCACCGAGGGCATGCGCTTCGACAAGGGCTACATCTCGCCGTACTTCGTCACGGACACCGACCGCATGGAAGCTGTCCTCGACGACCCGTACATCCTCATCGCCAACAGCAAGATCTCGGCGGTCAAGGACCTCCTCCCGATCCTGGAGAAGGTCATGCAGGCCGGCAAGCCGCTGGCGATCATCTCCGAGGACGTCGAGGGCGAGGCCCTGGCCACCCTGGTCGTCAACAAGATCCGCGGCACCTTCAAGAGCACCGCGGTGAAGGCCCCCGGCTTCGGTGACCGCCGCAAGGCCATGCTGACCGACATCGCCGTGCTCACCGGCGGCCAGGTCATCTCCGAGGACGTCGGCCTCAAGCTCGAGGGCACCACCATCGACCTGCTGGGCCGCGCCCGCAAGGTCGTCATCACCAAGGACGAGACCACCATCGTCGAGGGTGCTGGTGACGCGGACCAGATCGCGGGCCGGGTCAACCAGATCCGCAACGAGATCGAGAAGTCCGACTCGGACTACGACCGCGAGAAGCTGCAGGAGCGCCTGGCGAAGCTCGCCGGCGGTGTCGCGGTCATCAAGGTCGGCGCGGCCACCGAGGTCGAGCTCAAGGAGAAGAAGCACCGCATCGAGGACGCCGTCTCGAACGCGAAGGCCGCGGTCGAGGAGGGCATCGTCGCCGGCGGTGGCGTCGCGCTCCTGCAGGCGTCCACCAGCGCCTTCGAGAAGCTCGAGCTCACCGGTGACGAGGCGACCGGGGCGAACATCGTCCGGCTCGCGCTCGAGGCGCCCATCAAGCAGATCGCCTTCAACAGCGGTCTCGAGGGCGGCGTCGTGGTCGAGAAGGTGCGCAACCTCCCGACCGGCCACGGCCTGAACGCGGCCACCGGCGAGTACGTCGACATGGTCGCCACCGGCATCATCGACCCGGCGAAGGTCACCCGCTCGGCGCTGCAGAACGCCGCGTCGATCGCCGGCCTCTTCCTCACCACCGAGGCCGTCATCGCCGACAAGCCGGAGAAGAACCCGGCCCCGGCCCTGCCGGGCGGCGGCGGCGAGATGGACTTCTGAGTCCAGTTCCCGCGCTCTGACGAGCAAAGGGGGCGGTTCCGGCTTCGGCCGGGCCGCCCCTTTCGCATTCCTTTGAACAGCCTGTCATCAAGTTACCGAACGGTAGTAAGATCGGCGTCCGCGGGTCGCGACCGTAAGACTTCGACAGTGGACGGAGCAACAGGCACGATGAAAAGCGTGGTACAAGCTCCCGCTCCGCTACGAGCCCATCGCCCAGGTCTCGTGCTGCCGTCGCCGCCGGTCACCGTCGCCGACCTCGACAAGATCGTCCACGATGCCGCGCGGGTCGAGATCCTGGACGGGCTCCTGGTTGCACGGCCGTGGCCGACGCCGCTGCGCGCACGGGTGACGGACCGGCTCAGGACCCTTCTCACCGACACGGCGACCTCCGGCGCGCAGGTGTTCACCAGCGTCCAGGTGGAGCTGTCCCCGCGGTGCCTGCTGGTGCCGGACATCGCCGTCGTCGCGGTCGGCGACCCGGCACGGCGGCGGATCACCGAGACACCGTTCGCGGTGGTCGAGATCGCCGACGCGAGCACCCGCCGCTACGACCGAACCCTGAAGCTCGACCTCTACCGCGAGTTCCGGATCCCGGTGTGCTGGCTGGTTGACCCCGACTCGGCGACCATCGAGGCCTTCGAGCTGGTCGGGGCCGACTACGTCCCGGCCGGTGTCGTGCGCGGTGACGACAGGCTGGTCGCCACCCGGCCGTTCCCGGTCACGGTCACACCGGCAGCGCTCATCGATCCGCCGGAGGACTGAGCCACCGGAGACTGGGTCGCCGGAAGACCGGGCCGTCAAAAGACCGGGCCGCCGGGCAGCTGAGTCCACCGGACAGCTGACCCGGCGGGCGGCGCGGAGACAGCCCGGCCCTCAGGCGATGTCGTCCGCGTCGACGATCGTGTAGGCATAGCCCTGCTCGGCCAGGAAGCGCTGGCGGTGCGCCGCGTACTCCTGGTCGAGGGTGTCCCGTGAGACCACGGTGTAGAAGTGCGCCGACCGGCCGTCCGACTTCGGGCGGAGCACCCGGCCGAGCCGCTGGGCCTCCTCCTGCCGGGAGCCGAAGGTGCCGCTGACCTGGATCGCCACCCCGGCTTCGGGAAGGTCGATCGACACGTTGGCCACTTTGGAGACCACCAGAGTCGTGATCTCGCCGGTGCGGAAGGCCTCGAAGAGACGCTCGCGCTCCTTGTTGCGGGTGGAGCCCTGGATGACCGGCGCGTCGAGCAGGCGCCCGAGCTCGTCGAGCTGGTCCAGGTAGGCGCCGATGATCAGGACGCGATCGCCCGCGTGCCGTTCGGCGAGCCGGCGCACCACCGCGCTCTTGCTGTGCGCGGTGGAGCACATTCGGTACCGCTCCTCCGGCTCGGCGACCGCGTAGGTCATCCGCTCGTCGTCGGTGAGCGTGACCCGGACCTCCGTGCACTCCGCGGGCGCGATCCAGCCCTGGGCCTCGATCTCGCGCCACGGCGCGTCGTAGCGCTTCGGCCCGATCAGGGAGAACACGTCGCCCTCCCGGCCGTCCTCACGGATGAGGGTCGCGGTGAGCCCCAGCCTGCGGCGCGACTGGATGTCGGCCGTCATCCGGAACACCGGCGCGGGCAGCAGATGGACCTCGTCGTACACGATGAGACCCCAGTCGCGCGCCCCGAACAGTTCCAGGTGCAGGTACTCGCCCTTCCGGCGGGCCGTCATCACCTGGTAGGTGGCGATGGTGACCGGCCGGATCTCCTTGCGCTCACCGGAGTACTCGCCGATCTCGTCCTCGGTCAGGGACGTCCGCCGCAGCAACTCGTTACGCCACTGCCGGCCCGCGACGGTGTTGGTGACCAGGATCAGCGTGGTCGCGCCGACCTGGGCCATCGCGGCGGCGCCGACGACCGTCTTGCCGGCGCCGCTGGGCAGCACCACGACGCCCGAGCCGCCCTCCCAGAAGCCGGCGACCGCGCCCTTCTGGTATTCGCGCAGCTCCCAGCCGTCCTGGCGCAGCTCGATGGGGTGCTTCTCGCCGTCGACATACCCGGCGAGGTCCTCGGCGGGCCAGCCGACCTTCAGCAGGGCCTGCTTGAGCCGGCCGCGTTCGGACGGATGGACCACAACCGTGTCGTCGTCGATGCGCGCGCCGAGCATGGGCGCGACCCGCTTCGCCCTGGTGACCTCGGTCAGGACCGCGCGGTCCAACGCCCGCAGCACCAGGCCGTGCACCGGGTCCTTCTCCAGGCGGAGCCGGCCGTAGCGGTCCATCGTGTCGGCGATGTCGACAAGCACCGCGTTCGGGACGGCATAGCGCGAGTAGCGGACGAGGGCGTCCACCACCTGCTCCGCGTCATGGCCGGCCGCGCGGGCGTTCCACAGGGCGAGCGGCGTCACCCGGTAGGTGTGCACGTGCTCGGGGGAACGTTCCAGCTCGGCGAAAGGCGCGATCGACGCACGGGCCCGCCCGGCGAGCGGGTGATCAACCTCCAGGAGCAGGGTCTTGTCCGACTGGACGATCAGGGGCCCATCCGGCAAAGCCCGCCACCGCCTTCCGCTGTTGTCACATCCGCCGCACTCGACGGTACAACCAGCGGCAACCAACACCCACGCCCTGCCCGCCCGCGGCGCCAGTTCCGATCCGGTCCAGTCCAGTCCAGTCCAGTCCAGTCCGATCCGGTCCGTCCGGTCCGGAGGCTCAGGCCGGCTCGTCGCCGTCGGCGGCGGCGGCATCGGCGACCGAAGGAACCACCCAATCGCCGGTCTCCGGCGCCGGTGGCCGCGGAGGTTCTTCGAACGAGCCGTCGAGGTCCGCGACCCGGGTGATCCGGTGCAGTGCGAAGCGGCGGGGGCGGCGCTGCGTTCGTCCCAGGCGGTCAGCCAGCCGCCGTCGAGCGACGACGGACGTACGATCCGGTCGCTGGGCGTTCCCTGCTGGTCGACGTACCCGAGCAGGACACGCCGGCCATCGCGCGCCGCACCCTGCAGCGTCACCAGGATGAGCGGAGCGGAGCGGACCGACGCGAGCTCCTCACCGGCCAGCTCCCGCGCCGCCTGGGCGGCCCGCGCGCTCTCGTCACCGCGCCGCACCAGCCGGACGACGTCGCGCAGCTGGTTGACCCGGTTCCCGGTCGGCCCGGCGGTGGCGACCCGGATGCGGGCCGGCGTCCGGTGGATTTCGGGGCGGGGCAGCACGATCCGCCCGTCCGGCCCCTCGGCGACCGGGGCGAAGCCAGCCGCGCGCAGCCCGTCCAGCAGCTCGGCCACCGGCAGGGCGGAGATGACGATCGTCGGTGCCACCCGGCGCATCGCCAGTGCCTGGGTGTGGCGCGACGCGACCACCTCGGTGAGCAGCGCCGTGTCGTCGCAGCGCAGGTAGGACGCCGCCGGCCCGGAACGCAGCCGCCCATGCCGGCGGGCCGTGTCGTCGATGAGGTAGGTCAGCGTCTGCGGGACGCCACCGCGGGCGAGCTGGCCGAGCAGGTCGTGCAGGTCCTCCGCGGAGCTTCCGGCATCCAGCGCCCGGCGCAGCGAGCTCTCGGTGAAGCGGTAGACGGTCGCCGCGCCCGCCGACTCGATATCGGCCATCCGGGCCAGCTCGGCCGCCACCCGGGGGACCAGCGGACCGGGCGCGACGGCGGTCAGATCCGCCTGGATGAGCAGCTCCTCCACCGGCTCCGGCAGCAGCGGTGCCATCGCGTCCGCGAGCAGGTGGCTGAGGTCGTCCTGGGTGGCGTCGCGGGTCGCGACCAGCCGCCCGAGCGTGCTCGGCGCACCGCGGCCGGTGAACCCGAACAGCTCCGCCTCGACGAGTGTCCCGTCGACCACGCCGTCGAACAGTGCGCCGGTCCGGCGCGGCGAATGCCAGCCGAGCCGTGCGCGCACCGCCTCGGCGGTCGGCGCGATCCCGTCCGGTGCCGCGAGGATGGCGCGCAGCACCTCGGCGCGCAGCTCGGCGACACCGGGGCGCCGGGTGTCGAACGACATCGCCGCGTACTGGCGGCCGCGGTCGTCGCGCCCGCCCACCAGCCAGGACGCCGACGGCGAACGCAGCCAGCCGTCGGCCAGGATGGCCCAGCGCATCGCGACCGGCTCGGTGCACCACCGGTCGTAGGTGTTCGTCGGTACGAACTGGACGTCGGTTCCGGGCGTGGCGTCCACCAGGCCGGCGGCGGCCGCCGTCTCGATGACGACCGCCGCGTGCGGCTCCGGGAGATCCATCAGCCTCGCGCTGTTGCGCAGGTCGCGGACACTGAGACCACCCGAGCGCAGCGGGGTCACCGGTGTGCTTCCCCAGGCTGTCAGCAGGGTCGTCACGGCACGCACCAGGGCGTCGGCGGCCAGCGCCGCGGACGGGTCGACGGAGTCCGCGCTCACGGCCCGGCCACCCACCTCGGGCGGAGCCGGATGCAGCTCCCCCGCGGGCCGGTCCCCGCGCAGCAGCAGGCCGACCTCCCTGGGAAGCTCGACGGTGCCGGGCTCGATACCGACGATCAGCCCGCGGGCCAGCAGCTCCTCGACCGGGGTGCGGGCGGCGCCGACGTCGAGCACACGCTCGGCGTCGTTCGTGGCGCCGAGCGCAGGGCCGCCCGCCAGCCGCTCGGCGACGTGGCGGGCCCGCGGGGAGCACTGGTCGAGCAGCGCGGACACCCGAGCGGGATCAGCGAGGACCGCAGAGATCATTTCGATCAGGGCGTCTCGCCTGCTCTGTTCCACGGACTGCCCCAGGTTCCGGCCGTTCGCACCGGCCGAGACCGCCTCGGGCAGGCCGACCGCGCTGGCGAGCCGCGCGAGCTGCGGCAGCCGGTAGGCGGCCAGGCACCTACGCGCCGGGTGGCCCAGCCCGAGCGGCCGCCCGCCGAGCAGGTCCACGGCCACCCCGACCAGCCGGATCGCCTCGTCCGGGCCCCACACGACGGCGCGTTCCCGCAGGTTGTCGATCGTCGCCCGCAGGTCGAGGCCGCCGCAGAACTCGGTCAGAGCACGGTAGGACACCGGGCTGGGCAGCACCGTCAGCGCCTCGACGACCTCGAGCGTGAACGTGTCCATCCGTTCCAGCGCACGGCTCACGCTGCCACGGATCTCCAGCCGGGCAGCGAGAATGTCGAAGTCCGGCGGCGGGGGCGTGGCAAGATCCGGCCGAAGCCTGAACAGCCAGACCAGGGCCTCGTCCGGCAGTTCGCGTAGCCAGGCGGCCAGCGCTCCGGGCGGGCCCGAAACCCGGCCTGTCGACGGGGACACCCTGATGACGGTAACCGCAGCCGCTACTGGAGGGTCCCAGCTGGTCAACGAAGCTCTTTGACCTGGTCCACCACGACGGAGAGATGGTTGTCACGAGCCCAGTCGGCCAGCCGGGAGGGGACGCCCTGGTCCCCGGGCTGAGCCAGCGCCCGACCGATCGAAACACCGACCACGAGCACCACACAGACCAGCACGGCCTTGAAAACGGTCAGTGCCCGCCCGGGTCGGACCCGAGCCGCGGGACGAGGCCGGTCCACGGGACGATCGAGGTCCATGGGACGTGGCTGGTCCACGACGGGTCGGCGGGGCCGGGGCCGTTCCGGCTCGCCAGGGTGCGGCCACCCCGGATGCCGCTGATCGGCCACACGATCCTGGTAGCCGGTGGTGCTGACGCTTTCCAGCCCCGCCGCTCGGGCCGGCCCCTGCGCTGGCCCGGCAGGTCCGGGCCGGGGAGCAGGACCGGGCCGCGGAGTGGGACCAGGTCTCGGAGTGGGACCGGGCCGCGGAGCAGGACCAGGTCTCGGAGTGGGACCGGGCCTCGGAACAGGACCAGGTCTCGGAGTGGGACCGGGCCTCGGAACAGGACCAGGTCTCGGAGTGGGACCGGGCCTCGGAGCAGGACCAGGTCTCGGAGTGGGACCGGGCCTCGGAGTGGAGCCCGGCCGCACGGTGGGCTCGTCCTCGTCCTGGCCTGGGTGGTAGGCACCCGGCGCCGGTTCGGTGACCAGCTCGGCCGGATCGAAGCCCCCCGCGCCGGGCGCGCGCCGCCCGGGGGCTCCCTGACCGGAGCTGTCCGGAGGTTGCCGAAGCTGACCAGGCGCGATCCGGCCTGGCGCGGGCGCCCCACACCAACCGGCTGGCCGGCCCCATCGCCAGGACCGCCGGCGGTGTCGCCGCGCCCGGAGAACGTGTCCTGGCCCTGAGCGACCACGCCCGTCCCCTTCCGTTCAGGGGCGCCGCCCTCGGAGAAGCCGCATCTCCGGCTACACACCATGACCAACGAGGCACCATGACCAACGAGATGTCATGGTCAACGAGCCATCATGACCAACGAGGGCACACCCGACCAAAGGGTAGCCTGATGTCAGCGGTCACGGATCCGGCAGGCACGTTCGAGGACGAGCCCGCCAGCCAGGAGAACGGCCGTGGCCGCCAGGCCGAGCCCCGCGGCGAGAGCGTCCCCGCCGGCCGTTCCGAAGTCACCCGTGCGCGGGGCGGTGTAGGCGAGCAGTGCCGTCCAGCCGCCGATCAGCGCCGCGGCGACGACCGAGGTCGCCTTGGCCAGGGCCGCGAGCCGGGCGACGGTCAGCGGCAGGATCGGGCGGGTCCCCGGGCGCCCGGCGAGGCGCCGTTTCGTCAGCGACGCGGTCTGCAGCTCAATCAACCCGACCAGCAGGACGGACAGCGACGTTGTCGGCGGGATCTGCGGCAGCGACTGGTAGCGCCACCACAACAGCAGGTAGACCGCCGCGCCGACGACGACCGCGACCGAGAGCAGGTCCCACACCCGGGTCGGCCTCACCGCTCCGGTCCAGGAAGGTCGTGGGGTGTGAGCAGGTCGTGGGGTGTGCGTCGGGGCGCGACGGCGCCGGGAACCGCGCGCAGCGCCGCCACGAGATCGGCCACCCGGCCGTGCCCGACCAGGGTGGCGCCCGGGTCGACGTCCAGCCAGGGAACGCAGACGAACAGGCGTTCCTGCGCACGCGGGTGCGGCAGCAGGATGTCGGGGTCGTCGCTGCGGAGGTCGCCGCAGGCGATGATGTCCACGTCGAGGGTCCGCGGCCCCCAGCGGACGGTGCGCTCCCGGGCGGCGGCCTGTTCGGCGGCCCGCGCCGCCGCGAGCAGCTCCCCGGGCGGTGCGGCCGCGACCAGCACGACCGCGTTGAGGTAGTCGTCCTGCTCGGGGCCACCGACCGGGTCGGTCTCGTACACGGGTGACACCGCGAGCACACCGAGCCTGGCGTCGAGCTCCCGCACCGCGCCGCGCAGGAAGCCGAGCCGGTCACCGACGTTGGAACCGATCGCCACCACCGCGTGCCCGTGTGTGTGCTTCTGGGCCCGCCTGCCCTCCTGGGCGTGCAGCTCTCGGTCGCGCAGTTCCTGGTCGCGCAGTTCCTGGTCGTTCCGGGAGCGCGCGACGGTCACCGCGACGTCCGCGAAGGGAACCGAGATCGGTGCCGCGGGCTTGTGCACGGTGACCTCGGCCGCGCTGACCAGCGGCTCGGCCAGGCAGGCCCGGACCAGCCGGTGCGCCAGGGTCTCCAGCAGGTCGACCGGCTCACCCGCGACGATGCCGGCCAACGCCTCGGCCAGCTCGCCGTAGTGCACTGTCAGCGAGAGATCGTCGGTTGCCGCCGCCGGCCCGGTGTCCAGCCAGAGGGTGGCGTCGATGACGAAGAACTGCCCGAGCTCGCGTTCCGCGGGGAGCACCCCGTGGCGGCCGTGCACCCGCAGACCGGTCAGCGTGATCCGGTCGTGGTGGGCGCCGCCGCCGGAGCGGTCGCGCCCCGGCGGCCCGCCGGCTGCCCCGCCCGGTGGCTGACCCGTCATCGTGACCCCCACAGTCCTCGTTGAAGACGGAAGGCTCAATGAGCCTTTTCCGTCTCACGTTTGTCGGGCGCTGTTGCCGCGGCTCGGAACCGACGATGGACAAGGCTCAATGGAACGGCGCCGCCGGTCGTCCGACATTCGCTGCCGCCGCCGCAGCGGCAGCGGCAGCGGCAGCGGCGCGACGCCATGCCCGTTCCACCCGAATGCCGTCCACCGCGGGCCGGACCGCGTGCACCCGCACCGCCCAGACTCCCGCGGCGGCCAGCAGGACGGTCGTGGCCTGGGTGGCGTCGTCACGTTCCACCGGCGGGCGCATCGGTTCACCCGGCTCGCCCAGCACCGCGCCGAGGAAGGTCTTGCGGGAGGTGCCGACCAGCAGGGGCCGGCCGAGCGCGGCCAGCGGTCCGAGATCCGCAAGCAGTGCCCAGTTGTGGGCCGCGGTCTTGGCGAACCCGATGCCGGGATCGATGATCACCTTGTCCTCGGCGATGCCGGCGGCCAGCACGACCTCCAGCCGGGCGGCGAGCTCGCTCGCCACGTCGGCGACGACATCGTCGTAGACGGCGAGCTCGCCCATCTGCGCGCTGGACCCGCGCGAGTGCATGAGGACGTAGTGCACGCCCCGGTCCGCGACGATGCGCAGCAGCTCGGCGTTCGTCCCGCAGGAGACGTCGTTCACCAGCACCGCGCCGGAGTCCACGGCGGCGGCCGCCACCGATGCCCGGCTCGTGTCGATGCTCACCGGAACACCGGCGGCCGCCAGCGTGGCGACCACTGGAAGTACCCGCCGCAGCTCCTCGCTGGCGACCACCCGGGGCGCGCCCGGGCGGGTCGACTCGCCGCCGACGTCCACGAGATCGGCGCCCTGCTCGACCATGAGCTGGCCGGCACGCACCGCGTCGATGGGGTCCGGGTAGGCCCCACCGTCCGAGAAGGAGTCAGGCGTGACGTTGACGATGCCCATCACCCGGGTCGGCGCGCCGGCGGCGAACAGTTCCGTGAGTGGCTCGCTCATGCTTCGCCACCCGATCCAGCAGCCGAGCCAGCACCTGATCCAGTGCCGGAGCCGACGGCTGATCCGACGCCGTGCCCGGCCGCCGCCGGTACGGGCAGCCGCCGGTAGCTGTACTCGTAGACCGGGCGGAAGCCGCGCCGGGCGTAGAGCCCCCGGGCATCGGCGCTGTCCCGCTCGACCTGCAGGTAGGCCTGGTCGGCTCCGCCCTCGCGAGCCCAGAGTGCGAGCTCCGCGAGCACTCGCCCCGCGACGCCGAGGCCCCGCGCGACGGGCAGCGTCGCCATGCTGTAGATGCCCAGCCAGCCGCGGTCGAGCACGCCGCGCCCGACGCCGACCGGGTTGCCGTCAAGGAGCAGCGTGAGGTAGCGCTGCGGCAGCTTCATCGCCGTCAGCACGGCGAGTGAGCCGGTGAGCTGCGCGGCGAAGGTCGTGAGCACCTGGCCGGCCACCGCGATCCATCTCGCGTCGGGAAGATCGCCGTAGGTGATCTCGAGGCGGGCACCCGCCGGCTCGGGCCTGGTCACGAGCAGGCCGGTGAGCGGTGCGACGCAGACATCGGTGGGCCCGGCGTCGTCGTAGCCGGCGTCGTCGAGCGCGTCCAGCAGGCCGGCGGGGCGAGCGACCGGGGTTACCTGGAACGTCGCCGGCAGGCCCGCAGCCTCATAGAAGGATCGGACCACACGAAGACCATCCGCGAGGTCGGGAACATCGCCGCGGGCCCACACCGAGTTTCCCCTGCGCGACGAACCGGCGGACTCGCGCAGAACCCAGCCCGCGAAGTTCCGTTCCCGCAGCGGCGGCCACGCCCGATGCGCGAGGCCCTCAAGCTCACGCGCCAGCTCGACGTCACTCGTTGGCAGCACACGCCGTGGCGCCACCAGCGCGTCGCCACCAGCGAGACTCGCCGAATCAGCGACCACGGGGCCCCCGGACGCACCGCGCGGACAGTTCGACGACCACGGGACTGAGGCTACCGACCCGGCTCCCCCGATCGCGGGCAACGGCGCCACATGTGCAGCTCGCCTCGCCCGGCCGCCGGACCGGGACCGGGCCCGCCGCGGCGGCATCCCCGGACGACCCACATCCATCCAACCCATCCACCCTCGAATCGGGAGTTTTACCTCCCGCAGACCGGCGATATAGAGACCAACGACCTGGTCAAACGTTACATATGCCGCAGAGGGTGAACGGCTCGGAGCGGGTAGGGGATCACCAGGAGATCACCCGAAAACTCCGTTTCAACACCATTGACACAACCCCCGACAGGCCACATTGCTGTGACACAAGCCCGTCACTGTCGGACACCTGCGACCCGTAGCATCGAGCCGTGCACGCGACACTCGCACCCGCCGTCCGGCGATGGCGTCCGCACGGGCGTCAGCAACGGCACGGGAGCGGCCGCCAGCAACAGCGCGGCGACGCGAGCAGGCGATCAACGTGGTCTACCCGGTGGCCGTCCATCGGTGAGCCGGCGGGCGGCCGTTTCTGTCACCTAGCTTGACGGAGCAAGGTCACGAAGGCGCCTCGTGGCACACAGGAAGGACGAGGTCATGCCGCAGTCGGACGGACCCCCGCCGCCGGCAGCGCCGGCACACGACGAGATCTTCATTCCCCCGGCCCGAACTCCCCCCGACGACAGGCCCGAGGACTACCCGGCCCAGCCCCCCGGCCGCCAGGCCCCCAAGGATCTCGCCGCCGGCCTACGTGCGGGCGACGGCACCAACCCGGACCGCAGACAGCTTCACCTGGGCGCGGGCGCGGCCATCGTGAGCGCGCTCCTGACCCAGAGCCCGATCATGGAGGTGGCGGACGTGCTCGCGACCAGCCCGGTACAGCTCGCCCTCGAGCGCGCGAACGACGCCCTGGGCGAGCTCATGGACACCCACGAGGTCGTACCGCCCGCCCACGTTCGGGCCCGGACAGCCCGGCTGCGGCGCGGTCTGGAACGCCTCGGCCGGCGCTCGATGGCGACGGAGGACTCCAACCAGCTGCTCGTGCTCGCCGGCCGGGTCGCGGTGCTGGGCGCCGACGCCGCCTTCAAACAGGGCGACGTCGCATCCGCTCGCGCCCTCGCCAGCGAGGGCTACCTGGCCGGTGTCGAGGCCGGCGACGGCCCGCTGTGCGGCTCCTCCCGTGAGGTCGGTGCCGTGAACGAGTTCTACGGGGGGCGTCCGAACGAGGCGCTGCGCCTGGCCCGGGACGGCCTGCGCCACGTCGGGCCCGGGCCGGTGCGGGCCCGCCTGGTCTGCCAGGAGGCGCGTGCGCTCGCGGCCATGGGCGACCTGCGCGGCGCCGCGGCCAGTCTGGAGCAGGCCTACGACCTCGCGGACACGATCCCGGCGGAGCGCTGGGGCCGCCCCGGGCCCAGCTTCGACACCTTCCACCCGGTGGAGGTCTCCTACAACGCGACGACGGCGCTCTGCCTGCTCGGGCGGCCGCGCGCGGCCCAGGAACACGCCGATATCGCGCTGCCCAGCCTGGACAGCATGGACGCCCCCGGCTTCCGCTCGGTCATCCGGTTCGACCTGGCGCTGGCGCTGGCCCGCCAGGGCAGGCTGGAGCTCGACGGCGTCTGCGAGCTCGCGACCGAGGCGATCCGGATCTCCTGGGGTCGCACGGTCGCCTCGGTCTCCAGCCGGGCGGATCAGCTGCTGGCGGCCACCGCCCCACACGGCGAGGTGCGCCAGGTACGGGAGCTGGCCGCCCTGATCCGGGACTGGCAGCGTTCGGCGGCCAGGCAACGGGCGGAGCCCGGTGTGGTCCCCGCAGCGCCCACACCGGACGCCTAACCCCATCGCGGACATCTGACCCCACCACGCCCGCGGCACCGATGCAGCGTCCGGAGCGGTCCGATGGTCGCTTCACCGCGGCGCGCTCCCGACAGGCGCTACACCGCGTCTGCGCCAGCGTCGGGATCGATGACCGTGACGCCGAACCGATCAAGCTGACCGTCAACGCGGTCTACCGGTTGCCGCACGCGGGGGCGATCGTGCGGATCGCCACCTCCAGGGCGATGCATCACCGGGTCGAGAAGGTCGTCCAGGTCGCGCGCTGGCTGGCCGACCACGGGATGCCCGCCGTGCGGCTGCTGCCCGGCGTGCCCGCACCGGTCCGGGTGGACGACTACGTGGCCACGATCTGGTGCGACGCCGGCGCGGGCGACGCCGATCCGGGCGATGCCGATCCGGGCGATGCCGATCCGGGCGACGCCGATCCGGGCGATGCCGATCCGGGCGATGCCGATCCGGGCGATGCCGATCCGGGCGATGCCGATCCGGGTGCGGTGCGCTCCGCCCACGCGCTGGCCACGATCCTGCGCCGCCTGCACGCGCTGGAGCCGCCCGAGCCGCCGCTGCCGGCCTGGGATCCGCTGGACGACGTCCGCCGGCGACTGGACGACGCGGAGGGTCTCGTACCCCGGGACCGGACGTTCCTCGAAGGCCTCGTCAGCCGGGTCGAGGAGGCGCTCGGTGCCGTCAGGTACGAGTTACCGCGGTCCGTCATCCACGGGGACGCGCACCTGGGCAATCTGATCCACTCGGCCGCCGGCGAAATCCTGATCTGCGACTTCGACGCGACCTGCCACGGGCCGGCCGAGTGGGACCTGGTGCCGGTGGCGCTGGGCCCGCTGCGGTTCGGTCGCCCGCCCGCCGCCTCGGCGGAGCTCGCCCGCGCCTACGGCTTCGACGTGACCGCCTGGGACGGATTCCCTGCGCTGCGGGCGGTGCGGGAGCTGAAGCTCGTCACGAGCGTGGTCCCGATGCTCGCCAGCCGCCCGAGCGCCGCGGCCCAGTTCGCGGTCCGGCTCGACAGCCTGCGCTCGGGCGCCGACCACGCGGTATGGACTCTCTACCGCTGAGTCTCGTTCCCTCGTGGACTCGCGCCCGCGGCGCCCCTGACCGCATGGACTCGAATGATCACCCACGCTCGGGCTCGAAGGGCTGAGGATGCTCGTCGTCCTGGAGCACGGAGCACGATCCCCGAGCCTCGGACAGCCGCTGCCGCTGCCGCTGCCGCTGCCGCCGCTGCTGCTGCCGCCGCTGCTGCTGCTGCTGAGCAAGAAGTGAGGATTTTGGCTGTTGCAGCAACCCCAATCCTCCCTTCTTGCCGATTACCAAGTGACATTTTGCCCCTTTTGTTCCTATTGGCTCACTGATCTTCGGCGGCATCGATCTCGGCGCCGGTGGCAGCATCAGCCGTATGGACCCCGAAAGTCTGCGGAACCTGCTGAAGGCCGTCTCCACCGGACAGGTCGACCCCGAGGCCGCGGCGGCCGAGCTGGCTGCCGGCCCGCTGGGTGCCGACGGCTCGGGCTTCCGCGATCTCGGCTACGCCCGCGTCGACACCCACCGAGGGATCCGCACCGGTGATCCTGAAGTGGTCTTCGGGGCCGGCAAGACCGCGGCGGAGACCGTCGGCATCGTCGAGGCGCTGCGTCGGGCCTCGGGCGTCACCCGGCCCACCCTGGTGACCCGCGCGGATCACGTCACGGTCGCGGCCCTACGCGAACGCTGGCCGGATGCCCAGGTCACTTCCGGTGCCGAGCCGCCGACCACGAACCAGCTCACGGGCAACCCGCTCACGGGCGATCGACGTCCGGCGACGGTGGTCGTCGGTCCGCTGCCCGAGCCTCGTGGACTGGTCGTGGTGGTCGCCGCCGGCACCTCGGACGCCCCCGTCGCCGAGGAGGCCGCGATGACCGCCGCCGCCGCGGGAGCCGGGGTCGAGATGGTGCGTGATGTCGGGGTGGCCGGGCTGCACCGGGTGCTCGCCGCGCGCCCGGCGCTGGAGCGCGCCGACTGCCTGGTCGTGGTGGCGGGCATGGAAGGCGCGCTGCCCAGCGTCATCGGCGGCCTGGTCGGCACTCCGCTGGTCGCGGTGCCGACCAGCGTGGGATACGGGGCCAGCTTCGGTGGGCTCTCCGCCCTGCTCGGCATGCTCACCTCGTGCGCGCCGGGAATTGTCGTCTGCAACATCGACAATGGCTTCGGCGCCGGCCTCTTCGCCGCCAGGGTCGCCCGCCTGGCGGCGAAGAGGCCCGAGTCCACCCAGCACTGAGGCAGCACGGTCCGGTACGGCAGCACAGTCCAGTGAGGCGGCACGTTCCAGTGACATGCACGGTCCGGCAGCCACGGACCGTGCCATGTCGGGGCGTGGAGAGTCGTGTCATTCTGGATGAGCGTCCGTTGTTGACCGCCCGAACGGAGGATCAAGGCTGGACAGTGTGCCGAGTCAGGCGCAACCGTGTGATTTCGTCACAGGGCGGCCGTACATCTCAGGCAGGATCATGAGCAGGCGACCATGAACAGGACCGACGACATCGGTGGTGGGGGCCACCCGTCGCCTTCCGGTGGCATGTCCGTGGAGGTGACCGGGGCATACGACACCCGCATGCCTGACCGGCCCAGGAACGACCGCGATGCGATCGACGTGGGCGGCGTGCAGGTCGGCGGGGTGGACGTCGGCGGGATCGACGTCGGTGGCGTGCATGGTGCCGGCGTGCATGGTGCCGGCGTGCATGGTGCCGGCCTCGGTGTCGGGTCAACCGCGGCAGCGGCCGCGGGCAGTGGCCGCGGGGGCATCGAGGTAGGCGGAATCGAGGTAGGCGGCCCGGACCGTCCGAGCGAACCGGGCTGGTCGCAACCGCCCGTCTGGTCACAGCCTCCGAGCTGGTCGCAGTCCGTGGACTGGTCGCAGTCCGTGGAATCGCCGCAACCAACCGCCCTGGCCGGGCCGGCCGCCCTGCCGAATCCGAACTCGAACGCAGCCCAGCCGAACCCGAGCACGGCCCATCCCGGGGCGACTTCGGCCCTGCCGGGGCCAACGTCAGCCCTGCCGGGTCCGCCGCAGCCGCTCTACTCGCCACCGGCGCCGCCGCCCGCGCGGCCGGGGGTGGACACCTGGCCGTCGCTGCGGCCCGGATACAACGACACGGCCCACAACGACACGGCGATCCCGCCTGCGCCGCCGGCAAGACCGGCTCGCCTGATCGACGGCGTGCCGACGCGGACGTTCGATCCGCTTCTCGATCACGGCCTGCCGCCCGGAGCCACGGGTGAGTACCGGCCGTCCACGCTCTATCCCGCGCCGCCTCCGCCGCTGTCGCCCCCTCCACCGCTGTCGTCGCCACCGCTGTCGTCGCCCGGCTACGCGGCACCACCACCACCTCCACCACCCCCTCCGCCCCCACCCCCTCCGCTCCCGCCTCCGGGCTATGCCGCTCCGCCGCCGCCACCCGGGTCCACCGGGGCCTCGACCGCGCCGAGAACCGATCCCTACCGCTCCGGGCGGGTGGCGTCCTGGCTGCGCGAGCCCCCACAGGCGGAGCCGGCCGGCTCGACGGAGCCGCCCGCTCACCAGGCGGATCGACCCGGCTTCTCGACCTCGACGGGGCAGCCCGGTTACTCGACAGAGCCACACGACTACCCCATCGCCGCCGCGGGCCGGCATCCCCGCAGCGATCTGCCTTACGACGAGCCACAGGCGCGGGAGCAGGACTGGGACCAGCCTTCGCCACATTTCGAGCTGTATGACGAGCCCTATGGCGATCAGCCGGCCGACCCCTACGGCGGGCTACCCGCGGACGCGCTGCTGCCCGCCGGGCCGGACACGGCGTCCCGTGGGTGGCGCCGGCTGCTCTACCAGGTGTCCGCCGGCACGCTCAATCCAGGCCCGTCCCCCGAGGAGGCTCGCTACCGGCGGCTGATCGGTCGGGTCCGCACACCTCTGGACGACTGTCACCGCATCGCGGTGCTGTCCCTCAAGGGCGGCGTCGGCAAGACCACGACCACGGCCGCCGTCGGATCCACGCTGGCGAGCCTGCGCGGCGACCGGGTTGTGGCGATCGACGCGAACCCCGACCGCGGAACGCTGGGGACGCGCCTGTCGCGAACGACCCGCCACACCGTCCGCGACCTGCTCGCGGACGCCGATCGACTACACCGTTACGTGGACGTCCGTCGGTATCTGTCGCAGTCCGAGTCGCGGCTGGAGGTGCTGGCCTCGGCCAGCGACCCGGAGATCTCCGACGCCTTCTCCGACGAGGACTACCGGGCGATCGACGATCTGCTCCAGCGGCACTACTCGATCCTGCTCACCGACTGCGGCACCGGCATGGTCCACAGCGCGATGCGCCCTGTCCTCGAGCTCGCCGACACCCTGGTGATCGTCAGCAACGCGAGCGCGGACGGTGGCGCCAGTGCCAGCGGCACCCTCGACTGGCTGGACGCGCATGGACACCACGCCCACGTGAGCGAGGCCATCACCGTGATCACCATGTTTCCGCAAGCCGGTGAGGCGGTGGACGTCGACGCGCTCGAGGAGCACTTCGCGGCGCGGACCCGCCAGGTGGTCCGGGTGCCGTTCGACCCGCATCTCGCCGCCGGCGGTCCCATCGTTCTCGACCTCCTCCGGCGGGAGACCCGCCGGGCCTACGAGGAGATCGCGGGAGCGGTGGCCGAACGCTTCCATTGACGCGCCCGCACGCATTGACACGCCCGCCCGGCCATCCCGACCGTGTCGGCCATCCCGACCATCTCGGTCACTTCGCGAGCGCGGCCACCACGGCGGCCACACCGGGACGACGCAGCTGGCGCGCCACGGTGGAACGGCCCTCGATGATTCGGCCGAACAGGCCGAAGGTGCCGGGCACGCCGACCATCATCGCGTGCATCACCGCGGGACGCCGGGCGAAGGCAGCCAGCAGCGAACGGCCGGCGGTGATCTCGGGGCCGAAGACGTCCCAGATCCGGGCCGGATAGCGTTCGAGCGCGCCCACGTCGCCGGCGGCGCCCGCAGCGGCGCTGGCACCGGCGAGCCGACCGGAGCGGAGCGCGAAGGAGATGCCCTCCCGCGTCCACGGATCGAGCAGGCCGGCGGCGTCGCCGGCGACGATCACCCGGCCGCGCCGGAGCGGGGAGCTCTCGGACCGCACTCGGGTGAGGTGGCCGGAGTCGTGCGCCCTGGGCGCGTCGGTGAGGCCGAGCCGGTCGACGAACGCCTGGTAGTAGCTGCGCAGCGCCGGGCCTTCGTCGCGGCTGCCGATGACGCCGACCGTGAGCACCCGGCCTTTGGGGAAGACCCAGCCGTACGACCCCGGCACCGGCCCCCAGTCGAGCAGCATGCGCCCGGACCATTCGGCGGCCACGGCGGTGGACACCTCGAACTCGCCTTCGAGACCGACATCCACCTGGTCGCAGGTGACGCCGACGAAGGTGCCGGCCCGGCCGGAGGTGCCGTCCGCCCCGACGACGACCCGCCCGCGGACCGCCGGGCCGGAGCGGACCTGCACCGTCACCGTGGGGCTCCCCGGCCCGGTGTCGTCCTCGCGCAGGCCGGTGACGTGCGTGCCGGTGCGGACCTCGACACCGGCCGCCTTCGCCGCGTCGAGCAGCGCCGCGTCCAGCTCGGAACGCATCACCATCGACAGCAGCGGCTGGCCGTCACGGCGGCGCCGGGTGACGGTGCGGCGTCCGTCCAGGGTCATGGTGAGCGCGTCCACCCGTGCACGGACCAGCGGGGCGAGGTCGATCCGAGCGTGGTCCGTCGACAGGCCGACGAGCCCACCACCGCACGTCTTGTAACGCGGGACGTCCATGCGTTCGAGCAGGCAGACGCGGGCGCCCGCCTCCGCCGCCGCCCGTGCGGCGCTCGTGCCCGCCGGTCCGGCGCCCAGCACGACCACGTCGAAGAGGCCTCTCGGCGGTTCCCCGCCGAGCGGTTCCGAAAAGGCCACCGCCGGCCTAGCGGAGGGTGAGCGTACGCCCGACCACGCCGGCGCGGACCCGCCGCTCCTGCGGCGTGAGGGCGCGCGCGTCGGCGACGGTCTCCCGCAGCGCCGCCCAGAGCGCCGCCGCGGGCTTCTCGCAGGATTCGGCGTCCGCGCCGGGGGCCAGGTCCCAGACCGGCACGACCAGACCGTCCGCGCGGAAGGACCCCACGAAACGTGAACCTTCACCGACGCTGAGCTGGCCGGCGGCGGACAGCCGGGCCAGTGCGTCGAGCAGCGCCTCCTCGGTGAGATCACCTGAGGATGACAGCGCCCGCGACGACTCGCCGCCGCCGTCCCCATCCCCGTCGCCACCGCCGCCGAGCGGCAGTGCCCACCGCAGGTGCAGCCGGTCGCCCGGGTTGCACCAGTAGGCCGCCGGCACGGACTCCAGCCGTGTGGTCGGGACGACGGTCGCGTTGGCCCGGTCCAGGCTCGCGGCGACCTCCGCGCTGGGCTCCGTGCCCTCCGACGAGGGAATCCACCAGGTGAAACCTGAGTGGACGGTCACCTCCAGCGGGGCCGGGTCGAGCAGGTCGGCGAGCCGGGGCAGCTCGGCGAGGCCACCGGGCAGCTGTTCCACAGCCGCCAGCGCGGAGGCCGGCGGGCCCTCCACCACCGTTCCGGGCTTTGTGTCGAGGGCCGCGAGCAGCGCGCCGGCGAGGTCGGCCGCCGGGTCCAGACCACTGACCAGGGTCTGCATCGCGAGCAGGATCTCGCCGTCGTCACGGACCACCGCGGGCGCGGCCTGCGGGAGCAGCGTGCCGAGGATGATCCGCCGGTCCGCGTGCTCGGGGTGGGCGTTGAGGTGCTCCGCCGACAGCGTCAGCGGGGCGGTCGCGCTGGGGACGAACTCCCGCAACGCGACCAGGTCGGGCTCGTCCTGACGGCCCTGGAACGGGCGCAGCACCGGCGCCGGACGGGTCCGCTCGCCATGGCACGCCTTGTACCGCCGGCCGGAGCCACACGGGCAGGGCTGGCGCGGTCCGACGGCCGGCACCTGGTCGGAACGGGATTCGGGACGGCTGGGCGTCGTACGGCGGGCGATCGGGGAGCCTCCGCGGCCGGGCCCGCGCAGCGCCGGACGCCGCGCGGGCAGATGAGCAAAGATCGGGTTCCGCGAACCGCAAGCGGCTCGGTGGAACGCGAGTGGGCTAGGCGGTAAGGCTAGGGCATCAGCGCGTCGGGTCACCTCCCGACATGCGCCACCGCCCGCATGCCGATCGCGGGCCGACGGGGCGCCGGCGGCGTCATCACTACCTCGGCCCGCGGGGTTCCCCCCTTCCGTACGGGAGTTTTCCCTCCGATCTGCGCCCAAGTGCCCGCCGGGGACGTCCCGCAGCTGCCGGCCGGGGCACGATGACGTCGCGGCCCGCCCGCTCCACACCAGCTTCGGGTCGCTTCGGAGAGGAAGATCTACCCAGGACGGTTGGAACGTGTCAAAAGTCGTCGTCGCAGGTGGTGGGATCGCGGGGATCGCCTGTGCGCGGGAGCTTCGGGCCCACGGCATCGAGGTCGAGGTACGTGACCGCGGCCGGGTGGTCGGCGGCCGGATGGCGTCCCGGTGGATCGACGGCCGGATCGTCGACTCCGGCGCGTCGTACTTCACCGCCCGCGGCCCCGATTTCCTGGAGATCGTCGACGACTGGCTCACCCGCGGCCTCGTTCGGCCTTGGACGACGAGATTCCCCGTGATCGACGGCCCGTCCCGGACGATCTCCGCCGCGATGCCGGGCCCGCTGCGGTACGCGGCCCCTCGCGGCATTCGTTCCCTGGTGGCCGACCTGGCCGCCCGCGGTGGGGTCCGAGTGTCGCACTCGTCCCCGGTCACCACGGTGGAGCCGGGGCCGATGGTGGACGGCGAGCCGGTGGACGCCGTCGTCCTGGCGATGCCCGACCCACAGGCCCTGCGGCACCTCGCTCCCGAGCTCCACGCCGAACGCGCCGCCCTGCTCGGACGGGCCTGGACGCCGGTTCTCGCCCTGCTCGCCGGCTGGTCCACCCGGCGGTGGTCACCGATCGACGGCGCCTTCGTCCACCGGGATCCGACCATCGAGTGGATCGCCGACGACGGACGCCGCCGCGGCGACAACGCGCCCGTGCTGGTCGCGCACTCGACCGCCCAGTTCGCCGCCGGCCGGCTCACCGATCCACCGGCGGCCGCGCCGGCGCTCACCGAGGCGTTGCGGCGGCTGCTCGGCATCCCGGTCGAACCCGACTGGACCTACGTGCAGCGCTGGACGTTCGCCCGCCCGGCCGCGCCCCGGGAGCAGACGTACTTCCTCGGCGCGGCCAGGGTGGGCCTGGCCGGCGACGGCTGGGGCGAACCCCGGGTGGAGTCGGCCTGGCGCTCGGGGACGGATCTCGCGCGGGCGATCATCAGCACACTGACCTGACATCCTCGTCCCCGAGGCGTTCGTCCCCGACGCGCTCGTCGTCGTTGACGTCGATGTGGTCGTCGTCGCAGGCGCCGCCGGTTGCTGACGGACCGCCGGGGGTACACCGAGCGACGTGGAGATCAAGCTGGGTCTGTCGCTGCCCCGGGACGAGATCTCCATTCCGATCGTCCGGCGAATCTGTGCGCAGGCGCTCACCGTGCTCGGTGTCTCGCCGGACTGCACCGCCGACGTCGAGCTCGCGTTGACCGAAGCCTGCGCGAACGTGCTCGCGCACGCGACCGCGGACGACGACTACGAGGTCCGCGTCGGGGTGGACAACGGGCTCGCCGTGATCGAGGTCGTCGACCACGGCGGCGGTTTCGATGTGGCCAAGGCCCTCGAAGGCGGCGGCGCGGCAAGCCCCAACGGCGACGGCCCGGCCGGCAGCGACGGCGACGGCGACGGCAGCGTTGGCGACGGCGATGGCCCGACCGAGCACCTGTCGGAAGGCGGCCGCGGGATCCTCCTGATGCGCGCGCTCATGGACCGGGTCCGGTTCGATGCCGTGGAGGGGCCACACCAGGGCACCAGGGTGCATCTGGAGAAGGTTCTGACCTGGAATGACCGCTCCCCCGGCGCGCAGCTCATCCGGGCCCGCGCCGGCGGGGACCCCTGATCGGCCCCTTCCGAGGTGGTTTCGCCCCTCCTCCTCGAGGGCGCCGTAGGTCCGAGTCGACGATGGAAAAGGCTCAGATCATGGTTGATCCCGTGGCAGGCCGGTAGGTTGAGGCCGGTTACGCCTCGGATCGAGGTCACAGGCGAAGACGGTGGTGGGGACAGATGCCGGAAGTTCCGCTGGGCGACGCAGGCACGCCAGGGGCGCCCAGGGTCGGCGTGGTGACCTTTCCCGGTTCGCTGGACGACCGGGACGCCGCAGCGGCCGTCCGGCTCGCAGGTGCCGACCCGATCCCGCTCTGGCACGGTGACAGCGACCTGCACGGCGTCGACGCCGTTGTCCTACCCGGTGGCTTCTCCTACGGCGACTATCTGCGCGCGGGGGCGATCGCGCGGTTCTCCCCCGTCGTCGGCGCGGTCGTCGCGGCGGCGCGCAACGGTCTGCCGGTGCTCGGGATCTGCAACGGCTTCCAGGTCCTGTGCGAGGCCGGGCTGTTGCCCGGCGCGCTGACCCGCAACTCGGGGCTGCACTTCATCTGCCGTGACCAGCGGCTTCGCGTCGAGACCAGCAGCACCGCGTGGACCGGCGCCTACACCGCCGGCGAGGAGATCCTCATACCGGTCAAGCACGGGGAGGGCCGGTACGTGGTCGACGCGTCGACCCTGGCCGAGCTGACCGCGCAGGATCGGGTGGTCGTCCGCTATGCGGGTGGAAATCCCAACGGGTCGGTCGACGACATCGCCGGGGTGTGCAGCGAGAACCGGCGGGTCGTCGGCCTGATGCCGCATCCGGAGCATGCGGTGGAGGAGCTGACCGGGCCCGGCACGGACGGGCTGCGGATGTTCACCTCCGTGCTGGGTGGCCTGCTTCGCGCGGCGCTCTGACCTCGGTGGGACAGGGCTCGATGAGACGGCGCTCGGCGCGACGGAACTCGGTGGCGGCGGCGCTGCTCGCCCTGACGCTGGCGGCGGTCGTCGCCTGCGGTGGCGGCGAGGAGCCCGAAGGCGGTGGCCTCGGCTCGCTCACGGTCGCGGACGCCGGGTTCACCGAGAGCACGATCCTCGCCGACATGTACGGCGAACTGCTCCACCAGGCCGGCTACCAGGTCGAACGGACCTCCCTGTCGACCACGGAGGACGGCCAGTCCGCTCTCGAGAGCGGCGAGATCGACGCGATGCCGCAGTATGTCGCCACCTATGCCAACCTCCTCAGCTCCCAGGGCAACGGCGGCGATCTCCAGCCCGACACCGCGTCCGATCTGGACGCCGCGCTGGCCAGGCTCCGCACGCTCGCGGCGGCGCGGGGGCTGAGCGTCCTCGAACCGGCCGACGCCGTCGACCAGAACGCCTTCGCGGTGAGCCGTTCGTTCGCCGAGGAGCACAACCTGAAGACGCTGTCCGACCTCGGGGCGAGCGGGCTCGCCGTCGAGCTCGCGGCAGGTGCCGAATGCGTGAACCGCCCGTTCTGCGCGCCCGGCCTGGAGAAGGTGTACGGAATCGAGATCACCGGAATCCTCGAGACCGGGGTCGCGACCAGGCAGACCAAGGCCGCCGTTCGGGACGACGAGGCGCAGCTCGGGCTGGTGCTCACCACCGACGCGACGGTCACCGACTACGGCCTGGTCGTGCTCACGGATGACAAGAAGCTCCAGAACGCCGACAATCTGGTGCCCATTGTGAACTCGGCCTCACTCACCCCGCAGATAACGTCCGCACTGAACGCGCTGGCACCGGTGCTCACCACGGCGGATCTGGCTGAGCTCAACAAGAAGGTGGACGCCGAGCAGCAGAAGACCGAGGACGTCGCCCGCGACTACCTCTCCGACAAGGGCCTGCTCGAGGGCTGACCCCGGTCACCGAAGCGGACGGCACGGGCGTCGCCGACACCCTGCGCCCGCGGATCCGCCAGGATGGGGCGGTGACCGGAACACCCTCCGCCCCCACCACCAGCCAGCCCTACCGCGAGCTCGGCCTCACCGACGACGAGTACGAACGGATCGTCGCGACCCTCGGCCGGGTCCCGACCGACGCCGAACTGGCCATGTATTCGGTGATGTGGAGCGAGCACTGCTCCTACAAGTCCTCCAAGGTGCATCTGCGCCAGTTCCGGGACACCCCGGCCACCGACCGGCTCCTGGTCGGGATGGGCGAGAACGCGGGTGTCGTGGACGTCGGCGAGGGCCTGGCCGTCACCTTCAAGGTCGAGTCACACAACCATCCCAGCTTCGTGGAGCCCTACCAGGGAGCGGCCACCGGTGTCGGTGGCATCGTCCGCGACATCCTGACCATGGGGGCCCGGCCGATCGGCGTCCTCGACCCGCTCCGCTTCGGTGCCGCGGACGCCCCCGACACCTCCCGGGTGCTGCCCGGTGTGGTCGCCGGAATCGGCGGCTACGGCAACTGCCTGGGCCTGCCGAACATCGGCGGCGAGGTCGTCTTCGATCCGGTCTACGCGGGTAACCCGCTGGTCAATGCGCTGTGCGTGGGCGTAATGCCGGTCGGCCGGGTGCAGACCTCCGCGGCCACCGGTGTAGGCAACGCCGTGGTCCTGCTCGGCGCGAAGACGGGTCGGGACGGCATCGGCGGGGTGTCCGTCCTGGCGTCCGCGACGTTCGACGCGGAGGGTGGCCCGGCCCGGCGCCCGTCGGTGCAGGTCGGCGACCCGTTCATCGAGAAGATCCTCATCGAGTGCTGCCTGGAGCTCTTCGACCGCGGGCTGGTCGTCGGCATCCAGGACCTCGGGGGGGCCGGCCTCACCTGCGCGCTCACCGAGACGACGGCCGCCGGCATCGCGACCGGCCAGCCCGGCGGCATGGACGTCGACCTCGACCTCGTCCCGCTGCGCGAGGCGTCGATGGAGGCCCATGAGGTGCTGGCCAGCGAGTCGCAGGAGCGGATGCTGGCCGTCGTCACCCCCGACGTGCTGCCCGAGGTGCTGGCTCTGGCCGAGCGCTGGGGCGTGCACGCCACCCGGATCGGCACGGTGACCGACAGCGGTCGCCTCGTCGTCCGCTGGCACGGCGAGGTCGTGGTGGACGTCCCGCCCGGCTCGCTGGCCGACGACGGGCCCGTCTACGAGCGCCCGCTGCGCCGCCCGGCCGATCTGGACCTGCTGCACGCGGACGCACCGACTGCCCTGGTACGTCCCGGAACAGGCGCCGAGCTGCGGGAGACGCTGCTGCGCATGGTCGCCTCGCCGAACCTGTGCTCACGGGCCTGGGTGACCGAGCAGTACGACCGGTATGTACAGGCCAACACGGTGCTGGCCCAGCCCGAGGACGCAGGCGTGCT
Source organism: Parafrankia sp. EUN1f (assembly GCF_000177675.1). Classification (GTDB taxonomy): domain Bacteria; phylum Actinomycetota; class Actinomycetes; order Frankiales; family Frankiaceae; genus Parafrankia. The sequence continues at coordinate 35,504 of NZ_ADGX01000084.1, forward strand.
GCGGCTGTCAGCCTCCGGGCTCGGCATCGCGCTGGCCACCGACGGCAACGGCCGCTACGCCCGGCTGGACCCGTTCGCCGGCGCCCAGCTCGCCCTCGCCGAGGCGTGCCGCAACGTCGCCGCCGTCGGCGCCGAGCCGATCGCGGTGACCAACTGCCTGAACTTCGGCTCGCCCGAGGACCCGGAGGTCATGTGGCAGTTCGCCCAGGCCTGCGCGGGCCTCGCCGAGGCGTGCCGGCGCCTGGGCCTACCGGTCACCGGCGGCAACGTCTCCTTCTACAACCAGACCGGGGCGACTCCGATCCATCCGACCCCGGTCGTCGGCGTGCTCGGTCTGCTGCCGGACGTGAGCCGCCGCACCGCCATGGCCTTCACCGGCGCGGGCGACACCGTCGTCCTGCTGGGTGAGACACGGGACGAGCTCGGCGGCTCCGAGTGGGCCTGGGTCACCCACGGTCACCTCGGCGGTACGCCACCGGCCGTCGACCTGGCCCAGGAGAAGTCGCTCGCCGAGGTACTCGTCGCCGGCGGGCGCGACGGCCTGTTCACCGCGGCGCACGACCTCTCCGAGGGCGGGTTGGCGCAGGCCCTGGTCGAGTCCTGCCTGCGCGGCGCGCACGGCGCGCGCCTCGAGCTCCCAGCGGACGCCGACCCGTTTGTCGAGCTGTTCAGCGAGTCGGCCGGGCGCGCGGTCGTGACCATCGCCGCCGCCGACCTGGATCGGCTCGCGGCCCTGTGCGCCTCACATGGACTGCCGTGGCGGCCGATCGGCGCCGTGACGGCTGCTGCCGACCTCGAGGTCGCCGGCCAGTTCACCATTTCGCTGGACGAGCTGCGGACCGCACACGAGGGGACGCTGCCTCGCCTCTTCGGCAGCACCGCCTGACGACGCGGACGCCTGACGCCTGCCGGCCGGTGTGCCTGGCGCGCCCGGCGCTGGCCCGGGTCACCCGTGGCCGGCGCCGGGTGACCCGGGCCGGCCGGGCGGTCAGGCGATCAGTGGTCGGAGGTCAGAGGTCAGACATCCCATGTTTTTGGATGTCAAGGGGCGGGTGCGAGCGTGACGTTCCGCGGCCAGGCGGTTGCCTCGTCGTAGGGGGTATGGGTCTTGAGGCAGCCATGGAGGATGCCGACCAGGCGGTTGCCGAGCTGGCGGAGGGCGGCGTGGTGGGACTTGCCGCGTCCGCGGACGGTGTCGTAGTAGGCACGGGCGCCGGGCGAGGCGTTCAGGGCGCAGAAGGCCTGCTGGTGCAGGGCGTCGGCGAGCCGGTTGTTGCGGGCGTAGCGGGCCATGACCACGGTCTTGCGGCCTGAGGCGCGGGTGATCGGGCTGGTGCCGGCGTAGTTGCGGCGGGCTTTGGCGTCGGTGTAGCGCTTCGGGTCGTCCCCGAACTCGGCGAGCACCCGGGCAGCGAGGACCGTGCCCAGGCCGGGCTGGGACAGCAGGACCTCAGCGTCCGGGTGCTCGCCAAAATGGGCTTCGACCTGCTCCTCGAGGCGG
>NZ_ADGX01000083.1 GCF_000177675.1 Parafrankia sp. EUN1f
TGAGCGTGACCGGCGCCCCGGTGACGTGCTCGCGGAGGTCGAGGCGCTGGTGGCGGAGGGCGCGCTCGAGATCACCCTGCTCGGCCAGAACGTGAACTCCTACGGGCGGTCACTCGGCGACCCGGGGGCTTTCGCGAGGCTGCTGCGCGCCTGCGGCAACATCGAGGGCCTGGAGCGGGTGCGCTTCACCTCGCCGCATCCCCGCGACTTCACCGACGACGTCATCGAGGCGATGGCGCAGACCCCGAACGTGTGCCCACAGCTGCACATGCCGCTGCAGTCCGGGTCCGACGCGGTGCTGCGGCGGATGCGGCGCAGCTACCGCCGCGAGCGCTTTCTGGGAATCGTCGAGCGGGTGCGCGAGGCCATTCCCCACGCGGCGATCACGACCGACATCATCGTGGGCTTCCCCGGCGAGACCGAGGAGGACTTCGCCGACACCCTCGACGTCGTCCGCGCTGCTCGTTTCGCCGGGGCGTTCACCTTCAAGTACTCGCCCCGGCCGGGCACACCGGCCGCCGAGATGGACGGCGCCGTCGACCCCGCGGTCGTTTCCGAGCGCTACGAGCGGCTCGCGAGCCTGCAGGACGAGATGTCCTGGGCGGAGAACCGCGCGCAGGTCGGGCGCCGGGTCGAGATCCTCGTCTCCGAGGGCGAGGGCCGGAAGGACTCCGAGACCGGCCGGCTCTCCGGCCGGGCGCGAGACGGCCGGCTCGTCCATCTTCTGGTGACCGGTCCGCACGCCCAGGACGGTGTCGTGCGCCCGGGCGACGTGATCGAGACCGTGGTGACCAGGGGTGCCCCGCACCACCTCACCGCCGACGGCCCGCTGCACAGCCACCGGCGGACCACCGCCGGCGATGCCTGGGAGGCCGCCAGAGCGCGCGGTTCCGAGGCCGACTCCGAGGCTGGCACGGAGGTTCTGTCGCCGGCCGGGCCGGTGTCCGCGGGCTCAGGGCAGCCCGCCGTCTCGCTGGGGATGCCGACCCTGCGTACCGGGCCCGCCGCGCGGTGACGCTGCTCGCCGCGGCCGTCTGCCCGCACCCGCCGCTGCTCGTCCCGCAGGTCGCCGGCAGGGACCCGATCGACGTCCGGGATCAGGCCCTGGCGGCGGTGCGCCGGTTGTGCGCGCTGGAGCCGGATCGGATCGTGCTGGTCGGAGACGACGCGACGGAGGCGGTCTATGACGAGACGTCCGTCGGCTCACTCGCCGGTTTCGGGGTCGATCTGACCTTTCCGCTCGCCCGGCCGGCGACAGCGAAGACCACGGTGAAGACCACGGCCTCGGCCGCAGGCGCGGGCGTGAGCTCGAGGCGGCGCCTCCCGCTCTCGCTGACGATCGGCGCCTGGCTGCTGGGCGAGGCGGGGTGGGCAGGGCCCTGTGCGGCCCGCGGCGTGCCCGCCACGACGACTCCGGCCGCGGCGGCTGAGCTGGGGGCCGGCCTCGTCGACGCCGCGGCGGCGGACGGATCGCGGCTCGCTCTTCTGATCATGGGAGATGCCAGCGCCCGCCGCACGGTCAAGGCGCCCGGCAGTCTCGACCCGCGCGCCGACGCCCACGACGCGTCGGTCGCCGCGGCGCTCGCGGCCCTCGACGTCGACGCCCTGCTCGCCCTCGACCCCGAGCTGTCCAGGGATCTCCTCGCACCCGGCCGGGCGTCCTGGCAGGTTCTCGCGGGTGCCCTGCGCCGGGCGACGCCGACGGATCCGGCGCGGTCCTGGCACAGCGAGGTCCGCTACGACGACGCGCCGTTCGGCGTCGGCTACCTTGTCGTCGGGTGGGAGCGAAGCGGCCATTGAACGAACGCCGTGGCCCCGTCGTCGCGGTGGTGGGCCCGACCGGCGTGGGGAAGAGCGACTGGGCCGTCGAGATCGCCCTGGAGCTCGGCGGGGAGATCGTCAACGCCGACTCGATGCAGCTCTACCGGGGAATGGACATCGGCACGGCAAAGATCCCGGTCGAGGAGCGCCGCGGGATCCCGCACCACCTGCTCGACGTGTGGGACGTGAGCCGGACGGCGGACGTCGCCAGCTATCAGCGCGACGCACGGGCCGTCATCGACGGACTGCTCGCGGCGGGCCGGCTTCCGGTCCTCGTCGGCGGCTCGGGCCTGTACGTGCGCGCGGTACTGGACGACCTAGCCTTTCCCGGGACGGATCCGGCGGTGCGCGCGCGGCTCGAACGGGAGCTGGCCGAGGTCGGGCCGGGGCCCCTGCACGCCCGTCTCGCGGCGCTGGCCCCCGACGCGGCGGAGGCGATCCTGCCCAGCAACGGGCGCCGCATCGTCCGGGCGCTGGAGGTCGTCGAGCTGACCGGCACCTTCGTGGCCACCCTTCCGGAACACAGCTCGATCTACGACGTGATCCAGGTGGGTCTCGATCGCCCTGACCTCGACGAGCGGATCGAACGCCGCGTCGAGCTGATGTGGCGCGCCGGGTTGGTCGAGGAGGTCGAAGGGCTGGCCGCACAGGGCCTGCGGGACGGACGCACGGCCTCGCGGGCCCTCGGCTACGCGCAGGTCCTGGCCGCGCTCGACGGGGCGATGGGCTCCATGGCCGAGGCCAAGGCGGCCACGACCGTTGCCACCAGGCGTTTCGCCAGGCGGCAACGGTCGTGGTTCCGGCGAGATCGGCGGATATCCTGGTTCGACTCTCCGGATCTCGCCGAGGTGCGACGTCTGGTCGGCTCGCTCTGACGGGTGGTCGGCCTCCTGCCGAGGCGTCTGGAACACGGCGTCTGGAGTCTGACGTGACCGTGCTCGACATCGGCCTGGTTCCCTCGCTGTACGCCTCGTTCGACGACGGCACGCTGCGCCTGCATTACCAGCCCGATGTCGACCTGCGCAGCGGCTCCGTGCCCGGCATGCGGGCGTACCCCCGCTGGGCGCATCCCGAGCTGGGCCTGCTGGGCCCGGCGGACTTCATGCCGGTCGCGGCGGCCGCGGGGCTGGTCGGCCAGGTCCACCAGTGGGTGCTGCGGATGGCGGTCACCGAGGCGCGCACCTGGCATCGCATGGCGGCGGGAACCGGGGTCCGCCCGCCCCGGCTGTGGGTGCGGGTCGACAGCTCCCAGCTCGGCCGGCCGGACTTCTTCGACGAGATCGAGCGGCTGGTCCTCGGGCGGTCGCTGTCACCCGGGGCGATCGGGCTGCAGTTCACCGAGAACACGCTGGCCTTCGCGCCGCCGGGCCTGCCCCACCTGCTCGGGCGGCTGCGCGAGTTGGGCGTCGCGGTCGGCGTCGACTCGTTCGGTACCTGGTCCGCGTCGGTGGCGACGCTCGACAAGCTGCCGCTGGACCTCGTGCGGATCGATGGGCGCTTCCTGCGGGCGACTATCCGCGACCTGGAGGGGCAGGCGGTTTTCGCGTCCATGCTCCAGATCGCGCACCGCCGCCGCATGGTCGTGGTCGCCGAGGACGTCGACACCGCGGCGCTGGCGGCCGCCGTGGGGCGGACGGAATGCGACCGGGTCTGCGGTCCGCTGTTCTGCCCGCCCGTTCCGGTCGAGGACGCCCGGATGATCGCGCTCGGCCGGGGTCGGCCGGACCGTTGGTACAAGCCGTGGACGGACTCCCGGGAGGGCGTCGGCACCCGTCGTCCGACCGGCGAGCCGTCGAATCCTTCGAGCTCAGCCAGCTCAGCCGACTCGGCCTACTCCGCAGACTCGGCCTACTCCGCCGACTCGGCCTACTCCGGCAGCTGGGCCTACTCCGGCAGCTCGGCCAGCTCCGGCAACGCTGCGAACAGGGCGGGCCCGGGAAACGGTCATGCGGGCCGGCGGACGCACGCGGGCCCGCCGCCCGCGGCACCGCCACGCGACCCGGCCAGGGCGTGCCAGGACTCGCAGAACGGACGTCCCGGCAGTTCCGGACGTGGCGACCGCTCTCGGGCGGCCACGGCCGGATGAGGTGCCCGGGGCCGTACGATCGCCGCGTGCGGTACGTCAAGGGACACGGGACAGGCAACGACTTCGTCATCCTTCCGGATGCTGACGGTGATCTCGACCTGTCGGTACAGCTGGTGCGCGCGATCTGCCACCGCGGAACAGGGGTCGGTGCCGACGGGGTGCTGCGGGTGGTCCTCGTCGCCGCGGAGCCCGCGGCGGCGGCCTACCTAGGTGCTGCCCGCTGGTTCATGGACTACCGCAACGCCGACGGCTCCATCGCCGAGATGTGCGGCAACGGAGTCCGGGTCTTCGCGCGGTATCTGGTGGACGCCGGCTACGAGATGCCCGGCAGCCTCGTGATCGCCACCCGGGCTGGCCTGCGTTCCGTCGACGTGCCGCCGGCAGGCGACGTGAGCGTGGACATGGGCCCGCCGGAGTTCGCCTCGGGCACCGTGCCGGTCACCGTGGTCGGCCGCGAGTTCGCCGCGGTCGGCGTTTCGATGGGCAACCCGCACGCGGTCTGCTTCGCCGACGACCTGGGGCCGTCCGAGCTGGCGCGCCTGGACCTGGGCGTTCCCGTCTTCCCTGCCGAGGCCTTCCCCGACGGGGTGAACGTCGAGGTCGTCGTGCCGAGTGCGGATGGCGTCGCGATGCGGGTCTTCGAACGCGGCGTCGGCGAGACGGCCTCCTGCGGCACCGGGGCGTGCGCGGTGGCGGTCGCGTGGGCTGCGCGGGTGGGCGGTACGCCGCCGTCCGAGGTGCTGGTCGATCTTCCCGGCGGGCGCCTGACCGTCGACTGGCGGGAGACGACCGTCATTCTGCGCGGTCCCGCCGTTCTTGTGTCTGACGGTGTCCTTCGTCCCGAATGGATCCGCCAGGCCACCGGGGTCGCCTCTGGTACTGCGGCTGCCGGTGCACAGGCACTGGTTCCCGCCGGGACCGGCCGGAGCTGACCGACAGGGCCGTTCTTACCGGGCGCCGGGCCGATAAACGGCTCGCGGTCGCGGCAGCGGCGTGTCACCCTGGGGCTGCGGAGGTTCCGCTGCGCCGGGGCACCGAGCCCGGGTACAGCGGCACCGGCCCGCTCCCGAACGGGGCGGGCGGAATGCAACGGTCACCGTGCCGCGTTGAGAACGGATGGTATGAGTCTTCCCGCTGACGCCGCCATGGCGTCCACCCGGTACCCGAACCCAGACCTGAGCCCGAGCTTCGACGGCGACGACGGGGGCGTGGTCCTCCTCGGCGACGACGAGGGGTTCTCCTTCTTCGACGAACAGGGCGACGGCTTCGACCTGGAGGAGCGTGGCGCGCTGCGCCGCATCCCGGGTCTCACCACCGAGCTCGAGGACGTCACCGAGGTCGAGTACCGCCAGCTCCGACTGGAGCGGGTGGTGCTGATCGGTGTGTGGACCTCTGGGACCCTCCTGGAGGCCGAGGCGTCGATGACGGAGCTCGCGGCCCTCGCCACCACCGCAGGCTCCATGGTGCTGGACGCGCTCGTGCAGCGCCGCGACCGGCCGGACACGGCAACCTTCGTCGGCTCCGGCAAGGCCCGCGAGCTCGCGGAGGTCGTCGCGTCGACCGGTGCGGACACGGTGATCTGCGACGGTGAGCTGACCCCCGGGCAGCTGCGTCAGCTCGAAGAGGTCGTCAAGGTCAAGGTGATCGACCGGACGGCGCTCATTCTCGACATCTTCGCCCAGCATGCGACGTCCCGGGAGGGCAAGGCCCAGGTGGAGCTGGCTCAGCTCCAGTACATGCTTCCGAGGCTGCGTGGCTGGGGTGAGTCGATGTCCCGGGCCGCCGCCAGCAGCGGTGGCCGGGCGCCCATCGGTACCCGCGGTCCTGGTGAGACGAAGATCGAGACCGATCGGCGGCGGCTGCGCACACGGATGGCCAAGCTGCGGCGCGAGCTGGCCGCGATGGCCACCGTCCGGGAGACGAAGCGCTCGTCGCGGCGGCGGGGTGCCGTGCCGGCGGTCGCGATCGCCGGGTACACCAACGCCGGGAAGTCCTCGCTGCTCAACCGTCTGACCGGAGCCGGTGTGCTCGTCGAGGACGCCCTGTTCGCGACCCTCGACCCGACCGTGCGGCGGGCGACCCTGCCCGACGGGCGGGTGTTCACCCTGGCCGACACCGTCGGTTTCGTCCGGCATCTGCCGCACCAGATCGTCGAGGCGTTCCGGTCGACGTTGGAGGAGGTCGTGGACGCGGATCTCGTCCTGCACGTCGTCGACGGTTCGGCGCCGGACCCGATGGGGCAGATCACGGCGGTCCGTGAGGTGCTCGCCGAGATCGACGCGGCCGGGGTTCCCGAGCTCGTGGTCGTCAACAAGGTCGACGCGGTCGATCCGACGACGTTGGCGGTGCTGCGCAAGGCGGTTCCGGACGCCATCTTCGTCTCGGCGCGGTCCGGAACGGGCCTGGCGGAGCTGGTCGACGCCCTATCGGAGCGGATACCGCACCCGGAGATCGAGATGTCGCTGCTGGTGCCCTACACCCGTGGTGATCTCGTCTCCCGGATCCACCGCGACGGCGAGGTGCTGAGCGTCGAGCACACCGGCGCGGGCACGGCGGTGGCGGCCCGGGTGCCGGTGAGCCTTGCCGCCGAGCTGGAGCCCTTCAGGGTCGCTGGAGCCCTTCGGAGCTGACCGCTTCGGAGCCGACCCCGCTTCGGAGATGACCGAGCCGGCGGGCGACCGAGCCGGCGGGCAGCCGAGCCAGGGCCGCCGCCTGGCTCGGCATGGCGGCTGGCTCTATGGCCGGCTCTCCCCAGGGGGTCAGCGCCCCCTGGGGTCGCATTCGGGTCAGACCCGGCGCATCACGGCGACGATCCGGCCGAGGATGGTCGCGTCCTCGGCCGGGATGTCGGAGAACGCGGGGTTCTCCGGCGCCAACCACACCCGGCCGTCGCGCTGGCGGAAGCGCTTGACCGTCGCCTCGCCGTCGATCATGGCTGCGACGATCTCGCCGTTGTCGGCGACCGGCTGCTGGCGGACGACGACGTAGTCACCGTCGCAGATCGCCGCATTGATCATCGACTGCCCGACCACCTTGAGCAGAAACAGCGTGCCCTCGCCGACGATCTCCCGCGGGAGCGGGTAGACGTCCTCGACGGCCTGCTCCGCGAGGATCGGCCCGCCGGCCGCGATTCGCCCGATGAGCGGAACGTAGGTCGGGGTGCCGGCCTCGGCCGCGACGGCACCACCCACCTCCGCCGGCCTGCCGCCTGCGGAGCGCAGCCGGGCGCCCGCCTTCTGGCCGCCGATCGGCAGCACTTCCATGGCCCGCGGCCGGTTCGGGTCGCGCCGCAGGAAGCCCTTCTCCTGGAGCACCTTGAGCTGGTGCGCGACGCTGCTGGTGCTGGTCAGGCCGACAGCCTCGCCGATCTCGCGGACGCTCGGCGGATAGCCGCGCTGCTCCACCGCGGCGCGGATGACCTCGAGAATCCCCTTCTGTCGTTGCGTGAGGCCTGAGGCGTCCGCGGGGCTGTCGGGAAGATCCCGGACATTGCCGCGGGCGTCGCCTCGGCGGGTACCCCGTGCCTGGCTGGTCATCGCCTACCGCTCTCCCTGTCGATGCATCCGGCGGCGGGGCTTCGCCCGCTACCGGCTTCTCCGCGACCGGGGGCTCGGCGGTTCCGCATCCGGCGGGCCACCCGGTCGATCTACCACTTTGTCCTATTAGTAGCTTCTGACCGGTTCGGGTGGATTTTCCGTGCTCGCTTCTTCTCGCACGATCGTCCACAACTGATCGTCCTTGACGGTAGTCGGCCGGTCGCCGAATCTCAAACGTCTGTTCGAGCGTGTCGGGGGAAGTGTGCGTGGCGGCCGTGTAAGAATCGCTCAGGTGTTCGATCGAGCGGATGCTCGCGCCTGGGAGGTTGACATGGCCGACGCTGATCCGGCCGACGCTGATCCGGCCGACCCTGATCTTTCCCCCGCCGGTCTGGCTGATGCCGACGTGACCGACGTTGCCATTGTCGATATCGCCATTGTCGATGCTGATGCGGCCGACCGTGACCTTCACTCGGCCGCCGGCGACGTTGGCGTGGCTGCTGGCGATGTTGACATCGCGGATGGCGACAGGGCGCGCGGCGGGGGAGCCGGTACTGGGTGTCGGGTGTTCCGCGTCGGCGCGGCGCGGCGGTCCGCGGCCGTCGGAGGAGGTGTGCCGGCGGGAGGCGGCCATGGTGGTCGCGCGCGTCCGCGTCCTCGTACTCGCCGTGGTGCGGCGGTCAGCGGCGTCGTGGTGCGCGGCCAGGCGGTGCGGGGCAGGGCCGTGCGTGGTGGTGATCGGCGGCCGGCGCATCGCTCGGCCCCTTCTCGTTGTCTCGGCAGTGGTCCTTCGCCCGCGGCGGGTCCGTGCGGCGCGCAGCCGTCCTCGGTGGCGGTCGAGCGCGTCGAGGCCCAGGTCATCGAGATGCCTGGGCTGGAATGGCGTGCCCGCGCCGTCGGGTACGCGTTGCCGCCGCCCGGCGGCCAGAGGCTACGGACGAGACCACGGCGCCGGTGGCCGAGTCTGCGGCGCAGCTCGTCTCCGAGCTCGCGAGCCCTGTCCCCAGGCTCGCAACGGCCCCGCCCAGGCTCGCGACGCCGCCCGCGGCAACAGCCTCCGCTGAGGCTGACCCGGCGCGGCAGGCTCGTGTTCGCGGCGCTCGCGTGCCTGTCCGGCGCGCTGGTGCTCTCGCTGGCGTTGGTCACCGCGTCGCAGGCGTTCACGGCCACCCCGGTGGACTGCCAGGCCCACGTGGTGCGCCCGGGCGAGACGCTCTGGGAGGTGGCGCGCGGGATCGACCCCGAGGCCGACACCCGTGCGGTTGTTCGTCGGCTCATGTCTCTGAACGATCTGCCCACCGTGGACCTCGTTCCCGGCCAGCCGCTCTGCCTGCCCTGACGGTGGCCCTGCCGACGGCCGGCCGCCGGGCGGGATCGGCTGCCGATGGAGTGGCGGCGGCCCCGCGGCAGCGACACGCCGGAGGGCCGGTGTCGGACCTGTCGGGTGCGTGCGCTACGGTGAACACAACATCTTGTAGTTACAGCACCGTAAGTCGTCCACAGGTTGTGCATCGATATCCACAGGTTGTCAGTTGGCCACCCCTGGAGGGTGGTCGGCCGGTGGCATGTGGGCACCTGCTGGGGCGCGCTCCGCGTGTGGCAGCCAAGCCGCCCGGAGCGGAGAGGAGTGTGTCGTGCGCTGTCCCTTCTGCCGCCATTCCGACAGCCGTGTCGTCGACAGCAGGGAGGCCGAGGAAGGCGCCGCGATCCGGCGGCGCAGAGCGTGCTCGGAGTGTGGGCGCCGGTTCACGACGATGGAGGAAGCTTCGTTGCGGGTGCGCAAGCGTAGCGGTGCCACCGAGCCGTTCAGCCGGGCCAAGGTGATCGTGGGCGTGCGCAAGGCCTGCCAGGGGCGCCCGGTCCGGTCGGACGATCTCGCCCTGCTGGCCGAGCGGGTCGAGGAGACGGTGCGTTCCTCCGGCTCCGCGGAGGTGGCTGCCGAGGACGTCGGCCGGGCGATACTCGGCCCGCTCCGGGAGCTGGACGAGGTTGCCTACCTTCGGTTCGCCTCGGTCTATCTGGCCTTCGAGTCGCTCGCCGACTTCGAGGTGGCGATCGCGGCGCTTCGTGCCGACGCGGGGCAGGGCTCCGATGCCGGTGGCGCCCCGCCGGCGGAGTCGTCCCGGGCCGCCGCCCCGGAGCTGGGCGCCGCCGGGCTCACCCGCGGGCCGCACCTCGCCGCCGCGCCGGGCCTGCGCGCGGCCGCGGGCCCCTGAGGGGGCCGGATGCGGCTTCCGCCAGGCCGGGTCGGGTGTGGGGCGGCCCAGGAAGCCGGGGCATCCCCGCCACCGGGCGTATCACTGACAACCGCACCGGCAACCGCACCGCACTGAACCACCGCGGACTGACCACCGCGACTGACCACAGCACCGTGATCGCGCCCTGACCGCCGCGCCACATCGCGCCACCACCGCCACGAACCACCGCATTCGGCGGTCGCCTGCGCCACCACAGCCGTCACCGCATCGCGCACCGACGGCGTGGTCGCCTGCGCCGCCACAGATCCCAAAGCACGTCGGACCGATCGGCAACGAGGCTGATCCGGTCATTTCGCCGTGCCACCCAACGGCGGGGTCAGCTGCCCGGCGAGCGCCGAGCCGGCATGGACCGGGCTCATCGGGCAGGTAACCCCGGCCGCCGCTGTTGAACCTGTCGAAAGCGAACACGAGGAGTGCCATGACCGAGACCCGCGGCAAGGGCAGCAGATCGGCCGCGAAGGTGGCTGGCCTGAAGATCCGGCGGGTTCGAACCACGCCCGGCGTCCACCCCTACGACGAGGTGGAGTGGGAGACCCGGGACGTCGTCATGACGAACTGGCGTGACGGTTCAGTCAACTTCGAGCAGCGCGGGGTGGAGTTCCCGGCCGCCTGGTCGGTGAACGCCTCCAACATCGTTGCCAGCAAGTACTTCCGCGGCGCGCTCGGCTCGGCCGAGCGCGAGTCGTCGCTGCGCCAGCTCATCGACCGGGTCGTGCACCGCTACGCAGTGGCCGGCCGCGAGAACGGCTACTTCGCCTCCGAGGACGACGCCGAGACCTTCGAGCACGAGCTCACCTGGATGCTGCTGCACCAGGTGTTCAGCTTCAACTCCCCGGTCTGGTTCAACGTCGGGACCTCGGCGCCCCAGCAGGTCTCGGCCTGCTTCATCCTCGCCGTCGACGACACCATGGAGTCGATTCTCAACTGGTACCGGGAGGAGGGGCTGATCTTCAAGGGCGGGTCCGGTGCCGGCCTGAACCTCTCCCGGATCCGGTCGTCGAAGGAACTGCTCTCCTCCGGCGGAACGGCGTCCGGCCCGGTCAGCTTCATGCGTGGCGCCGACGCCTCGGCAGGCACCATCAAGTCGGGCGGCGCGACCCGCCGCGCGGCGAAGATGGTCGTGCTCGACGTCGACCACCCCGACATCGTCGAGTTCGTCGAGACGAAGGCACGGGAAGAAGACAAGATCCGTGCCCTGCGTGACGCCGGGTTCGACATGGATCTCGGCGGCCGTGACATCGCCTCGGTGCAGTACCAGAACGCCAACAACTCGGTCCGGGTCAACGACGAGTTCATGCGGGCCGTCGTCGACGGGACGTCCTTCGACCTGCGCGCCCGGCTGGACAACCGGGTGATCGAGTCGGTGGACGCCCGTGGGCTGTTCACCACGATCGCCCAGGCGGCCTGGGAATGCGCCGACCCTGGCATCCAGTACGACGGGACGATCAACGACTGGCACACCTGCCCCGAGTCCGGGCGGATCTCCGCGTCGAACCCGTGCTCGGAGTACGTCCACCTGGACAACTCCAGCTGCAACCTGGCGTCGCTGAACCTGATGAAGTTCCTGCGGCCGGATCGCACCTTCGACGCCGAGGCGTTCGTCGCGTCGGTCGAACTGATCATCACCGCGATGGACATCTCGATCTGCTTCGCGGACTTCCCGACCCCCGAGATCACCACGGTGACCCGGGCCTACCGCCAGCTCGGCATCGGCTACGCCAACCTGGGCGCGCTGCTCATGGCGAGTGCCCGGGCCTACGACTCCGAGGGCGGGCGCTCGCTCGCCGCGGCGATCACCTCGCTGATGACGGCGACGGCCTACCGCCGCTCGGCGGAGCTCGCCGGAACCGTCGGGGCGTACGACGGCTTCGCCCGCAACGCCGACGCGCACCGCCGCGTCGTGCGCAAGCACGCGGCGGCGAACGACGCGGTCCGCGCCGTCCACACCGAGGACGCCCGGCTGATCGCGGCCGCCTCGAAGGAGTGGGAGCGGGCGCTGTCGGTGGGGGAGAAGAACGGCTGGCGTAACGCGCAGGTCAGCCTGCTCGCCCCGACCGGGACCATCGGGCTGGCGATGGACTGCGACACCACCGGGATCGAGCCCGACCTGGCCCTGGTGAAGATGAAGAAGCTGGTCGGCGGCGCCAGCATGAAGATCGTGAACCAGACGGTGCCGGCGGCGCTGCGGGCGCTGGGCTACCCGGAGGAGACGACCGAGGCGATCGTCGAGTTCATCGCCGAGCACGGCCATGTCGTCGACGCCCCCGGCCTGCGTCCGGAGCACTACGAGGTCTTCGACTGCGCGATCGGTGACCGCGCGATCAGCCCGATGGGGCATGTCCGGATGATGGCGGCGGTCCAGCCGTTCCTGTCCGGGGCGATCTCCAAGACGGTGAACATGCCGTCGACCGCCACGGTCGCCGACGTCGAGGAGATCTACCTCGAAGGCTGGCGGCTCGGGCTCAAGGCACTGGCGATCTACCGGGACAACTGCAAGGTCGGCCAGCCGCTGACCGATGTGAAGGGCGCGAAGCGGGACGCCGAGGCGGCCGCCGGCGTGGCCGCCAGTGTGGCCGCCGCGGCCGACGCCGCGCTCGCGGGTGCCGCGGCTGCGGCACCCGCAGGGGTCACCGCGGCCGGGCTCCCGCAGTGGCCCGCCGGCCCCGGCGAGCACCGCCCGGTCCGGCGTCGGCTGCCCAAGAAGCGCCCGTCGCAGACCGTCTCGTTCACCGTCGGCGGCGCCGAGGGCTACATGACCGCCGGGTCGTACCCGGATGACGGCCTCGGCGAGGTCTTCATCAAGATGTCGAAGCAGGGCTCGACGCTCGCCGGCGTGATGGACGCCTTCTCCATCGCGATCTCCATCGCGCTGCAGTACGGCGTCCCGCTGGAGGCCTACGTCAGCAAGTTCATCAACATGCGCTTCGACCCCGCCGGCATGACCGACGACCCGGACGTGCGCATCGCCCAGTCGATCATGGACTACCTGTTCCGCCGGCTGGCGCTGGACTACCTGACCGAGGAGCAGCGCGAGGAGCTCGGCATCCTGTCCGCCTCCGAGCGGACCAGGAAGCTGTCCGAGCAGTCCGCCGGCACGGCCGCCGGCCCGGCGGACCCCGAGGTCGACATCGAGGCGCTGCGGACGTCCGCACCGGTGGAAGGCGATCCAGCGCCCGCCGCGGGCGCTGGTGCCGGTGCATCGGGCACCGGCCGGGTCGCGCAGGCCGGGGCGACCTCGCCGGTCGGGCTGGGCGGCCTGGCCGGTCCGGCGGCCGGCGCCGGTCCGGAGCTGGTGGCGCGTGAGCTCCGCGTGGCCATGCCGGGCGGCTCGCTCACCGCGCAGACCGCCGTCGACGCCCCGCTGTGCTTCACCTGCGGGGTGAACATGCGCCCGGCCGGCAGCTGCTACGTCTGCGAGCAGTGCGGCTCCACCAGCGGCTGCAGCTGACGCTGCGCCGTAGCGCCATAGCACGGCGGGGCGCGCCAACGGGACGCAGGGTTGCTTGGCAATCCACAAGAAGTGAGGATTTCGGTTGTTTCAGCAGCCGAAATCCTCACTTCTTGCTCGGGAGCAGCGGCATCGGCGGAAGTCCGAGGCTCGGGGTTCTGCGACGGGCTCCCTTGCGACCAAGGTTCTCAGAACTTGTCCGGCAGCAGCGGCAGCGCGGGGTTCGGGATTTTCAGCTCCACGGCCAGATCAGCCATGGGAGTGTCTGACGGTCGCGGTCAGCTCCATGCCGGTTGCACGCATGGCGGCGAAGAGGCGGTCCATCATGATGGACCGCTTGCCGGCCTCCAGTTCCCAGACGTAATTCTGCGTGGTGCCAAGCCGGCGGGCCAGCTCACGTTGGCTCAGCCCGGACAGCAGGCGGGCCTGCCGCAGGATCCGCCCGAGCGACTCGGCGCTGGTGACCTTCCCGGTGTACGCCATCCCCGCTCCCGGGCACGGGACTCAGAGGTGGGTGGTCAGGCCGACATCGCTACATCAACTACGAATCTGTCGGGCCTCCGGTCACGGATTACACGGCAGTTCTGTCACGGTTTTCACGGGCTTCCTGTCACGGATTCCTCGTGCTGTCCGCGCTGGTCAGGCCCACCTGCGGGTGGGTGGCGAGGATGTCGATGAGCAGGGCCGACGTCCAGGAGAAGCGGTTGCTGCCGGCGCCGGAGCCGTCCAGCGGCGAGTAGTACTCGAACATCGATCCGGACGCGCGGATCACCTCGACGGTGTTCGCGCGGATCGCGTCGGCGGCCTCCCGGCGGCCGTAACGGTCGAGCCCGTCGGCGATCAGCCAGTTCATGTTGACCCAGACGGGGCCCTGCCAGTAGCAGCGCGGCAGGAAAGCCGGGTCGTCGGTCGGCACGCTGGCGATGCCGTACCTCGCCCAGTACCGCGGCGACAGGAGGGTCTTGACCAGGCCGTCGACCTGGTCGTCCGGGACGACGCCGGCGTAGAGCGGCAGGAAGCTCGCGATGGTGGGGTGATGCAGGAGCTCGCCGGTGCGGAAGTCCCGGCTGAAGTAGAGACCGTCCGACCACAGCTCGTTCATGGCCGCGCGGCTGCGCCGCATCGACCGGGACAGCCAGCGGGGGATCGGGATACCCGCCTCGTCGGCGATCGTCACGAGGTGCTCGTTCGCGCGGATCAGGATCGCGTTGAAGGCGACGTCCTGCACCAGTGGGACGAAGGTGTCCCGGATGGTGCGGAAGTCGTAGCGGCTGCGGCGCAGCTCGCGGACGATCCGGTACAGCGTGAACAGGTCCGCGGAGGTCAGCCGCTCGTCCGGCGGCACCTCCTTGGAGTCACGGCGCAGCGCGTCGAGCGCGTCGTCGCCGTTGATCCGGCGCAGCGCCCGCACCGTGCGCGGGGCGACCGGCTTGGTCATCTCCATCCAGGTCGGGGTGTTGTCCATGCCCGACTCCCAGGAGTGGACCAGCGCGACCAGCCCGCTGTCGTCGGGGTCGCGCTCGCGGTAGAGCCACTCGTGGAACCGGATCAGCCCGGGTGCCAGGCGCCGGTAGAAGTCGACCCGCTCGTTGCGGGTCATGGCCTCCCCGACCCGGACGGCCGCCTCGGCGATCATGGGTGGCTGGGTGACCCCGGTCGACTGGACCCCGCCCGCGGTGGTGCACACGCGGTCGCAGCGCCACCGCTGCGGGCCCGCATGGTAGTAGTCGGTCGTCTCCGCGAAGATCACGTGCGGGATCATGCCGCCCGGCCACTGGCCCCGCAGCAGGGAGAGCAGCTCGGCCGCGGCCCGCGCGGGGTCGAGGTGGCGCAGCCCGATGGCGATGAAGCAGCTGTCCCACAGCCACTGGTGTGGGTAGAGGGTCGGCGACGGGCGGGTGATGTCACCGAGGTCGTTCGCGCGCAGGACGCCGACGGCCGTCTCGCGCAACGCGGCGAGGTCGGCCGGCAGCGGAATCTCGCCGGCTGGCGACGGCACGGGTGGTGCCGGCGGCGTGGCGGGTGCTGACGGTGCCGCGGGCACTGTTGTGCCGGCGGGGGACCCGGCGGCCTCGACAGTGGTGGGCATCACATCGACCGGGTCGGCCGGGCCGGCTGGGCGGGGGACGTCGACAGCGGGCACGGCACCGCTGCCGGCCGGGTCCGCCAGTGGCCGGTTGGGGCCTGCCGCCCCCACCGTGGGGTGGTCGGCGGCGCGGCCGGTCGGCGTCTCCGGCGGCGCCGCGGCAGGGGAGGCGCCACGCGCGGAGGCCGGCGTGATCGGGCTGGACGAGGACTGCGCGGGCATCGGGGAAACCGACATCGTGTGAGAGTAGCGGTTACACCCCGTGCTCGTCTGGTGGGGGTCACCGGCGCGGCCGGGGGTGTGGAAGAAGGTTGCCCAGGGGCTACCGAAGCGTTGCATCGGGCGCGTCGTTCGCCGGTGAATCAGCAAAAACGCCAGGTTCGGGGCTCCTGCGGTGGGTGTGGGGTGGCGTGCGTGGCCGAGGTGCCGGGTGCGGTGGTGGGCGCGCCTCGCGGCGGGGCTGTACACCATGAGTCGTTACCAAGAGTGATCATCGGTCTTGCTGCGGGAAGATCTACGTCAGGGTCCGCTTCTGGCCGGCTGGTGCGCGCCGACTCCGTCGTCCGGGCGAAGAAGTCGCGGTTCGGTGGCGCAGGGGAGCGAGGGTCGATGCGGTCCGTGAGCGTCGCGAGTCGTTACCCGGAATACATCCGCCGGCGACGGCGGGCCGGTTGCCTGTGGATCGGCTCACGTCGCGGCGGCGGCCGTGTGGTTCGGATGTGATCCGTCTCTCGCTGGTGGCGGCGCTCCGGATGGGTGAAGAGGCGCTCATGGGGGTACAGACTCGGTCTGTCAGTGGCCTGATCGTCTCTCTGTGACGTCGGCGCAGCTGGTTGGATGGTGTTCGCGGGCGGAGGGCGTGCGTGGCGGACCCTCGTCGCGGCGCGCGGAAGGTGACGCCGATCTCTGGATCGAACTCCCGAAAGTGGTGTTACGGCGACGCTGCGTTGTGAACTGTCACTGACAGTCGAGGACTGACCGTGGAAGTCGCCGAGATAGTTGCTCGTTCTCACCACAGCGCGCGATCTGCCAGGTAGTCTTCGCGACAGCGGGTTCAGCGTCCCGAAGGCAGGGGTCTACACTTCTCTGTAGGCCCGGCGATCGCTGACGTCCGGCTGTGCCTGCACGGGAATGGTTGCGCCTCTTCGGTCGTTACCTCCACGTGCAAGGAAGTAGACGACCCACCCGCACCGACCATCGGATCTGCCACTGATGACGCTGCCTGCCCTGGAACTAGCCGAGCGCACCGACGAGTCACGCCCGCGTCCGCGGCGCCCCCGTCGCTCCGCTTCTCCTGTCCGTAACGCTCCAAGCCGCACCCTCGCCGCGGTCCCCGATGAGCTCGATGAGCTCGACGTCTCCGCTGTCGCCGAGCTCATCGCCCGTGGTCGCGAGACCGGGGAGCTCAGCCGTGCCGAGCTTCGCGAGGCCCTTGAGGCCGCTGACATCGGCGTCGAGCTGCTGCCCGCGCTGATCGCACGTCTCGGCGCCGCTGGAATCGACCTCGTCGAAGAGGAAGAGGAAAGCGAGCGCGCCCCGGCCGGCGCCACCACGCCTGGCCGGACCGTCGCCGACCACGCCGGCACGGCGGACCTCGTCCGCATGTACCTGCGCGAGATCGGCAAGGTTCCGCTGCTCAACGCCGCTCAGGAGGTCGAGCTCTCCAAGCGCGTCGAGGCGGGGCTGTTCGCCGAGCACAAGCTGGAGACCGACGAGGGCCTCGCTGAGGACCTCCGCCGTGACCTGGGCCTGCTCGTCACCGACGGCCAGGCCGCCAAGCAGCAGCTGGTCTCCGCCAACCTGCGCCTCGTGGTGTCGGTGGCGAAGAAGTACAGCGGCCGCGGCATGACCCTGCTGGACCTCGTCCAGGAGGGCAACCTGGGCCTCATCCGCGCGGTCGAGAAGTTCGACTACGCGAAGGGCTACAAGTTCTCGACCTACGCGACCTGGTGGATCCGCCAGGCCATCGGCCGCGCGCTGGCCGACCAGGCCCGGACGATCCGTATCCCGGTTCACGTGGTCGAGCAGATCAACAAGATCACCCGGCTGCAGCGCCAGCTCGTCTCGACCCTCGGCCGTGAGCCGACGGACGAGGAGCTCGCGTTCGAGCTGGACATGCCGATCGAGCAGGTCGTCGAGCTGCGCCGTTACGCGCAGGACACGGTGAGCCTGGAGACGTCCGTCGGTGACGACGGCGACTCCGTGCTCGGCGACTTCATCGAGGACTCGGATGCGACGTCGCCGGCCGACGCGGCGTCCTACGGCGCGATGCAGGACGAGATCGACAACGTCCTCGGCGCGCTGAACCCGCGTGAGCGCGAGGTCATGCGGCTGCGTTTCGGTCTCGCTGACGGAAAGCAGCACACGCTCGCCGAGGTCGGCAACCGGCTCGGGCTCACTCGTGAGCGCATTCGCCAGATCGAGCGGGACACGCTGCGCGAGCTGCGTAAGCCCGCCGTGGCCGGGAGGCTGCGCGAGTTCCTCGACTGACGAGCGGGCGGCTGGGCCGAGGTCGTCTGATGGGCGCCGGCAACGCGGGCCGGCGCCCATAGCACAGCCCGGAGCAGGGGCAGCCGTCCTCGCTCCGGTACGGGTGGTCGGAAGCCGGATCCTCGCCATGAGGATCCGGCTTTTCCTATTGGAAGCCGGCCTGTCGAAACCGGCCCGGCGAGACGCCTGCCCGTCAGAGGCCAACGCGTCAGTAGCCTGCGCGGACGCCGGATGGCAGGAGCGTCGGGTACAGGACATCGCCCACGGCGAAGGCCCCCGACGGCGTCGGGCGCGCGTATTCGTTCTGCGACCACCAGCCGGGGAAACGTGCCAGCCGGGTCTGGAAGAGCCACGATCCAGCTGGATCGCCCCAGACGAACAGTGGCATCGCCGGCATCGGCATGGTCACGACCAGCTCACCGTAGACGTCCGCCGGGCCCCTGGCCGGGTAGCCGGCCGGGTCGACCACGGCGACGGCGCAGCCCAGCGCCGCGCCGGCCTCACCGGCCCGCACCGGCGCGGTGGGCAGTGCCGCGATCGTGGGCGCGCCGAGGTCGCCACCGCCACTCATGGCGCTGAAGGCGACCGACGGGCTCACCGTCTCGTAGACCCACGCGGCCGCGTCCGGCGTGAACGGCGATCCGAAAGCCGCCACGGTGCGCAGCAGCGAGAGATCGGCGACGCTCGCCGGCACCAGCCCCGAGCCGTGGCACGTCTCCACGAACGAGGCGGGCAGGCCCAGGCAGGTCACCTCGACCGCCTCCGCGAGCCGCCACAGGATCGACAGGTCCGGCCGGGCCGGGCTGCCGTCGTACAGGACGATCGCCGACCCGGTGAGCAGGCCGGAGACCAGGAGGTTCCACATCGCCTCGCCGGTGGTGGCCAGCCAGCAGAAGCGGTCGTCCGGCCCGAGATCCAGGTGCAGCACCAGCGATTTCAGGTGCTCGAGCAGGATGCCGCCGTGCCCGTGGACGACGGGCTTCGCCACGCCGGTGTCCGGGGAGCTGAACTGGATCCACAGCGGCGCGTCGAACGGGAGCCGGGCCCAGACCAGGTCCTCCGCCACGGCGAGCAGATCATCCCAGGATGTCAGGGCCGGGGTCCGCGCCTGGGCCGCCCGGGTCAGGGCGTCGGCCGCGAGGTAGGGAACCACCACCGTCGCGGCCAGATTGGGCAGGCGGCGGGCCAGGTCGGCCAGCGACTGCGCCGAGTCGAACACCTCGCCTTCGCGGGTGTACCCGTCGACGCCGATCAGCACCTTCGGCGTGATGGGGGCGAAACGGTCGGCGATGTCCGCCAGGCCGAGCTCGGGCGGGCAGCAGGCCCACACCGCGCCGAGGCTCGCCGACGCCAGCATCGCGACCACGGCCTGCGCTCCGCTGGGCAGCACCGCGGCAACCCTGTCCCCGGGGCCGACGCCGAGCCGGCGCAGGCCGGTGGCGGCCCGTGCCACCTGCCGCCGAAGCTCGTCCCAGCTGACGATGGTGGTCACGCCGTCCTCGCGGACGGCGATGATCGCGGGTGCGGGGCCGCGGCGGCTGAGCGCGTTCTCGGCGTAGTTGACGCGTGCGGAGGCGAACCAGCGGGCGTCGGCCAGCCCGGTGCCGGTCAGTGCCGGGCCGTCGCCGCGGTCGCCCTCGACGGCGCAGAACTCCCAGACCGCGTCCCAGAAAAGGCCCGGTTGGGTGACCGACCAGCGGGCGAGCCCGGTCCGCTCGGCGAAGGACACGCCGTGGTCCTGCGCGAGCCACTCCTGGAAGCGGGTGACGGATGCCTCTGCGACGCGCTGGGCCGACGGCTCCCACAGCACGGTTCCCACCGGCGTGCGTGATGGTGCGGCGCGTGACGACGCCACGCGTGACGTTCCGGAGCCGGTGGCCGCGAAGTGGCCCGTGCCCGCGGGCGACTGATCGTGTGATTCGTCGTTTACTGGACTTTCATCTCCCGCCACGTGATCTGACCCTAACGTGTCCTCGCCGGTCAATCGCCCGCGAGTCGCCGAGCGGTCGTGCCGGAGAGCCACGGGAGTTACCGTCTTGTCGTGTGAGCGGGTCCGTGAACGTCCAGCCAGTGCAGTCGCGGTCGGTCGGGTCCCCGGAGGCTGATCGGGCCGCCGGGGACGGCGGCGCGGGCGACGGCACCCTCGTGGTCTGGGACCCGGGGATGCTCGACTACAACTTCGGTCCGGCCCATCCGCTGCATCCGGTCCGGCTGGCGCTGACCATGGAGCTCGCCACCGCGGCCGGCCTGCTGGAGGCGCCCGGGCTCACCGTCGCCGCCGCGGGCATGGCCGCCGACGAGCTGATCGAGCTGGTCCACGATCCCGACTACGTGGGTGCGGTCCGCGCGGCCTCGCCGGGCTCGGCGACGGGCAGCCTGCTGGCGGCGAGGTACGGGCTCGGCACCGCGGACAATCCTGTCTTCGACCGGATGCACGCCGCCTCCGCCCTCATCACCGGCGGCACGCTGGCCGCGGCACGGGCGGTGTGGGAGGGCACCCACCGCCATGCGGTGTCCCTCGCGGGCGGCCTGCACCACGCGATGCGCGGTGCGGCGAGCGGGTTCTGCGTCTACAACGATCCGGCGGTCGCGATCGCCTGGCTGCTGTCGGCCGGCGCCACCCGGGTCGCCTACGTCGACGTCGACGTCCACCACGGTGACGGGGTGCAGGCCGCGTTCTACGACGATCCGCGGGTGCTGACCATCTCGCTGCACCAGAGCGGAATGTCGCTGTTCCCCGGCACCGGCTTCCCCCGGGAGATCGGGGAGGGCAGCGCCGAGGGCACCGCGGTCAACGTCGCGCTGCCGCCGGCGACGGGTGACTCCGGCTGGCTGCGGGCGTTCTCCGGGGTGGTGCCGGTCCTGCTGCGCGCGTTCCGGCCGCAGGTTCTGGTCACCCAGCACGGGTGCGACACGCACCTGCTCGACCCGCTCGCTGACCTGCGGCTGTCGCTGGACGGGCAGCGTGCCTCCTACGAGGCGCTGCACGCCCTGGCCCACGAGGTCTGCGAGGGGCGCTGGGTGGCCTGCGGCGGTGGCGGCTACGCCCTGGACGCAGTGGTGCCCCGGGCCTGGACCCAGCTGCTCGCGATCGCCTCGCACGCCACCCTGGACGGGGCCCGGCCGCTGCCCGAGGAATGGGCGGCCGCGGCGCCGGCCAGGGTGCGGGCGGCGACCGGCCACACCTCGGTCGGCGCCGCCGGGATGCCGTCCACGTTCGGCGACGGCGCGTCGACGCGCTTCCACCCCTGGGACGCGGGCGTCGGCGACCAGGACGATCCGCTCGACCGGGCGGTGGCCGCGACCCGCAACATGGTGCTGCCCCTGCACGGCCTCGACCCGCTCCGGGACCGTTGAGCGCCGCGCCGCCCGCCGCGGGGCCGCCATCACCGCCGCAGCCACCGCCATCACCGCCGCAGCCGCAGCCGCAGCCGCAGCCGCACGACTATCCGGCCCACTGGGAGGCCGATGTCATCCTCTCGGACGGCGGCACGGCACACATCCGTCCGATCCGGCCGGCGGACGGGGAGCTGCTGCGGCCGTTCTGGTCCCGGCTGTCGACCCGGACGATCTACTTCCGGTACTTCAACGTCCGCCGCGGCCTCAGCGACGCCGACATCGCCCGGACGACCAACGTCGACCAGCGGGTCCGCGGCGCGCTGGTGGCACTGATCGGTGGTGAGCTCGTCGGGCTCGCCCACTGGGAGCGCGGGCAGTCACCGGACGCCGGGCCCACCCCCGAGGCGGAGGTCGCGTTCCTGGTCGAGGACGCCCAGCAGGGCCGCGGGATCGGCTCCGTGCTGCTCGAACACCTGGCCGCCGCCGCGGCCGAGCGGGGGGTGCGGCGCTTCGACGCCGACGTGCTCAGCGAGAACCAGCAGATGATCAGGGTTTTCCTGGACGCCGGCTACACGGTCTCGCGCGCCTGGGAGTCCGGGGCCGCCCACCTGTCGTTCGACATCGCGCCCACCACCCGCTCCGTCGACGTGATGCGAGCCAGGGAGCACCGGGCCGAGGCCGCGTCCGTGCACCGGCTGCTGCACCCACGGGCGGTGGCGGTGATCGGAGCCGGCCGCGACCGGGAATCGCTCGGCAACATCGTCCTGCGCAACCTGCTGGCGGGCGGGTTCGACGGCCCGGTCTACCCGGTGAACCCCGCGGCAGCGGCCACCGACGGCGCCGTCGCCTCGGTGCGGGCGTACGCGTCGGTCGAGGACACGCCGCCACCGGTCGATCTGGCGGTGCTGTGCGTGCCGCCGGGCGAGATTCCCGGCGTGGTCGCCTCCTGCGGCCGCCACGGTGTGCGCGGTCTGGTGGTCATGACCGACCAGCGCGATGACGAGGCGGACGCCCGGCTCGCCTCCGACGCCCGCGCCCGCGGCATGCGGGTGGTCGGCCCGGCGAGCCTGGGCCTGCAGAACGTCGCCGCCGGCCTGAACGCCTCGCTGGTGAACCAGCTGCCCGCCCCCGGACGCATCGGCTGCTACTCCCAGTCCGGCCCGCTCGGCGGCGCGCTGCTGGAGGCGGCGGCCGCGCGCGGGCTGGGCTTCTCGGTCTTCGTCTCGGCAGGTGACCGCGCCGACGTCAGCGGTAACGACCTGCTCCAGTTCTGGAAGGCGGACACGTCGACCGGTGTCGCCCTCATGCACCTGGAGACCTTCGGCAACCCGCGCAAGTTCGCCCGGCTGGCCCGCTGGCTGGGCCGCGACACCCCGGTGGTCGTCGTCCTCTCCGAACGGACGCCACTGGACGAGGCGCTGCTGCGCCAGGCCGGGGTGATCGGCGTCGACCGGGTCTCCCAGGGGCTGGACGTCGCGCTGCTGCTCGCCACCTGCCCGCTGCCGGCGGGCAACCGGGTGGCGGTCGTCGGTGACTCACGGGCTCTGGTCCGGTTCACCGCCCGGGCGGCGGACGCGGCGGGGCTCGCGGTCGAGGAGGTGCTGCTGCCGGCCGGCAGCAGCACCGAGGCCTTCCGGGCCGCGCTGGTCTCCGCCGCCTTGCGGGCGGATGCGCTGATCACCGTCGCGGTCCGGCTGCCCACGTCGCTGCCGGGCCCGAACTCGGATCTGAACCCTGACCCGGACCCGGCGCCGGCGGCTCTCGGTGCCGCCGCCGCGGCGAGGGCCGTCAGCGTGCCCGTCCTCGCCACCGTCCGGGGCTCGCGGGTGCCACCGGAGGCGTCCGGGCTCCCGGTCTACTTCTCGCCCGAGGCCGCGGTCGGAGCGTTGCGCGGAGCGGTCGCCTACGCCGACTGGCGTGCCCTGCCCGCGGGGACCATCCCCACCACACCGGTTCGGCGCGACGAGGCCCGGCGGCTGACCGACGGCGTGACCGGCCGGCTCACCGCCGGCGCCGCGAGTGAGCTCCTCGACTGCTACGGCATCGACGTCGTCCCCAGCCAGGTCGTCCGGGATGCGGACGAGGCGGTGGAGGCGGCCGAGCTGTTCGGCTGGCCGGTGGCGCTCAAGGCACGCGCGAGCCGGTATCGGCACCGGCCGGAGCTGGGCGGGCAACGCCTCGACCTGGCGGACCCGGCGGTGCTGCGGGAGGCCTGGCGGTCCCTGGTGGAGCGCGTCGGGCCGGACGGGCCGATCGTCGTGCAGCGGATGGTGCCGACCGGGGTGGCGGTGGTCCTCGGCGCCGAGGAGCACCCCCGCTTCGGGCCCTTGGTGTCCTTCGGGCTGGCGGGCGCGGCGACGGAGCTGCTCGGCGACCGTGCGCACCACATCCTCCCGCTGGCCGACGCCGACGCCGCGCGGCTGGTCCGGTCCGTGAAGGCGGCACCGTTGCTCTTCGGCTACCGCGGCGCCGCTCCCGTCGACGTCGCCGCGCTGGAGGACCTGCTGCTGCGGCTGGCGCGCCTGGTGGACGAGACCGGCGCGGTGCGGCGCCTGGCCCTGGAGCCCGTGATCGTCTCGGCGGACGGGGTCAGCGTGCTCTCCGCGGAGATCGTTCTCGCCCCGCCGATCCCGCGCGCCGACGCGGGCCCGCGTCGCTTCTGGCGGGCGGGTGCCCAGGGCGCGTTGGCGGGTGCCACGGTGCGTGTCGCGGAGGCCGACACACAGCCCGGTTCGGCACAACGTGTCCCCACCGTCCACAATCGTCTGCCATGACCACGCCGTACCCTGCCCAGCCAACAGGCCGGCCGTCCGACGGCCCCGAGACGGGCGGCCGTGACGCCGTCGGTGACGAACCCGCTGGATCGGCTGGCCCGGCTCCGGTTCCAGGCCAGCCGGGCGGGGAGCGGGTGGGATCGCCCGTCGTCGGCTGGGACGACTTCGGCCGGGCTCTGGACGGCTGGAACGACCAGAGCAGCGAGAACGGCTGGTCGTCCTACCCGGACGTCACCGGTGCGCGGGCCGCCGTCGGCCAGCAGCGGATCCCGTCCGGCTGGGAGCCCCTCGTGGGGGATGACGACAGCGAGACCCATGGGCCGCTGTCATCGGCGGGCTTCCCGCTGCCGGTGCCCGCACGGCCGTCGGTACCGCCGCCTACAGCGCCGCCGCCCACGATCCCGCCGCCGCCGCCGGTGCCGCCGCCGACCACCGCGCCACCGGCCGCGCCGCTGTCAGGACCGCCGCTGTCCGGCCTGCCGCAGTCGGTTCCTCCTCTGTCAGGTCCGCAGCCGCCCGTCCCGCAGCCGGCAGCGTCGTCGTCGATGCCACCGCCGACCGCCACGCCGCCACCGACCGCCACGCCGGGGCCGGGGCCGGGGCCGGGGACGACTGGGCCGGGAGCGTTCGGGGCATCGGCCGCCGGCCCTGGCACGGACGGAGGCCTTCTCGCGGGGGAGCCCGGGTCGGGCTTCGCCGGCATCCCCGGCTTCCCGTTGACGCCTCCACCCGGCGCGAGTGTGGCGCCACCGTCTGATTTCGGTACGTCCTGGCGCGGGCCGGCCCTCGAAAACAGCTCGGCGGCGGGTGGCGCGGGCGGCGGTCCCGGCGGTTTCGGTGGTTCCGGCGGTCCCGTGGGTCCGGGCAGCGCGGTCCCGGCCCTGTCCGCGACCGGTGCCGGCGCCGGCACCGAGCCGGGCTCGTCACCGCCGCTGCCCACCGATCTCGTCGGCCAGGCCCTGCGCGAGGCGCTGTTCGACCGGGCGCCCGTCGGGCTCGCCCTCTACGACACCTCCGGCCGGTATGTCCGGGTCAACGAGGTGCTGGCCGGCCTCAACGGCCGTTCGGCCGCCGAGCACCTCGGCCGCACGATGCCGGAGCTGCTCGGCGACATCGGCCAGGAGATGGACGTCCTGCTGGGGCGGGTCCTGCGGACCGGCGAACCGGTCACCGATCTTGAGATCGGGGTCGCCACGGGCGGCTCGGGGCCGAACCAGACCTGGCTGGCCAGCTGGTACCCGGCCACGGACCGGCTCGGCGCACCCGCGGGAGCGGTCCTGGTCGCGATCGACGCGACCCGCGCGAAGACCGCCCAGGCCGACCTCGGCCGGTCCGTGGCCCGTGAGCGCGCGCTGGCGGAGGCCACCGCCGCCGATGTCTTCCACGGTGGCCCGGACGGCGCGCTGGACACGGATCTGCCCCGCTGGCGTGCCATGACCGGCCAGTCTGGCGCCCAGACCGCCGGCTTCGGCTGGCTCGACGCGCTGTACCCGGACGACCGGGATCGGGTCCGCCGGGCCTGGCGCGGCGCGGTGGAGCGCCGGGAGCCCTTCGACGGCGAGTTCACCGTTCAGGACGTCCTCGGCGCCCCCCGGAAGATCACCGCGCGGCTGCTGCCGACGGAGGTGGACGGCCAGCAGGGCCAGCACGTCGAGTGGGTCGGCGTGTTCACGGACGTCACCGAGGCCCGGTCCGCCGCGGCGACGCGGGCGTCGGTCGCCGCGGCCGCTGACGAGGCGGCGTGGCGCCGGGAACAGTCCCGCCGCCTCACCACGGCGCTCGGCCGGGCGGTGACGGTCGACGACGTGGTCGCCGCCGTGGTCGAACACGGCGGTCGCGCCGCGCGCGCCGTCAGCCGAGGGGTCGCCCTGATCGACTCCGCCGACGACCGGCTCCGGTTCGACGCCCTGGTCGGCGCCTCGGCGGAGTACACCGCGCACTGGTCGGAGGTCTCGCTCGGCGCGATCCATCCGCTGGCCGAGGTGGTCCGCGGCCGGCGGCCGATCTTCCTGGGCAGCCGGGACGAGCTGAGCGCGCGCTGGCCCGTCGCCGAGCTGCTGGGTGCCGTCGAGTCCGGTCCGGAGCACAGCTGGGCCCTGCTGCCGCTGGTGACGACGGACGCGCCGTTCGGCGTGCTGCATCTGGGGTTTCCCGATGTACGCGAGTTCGGCGGCGACGACCAGGACTTTCTCCTGACGCTGGCTGAACAGACCGCGCAGGCGCTGGAGCGCGCGACCTTGTTCGAGCGGCTCGCGGCCGAGGCGGCCGGGCGGCGGGTCGCCCGTGAGGAGGCCGAGGCGGAGCTCGCCGCAGCGCGGCTGGCCGCCGAGGCCCACCAGGCGGTCGCCGACGGGGCGCTGCGGCGGCTCGAGGTGCTCTCGCAGGCCAGCGTCGCGGTGGCCGCGGCCGCGGACGCCGACCGGGCGCTGGCCGCGCTGGCCTCGGTCGTGGTCGGTGAGATCGCCGACGTCTGCCTGATCTACCTGAACCCCGCGGTGGACGACGTGGAAGCGGCGGACGGCGCCGCGGGTGTGCGCCCGGTGGCCGTCGCGGTCAGGAACGGCCTGACCGCCGCGCCGCTGCCCGGTGGACCCGCGCTCGTGCTGCCCACGACCGGCCCCCTGGCCGCTGCCGCCTACGCCTACGGCGACGGCGACGGTTCGCCGGGCCGGACCGTGCCCGTCCTGCTGTCCCTGGGGGAGGGCACGGCGCTGCCCGGTGAGCCGACGTCCACGGGC
This sequence comes from Parafrankia sp. EUN1f, assembly GCF_000177675.1. Classification (GTDB taxonomy): domain Bacteria; phylum Actinomycetota; class Actinomycetes; order Frankiales; family Frankiaceae; genus Parafrankia. The sequence goes on from NZ_ADGX01000083.1 coordinate 26,577, forward strand.
CTGGCGCCCTTCCTGGACGGAGCTCTGGCCCCGGACCTGGCCCGCTGGGTACGCGACGCCGAGGGCCACAGCGCCGCCGCGATCCCGATCATGCGGCGTGGACGTCCCGCCGGGGTCATGGTGATCATCGCGGCCGGTGGGCGGGCCGCGTTCACCAAGGACGACCTGACGTTCCTCACCGAGATCGCGGCCCACACCGCGCCGGCGCTGGAGCGCGCCCAGGCCGGTGGCCGGGCCGGTGGCGAGGCCCGCGCGCTCCAGACCGCCCTGCTGCCCCGGATGCCCGTCGTGGCCGGCCTGGAGCTGGCGGCCCGGTATGTCCCCGCCGGGGATGCGGACGAGGTCGGCGGTGACTGGTTCGACGCCATCGACCTGGGCGCCGGCCGGGTGGCGCTGGTCATCGGGGACGTCATGGGCCGCGGCCTGCGCGCCGCGGCGCTGATGGGGCAGCTTCGCAGCGCGGTGCGCACCTGCGCCCGGCTGGACCTGCCGCCCGTGGAGGTCCTCACCCAGCTCGACCGGCTCGTCGCCGACCTCGGCGAGGACCTGATCGCCACCTGCATCTACGCCGTGATCGAGATCGAGACCGGCCAGCTCACCCTGGCCAGCGCGGGACATCCGCCGCCGCTGGTGGTCGCTCCGAACGGGCTGGTGTCGCGCCTGTACATGGCGGTCGCGACGCCACTCGGGCTGGCCCGCGACGCGATGACCGAATACACCGTGCAGCTGGGTCCCGGGGCGCTGCTCGCCCTGTTCACCGACGGGCTGGTCCGGGGGCGGTCCACAGACATCGACGCGGGCGTGTCGAACCTGGCCGCCGTGCTCGCCCGCCCGGTCGAGGACTGGGACGGCCGGCTCGACCTGCTCGCCCGGGCCGCCTGCGCGGCCGGGTCGCGGGCGAGCGGTGCTGGTTCGGACGGTTCGGGCCCGGGTTCGGGCCCGGCGCCCACACCGGCGTCAGCGTCGGGGCCGGATGACGATGTGGCCCTGCTGTTGGCCAGGCTGCCCGAGCCGGGCCCGGCGGTGGATCAACTGGACGTCACCGTCGATCCGGCCGGGGGTCTCAGCCAGGTTCGGGCACACGTCCGGGTCGCCATGGAGAACGCCCTGATCGCGCCCGCGGTGATCGACACCGTGGTGCTCGTGCTGTCCGAGCTCGTCGGCAACGCGCTGGTGCACGGCCGGTCGCCGCTTTCGGCGCGGGTCCGACGGATGGGGATCGCGGGCGAGGCCGCGGGCGCTGGTGGCGGGAGCTCTCGGCGGTTGCTGATCGAGGTCACCGACGCCGGCGGACGTATGCCGCGCCGGCGACACGCCAGCCCGGATGACGAGGCGGGCCGCGGGCTCGACCTGGTCGGGCGGCTCGCCGTGCGCTGGGGTACGCGCCCGTTGCCCGAAGGCAAGCTGGTGTGGGCGGAGATCGATCCGGACGGCCTCTGATCGTCCGGGCCTTCGGCGGCCGGCCATCGAGAGGGTGCAGGCGGGCTTTCTCACGGCCGGGCCGTCGGATCCCACACCGCCTCGCGTAACGTGAGCGTCATGCCGGAAGCGGTGCTGCGCCTAGAGAACGTCACGGTCAGGCGCGATGGGGTAGACCTGTTGCGAAACGTGAACTGGGTTGTGAACCAGGGCGAGCGCTGGGTGCTGCTCGGCCCGAACGGCGCGGGTAAGACGACGCTTCTTCAGATCGCCTCGTCACGGCTGTTCCCGACCTCGGGCGTGGTTGATCTTCTCGGCGAGCGGATGGGCCGGGTCAATCTGCAGGACATTCGCTACCGGGTCGGGGTGGTCGGCCCGGTTCTCAGCGACAAGCCGCCGAACTACGAGCGGGTGCTGGACGCGGTGGTCACCGCGGGCTGGTCGGTGCTCGGGCGCGGCCGCGAGGAGTACGACGAGGTCGACCTCAAGCGGGCGGCGGATCTGCTGAGCCAGTTCGGTTGCCGGAGCCTGTCCGAGCGGAGCTTCGGCACCCTCTCCGAGGGAGAGCGTAAGCGCGTCCAGATCGCCCGCGCGCTGATGACCGACCCCGAGCTTCTGCTGCTGGACGAGCCGGCCAGCGGCCTCGATCTCGGCGCCCGGGAGGCGCTGCTGCGGCGGCTCACCCGCTTCGCGGCCGATCCCGGTGCTCCGGTCACGGTCCTTGTCAGCCACCACGTGGAGGAGATCCCCGTCGGGGTCACCCACGCGCTGCTGTTGCGCCGGGGCGAGGTTCTCGCGGCCGGCCCGGCGGCCGAGGTTCTGGTCTCCGAGCATCTGTCGGCCTGTTTCGGGCTTCCCCTGGAGGTGACGGCCTCGGCGGGCCGGTACTCGGCTCGACTGGCCGCCCCGGGGCCACGGCGACCGTCTGCTCCGGTCTCGGTCTGATCTCCGGCCTCGGCTCGGCCGGCGGTTTCGGTCTGGCCGGTCCGGCGCGGGCCTGACCCGCATCGGATGCCTGCCGCGGCACTGGCAGCACCTGGCCTGATGGGGCGGCCGGGCGGGGATTCCCGTACCGGGCGCACCACCGCGGGTGGCTTCGTGGCGGTGGCTTCGTGGTGAGTGGCTTCGGGCACGGGGAACGCAACCGGTGGGTGCCCGCGCAGGCGCGGTGGCGGTGGCCGGCCGTCGGTCCCATGCCGGTGTTCGGGCCGGCTGGGGCCGCGGGATCCCGTACCGGATGTGGCCCGGCCCGGTGGCGAGGGGCCGGGCGTCTGGGCGAGCGGCTCAGAGCGTCTGTGCGCCGCGACGCGGCGAATCCGGGGTTTCATTTACCCTCTCGCCCTTCGAAGGCTTGTCTGACCCGCTGAGGCGGCCCGCTGGCTCTCGTGTGGGCAGGCGTGCCGGTCGGCCACGGAGCGCGGTCCCGCCGGCGGTGTCGGAACGCCCGACGGGCCGTCACCTGGCGGGCCGAATGCCTGACGGGCGAGAGCCTGACGAGCGGGCGGCGGAGGGCCGAGCGCCTGACAGCGATGTGCCTGACAGCCGGGCGCCTGACAGCGATGTGCCTGACAGCCGAGCGGAGCAGGGCTGAACCGCAGATGGCGCGAGGGCTATTGGTTCGGTGGCCGGAACTTGTCGGCTCCCGGGGCCGTGCCGGGTGGGTGTGATTCCCCGCATAGTGATTTCCGGCATATAGGTGTACTGACCCCGTCAAGGACATCCCGGAGCCAGCCAGAGCCCACCACCCGTGCGCCCAGCGCGCGAACGCGATCTCGCAGTGCCTGATCCGATGTCACGACCAGAGTCGGTGGTGGCGTGGTGCGTACCGCTTCCACGATCGCGTCGTCCCCACTGGCCGGTGCATGGATCACCAGGAGCCGTGGGGGTTCCACGCTCATTCTCAGTAACGGTGACTTCAGTTCCGGTGCTGCTGCCGGTGTCCGGTCTTCCTGGTCGTCGCTGGAGATTTCGCTCGTACCGGCCGCGGTTGGTGCGAACCTATGCATGGTCGGCCCGGCCGGTACACCGGCCCGGGCGGCTCCCTCGAGAACAAGAAGCACCTGTGACGGTCGATCCGCCGGAGAGCGGAGTCCATCCGGCCGGCTGAGCAGGGTGAGAATGTCCCTGTGTAGTCGCCCGGCGGCGGCGGCGCGATCCCGCCACCAGCCGTCTGGTCGTGTGCCAATCACGTTCGCCGCGTCGACGACCCAGGTGAGCCGGTAGTCCATGCCAGTCGGGCGCATAGCGTCAGGAGCGGAATCCGGCGTACTCATCCGGCGCCGCGGGTCGGCTTTGGCAAACACGACGGTGGGTTCACGGGCCCGGGCTTGACCAAAGACGCCGCTGTGCGGGTGGCCTCGTTTGCCGGGCAATCGAACGGTCCGGAGGCGTGCGAAGCCTGCTGCCCGTCCGCGTACCGGTGTCTCGGTGCCGAGGCGGGTCGCTGGTGGGTTGCCGCGTGCCGTCGTCGGGACGTTCGTGGGTCGACGTTTCGAACCGGAAGGTGTGATTCGAAGAACATGATCATCTCTCTATCATGTCGATGTCGATCCACTCCTTTGGGCTGCGTCGAGCACCCACCTCGAGCCAGCGACTTGCGCCATCGTCGTGGTTGCCTCGCGAGTCTGACGAACCAGGCGTGACAGTTCACGGTGTTCTCGTGGTAATACTAGACCCGTAAGTTCTGCGGTCCGCTGACCTGAAGGAGAGTGGCATGGCCCAGAAGACCATCGTCTCGTTGATTGACGATCTCAGCGGAGAAGAGGCCGACGAGACAGTCCGGTTCGGACTGGACGGCGCACAGTATGAGATCGACCTGTCGGAGAAGAACGCCACGAAGTTGCGGGAGTCGCTGGCGCCGTTCGTCACCGCCGCTCGTCGTTCCGGCGGGCGTGCTGCCAGTGGCCGGCGTGGCGCCCGGGCTGCTTCGCGGCGTACCGGTGGAACCGACCGCACCGCCGACATTCGTGAGTGGGCGCGCAGCAACGGCTACACGGTGAGTGACCGTGGGCGTATCGCGTCGAACATCGTTGAGGCGTACGACAAGGCTCACTGAGCCAGGTCCCACTGCTTTCCGGGTCGACGTGTCGAGTCATCGACCCAGGTACTACCCGAGCACAACCCTGATAGTTGGTGTGGGTCTCCTCGGGCCGGCGGCCGAAGAAGACGTGATCATGTTTCGCGTCCTGGTTCCTGCCCATCGAGTGGTCGATGGGCAGGAACCAGACCACGTTGTGCCGATTGCCGGCCGATGGCCGTACTGCGGCCGGGGGCGACCAAATGGGCGGCCGGCCGGCTGGATCCCCGTGGTTTCAGTGCCTGACGGCTTCGCCGGCCATCCACTTTTCGACATCGTCGGCCGAACGCGGGAGCGCGGTCGACATGTTCCGACTTCCCTGTGACGTCACCAGGATGTCGTCCTCTATCCGGACGCCGATCCCACGAAGCTCCGGTGGGACGGTGAGGTCATCGGGCTGGAAGTAGAGGCCCGGCTCGACGGTCAGCACCATCCCGGCCTCCAGCGCCGCATCCCGGTATGTCTCGTCGCGTGCGTGCGCGCAGTCATGCACATCCAGTCCGAGCATGTGTGACGTGGAGTGCAGCGTGTAGCGCCGATGCAGGCCGGCACCCGGGGCCTTCGGATCCTCGCTGAGTGACTCGTCGGGCGTGACCGGAAGCAGCCCCCAGTCGTGCAGGGCCTGTGCGATCACCCGCATCGCCGCGCGGTGTGGATCGAGGAAGGCCGCACCCGGCCGGACCGCCGCTATTCCAGCCTGTTGTGCCTGGTACACGATCTCATGGACCTGGCGCTGCAACGGGCTGAAGCGTCCGTTCACCGGCAGCGTCCGCGTCACGTCGGCGGTATACAGCGAGCGGCTCTCGACGCCCATGTCGAGAAGCGCCAGGTCACCGGGCCGCACGGGGCCGTCATCCCGCACCCAGTGCAGGGTTGTCGCGTGTGGTCCGCAGGCCACGATGGATCCGTAACCGACGTCGTTGCCGTCGACCCGGGCCCGCCGCCAGAAGGTTCCCTCCAGCCAACGCTCACCGTTGGGCAGTGTCGCGGCATAACCGAACTCGGTCACACACTCGGTGAAGCCGACAATGGTCGCGGCGACCGCCTCGTCCAGCCGCGCGATCTCGAAATCATCCTTGACCAGTCGAAGTTCGGACAGCGTCTGGGCGAACACGGCATCCCGGTCGACGGGCGCGCCGGACGGCGCCCAGCGGCTCACCGCCCGATCAACTCGGCTGTCCAGCCCGCGCAGAACTCTCGTCCTTGCCGGGGAGAGCTGGGCGAGTGCTTCGGGTAGTTCCGGCAGCGGCCTGCATTCGATGTCGAGCGCGGCTGTGGTCTCCCGCACACCGGGGCGAGGGCCGACCCATAGTTCGCCGTATCGGCGATCGGTGTAGAACGCGGAGCTGGACCGGTCAGAACGGTCGGCGAGATAGAGCACGGCGTCATGGTCACCGGCCGCGTTGGGATGCAGGATCAGGACGGCGTCCGGTTCGTGACATCCGGTGAGCCAGAAGAAGTCACTGCCCGGGCGAAACGGGTAATCGGTGTCGTTCGCCCGCACATGGAGCCCGCCGCTCGGTACGACGAGTGTGTCGGAGGGGAATCTTGTGGTGAGAAGCCCACGCCGCTTGGTGGTGTAGGGAGCGCAGTCGTCACGCGGTGCGACGATCGTGTCCACCGGTGCCCACCCGCTCGCCATGAAACGCCTGAAGGCTGCGTGGGGCGTCTCATCGTGTTTGGCCTGTCCGCTCCTGTCCGGTTCGTCCGCGGCTTGTTCATCCGTCGTCACACCGCCCGCGGCGGGCAGCGGTGCCCGTGGATCCGTGGCAATCTTCGCCGACTCCTGTGGCCGAGTTGTCCCGATGGTCGGCCGGGACGATTCCTGATCCTCCTCGCCCGGGTTTTCCGCGGACCCCGTTGCGGATGCGGCCGGTGCGGAGACACCCGTCGAAGACCGGACGGACGCCACTTCCGAGCCGCCCGAAGTGAGAGAGCTCCGTTGTGCGCTGTCCGCGGTCGGGCTGTCCTGCGACGGCGCCGCGGCGGGGTGTGAAGCTGGTGTTTGGTGGGACTGGGCGCTCATACCGTTAACGGTAGGCCGATCGAGCCATGGTCGGGTAGCGGCGCTCGCTGTGGCGGACGCGGCCGGTTCGCTCCGCAGCTCATCTCGCACCGGATCTCGCCCAGATTTTGTCTGGATCCGTTAGCGATGATGATGCGTACTCATCGTGACACCTGGAGCGTCCGGTGCGACGCTCGAGAGGCGGCACCGATCCGCGATCCCACGGCCCGGCCACCGGCAAATGATCGCCGCAGTTCACGGGGAGTGGCGGCGGTTGCCAATCAGCCGTCACGCACCCTGGCGCGGTGCAACGGACCGTAACTTCATGTCGCGGATCGTTGCCGACTTCGGTGTTCGGTCGGAGATGTTCGGTGGAAGAACTACCGGCGTGGTTGTGATATGGGCCCAACCTGGTGGGGGAGGGGTACGTCGCCTTCGGTTCGTGCCACGTCTCGGCACCGAATTCGGGCGCGGGCGCTCCGGCGCCGGGTAAACCGGTGCACCCGCGGGCGGAACGGGCGCCGCGGGCCTTGGCCGCAGGGGGCGGAGTATGGCGTTCATCACTTACCGCCTGTCGCGGTGAGGGCGCAAACCCGGCAGGTCGATCGTGGAAGTCCGGGAGTTCCGTGTTATTGGCGCCACCGGTGCCCACCCGCGACGCGCGGTGTCCGGCGGCCGGATGGTAGCGACGATTGCGCCGGGTGGAAGGCACTGGTCGTGGCCCTCTAATTCCTAATCCTTTCAAGTCTGGTGGTATTCAGACCGTGTGATCGCCGCGACGGGCCGGTCCCAGGTGGTCCGTCCATCGACCGCGGCCACCACCAGGCGACCGGGGTCCGCGACCGGCGTCCGCCGACGTGGCTCCGCGAACGGGGTCCCCGGCCCGGCCGGTGGGTTCGGCGGGACGGCGTCGTCTGCCGGCCGAGCCCGCGCCTGTCGGTGTCGGCTGTCGGACGTCGGGCGGTATGGGCCGGATGCCGGCGGTTTGATGATGTCGACTGTCGAGTCGGGCAAGCAGATGCCGGACAGAGATATCGGTAGAACCCTGCGGGTCGCCAGAACACAGGTAGAAAAGTGGTGGGCCGTTGTGGTGGTCCGCGTAGCCGTGCCGACCGAGGTTCGCGGCTGCCGCGGCGGCCGTGGGGATGTCGAGCGGCGTCGGCAGCGGCCAGCCTGGTGCGGCGTCGGATGAGATTCCGGCGGCCTTCGGCGGTCGATCCAGCCGTTGGTTCGACGGGCAGGCGCTCGGCGGCAGGAGTCCGCCGGCTCCGTGGGGGCGACGTGGCTCGTCCCGGCGGGTGAGCGAGGGGACGTGGCCGTGACCTGGCCTCCGAACAATGACGATCCGGGCCGCTGGGATCCGCGTGACCGTCGTCGCACGCCACCGGGCCGAGGGTCTGGCCGGCCCCTGCCTCCGGAGTCCGGAGCACCTCGGCAGCCCGGAGCACCTCGGCGCCCCCCGGCGCGCCAGCCCCGGCCCCCGGAGCGCCCGGCGGCCCCGGAGCGCGGTGGTCCGCCCCGTCCGGGCCAGGCGCGTCCCACTCCGCCGCCCGCGGGGGGTCCCGCTCGGCGTGCGCCCGGAGCGGAGAACTGGCCTGCCGGTAGCTGGCCGCAGCGTGAGCCGAGGCCGGCTCCGTACGGGCCTGCCCACCACGGCCCACCGGGTGGACCGAACAGGCCGGGTGGACCGAACAGGCCGGGTGGGCCGGGTGGACCGGGTGGACCTGGTGGGCCCCGCGACCCCTATGACTCCTACGAGCCCTATGGGCCTGCACCCGCCGAGGAGGATCAGCGGCGGCCGGTCAGTGGGCTGCGCCGCACCGTGACGGCGTGCGCGGCGCTCGTCTCGATCGTCCTCCTTCTGGGGGCGACCACCGGTTGGGCCGTGCTGCGTCACTACGACGGCAAGGTCGGGCATGTGGAGCTGAAGTTCTCCGACGCCTCCGCGCGCCCGGCCGCGGCCGGGTCGGGCACCCAGAACATCCTTCTGGTCGGCTCGGACACCCGGGCCGGTACCGGGGGCGAGTTCGGGCAGACCGAAGGGCAACGGTCGGACACCACCATCCTGGCCCATCTCGATGCCGACGGCTCGACGACCCTGCTGTCCTTTCCCCGGGACCTCTGGGTCCAGATTCCCGCCTACACCGACTCGGCCGGTGTCGCGCACGAGGCGCAGAAGTCCAAGCTCAACGCGGCCTTCGCCTACGGTGGGCCGTCGCTGCTCATCCGCACGATCGAGACGCTCACCAACATCCGCGTCGATCATTACCTGCAGATCGACTTCGTGGGCTTCCAGGCGATGACGGACGCGCTCGGCGGCGTGACGGTCTGCGTGAAGGAGCTTTCGGCCGATCTGAAGGCGCGCGGCTTCAACAACCTCAGCGACCGGTACTCCGGCTGGCAGGGCCAGGTCGGCAACAACACTCTCAACGGTGAGCAGGCCCTGGCGTTCGTCCGGCAGCGCTACGGCCTGCCGGAGGGCGACATCGACCGCATCCGTCGCCAGCAACAGTTCCTCGGTGTGGTCTTCAGAGAGGTCGCCTCGACCAGCACGCTGCTGAACCCGAAGAAGCTCCTGGACGTCGTCGACGCGGCCACCTCCGCCCTCACCCTGGATCAGAACACCTCGCTGGCCGACCTGCGCCCACTGGCCATCCGGATGCAGGGCATCAGCACCGGCGCGGTGACCTTCGCGACGGTGCCGGCCACGCCGTCGAAGGTGGGCGAGCAGTCGGTACTCCTGGCGAAGCCCGAGGAGCTGGCGGAGCTGCTCAACCGGCTTGGCGGCTCCCCGCAGCGCAGCGCCGCGGCACCCCGCACCGGCGACTCGACGACCACGTCCGCGCGCACGGTGAACTGGTCACCCGCCACGGCTGCCCACACCGCCACGACGGCCGGCCTTGTGACGCAGCTCGACGAGGGGGCGCCGGGCACCGTCACGTTGGCCCAGGCCGCGCCCGCGCCGGTGGAAGGAGCAGGCTGCACCTACTGAAGCCCGTACGCACCTGCGCCAGCCCGCGCGCACCTGTTGAAACCCGCACCCGTGCTGACATCCGCCCTGGCGAGGGCCGAGGCAGACACCAGCACGCTAGCGTGGACGGGCCCGATGCTCACCGCCTCGGCGTGGGCGGGGCGGTCGTTCGTCCAGCGCGGCGTTCAGCTCCGCGCCGAGCAGTACCGCGAGCGCGGTGATGTAGAAGAACAGCAGCGCCGCGACCGGCGCCGCGAGCGAGCCGTAGACAAGCTCGTTGCTGAAGACCAGCTCCAGGTACATCCGAAGCAGATAGCTGCCCACCAGCCAGAGGAACAGCGCGAGGGCGGCGCCTGGCAGCGCCCGTCGCCAGGGGCGTCGCTGGGGTAGTGCGAGGTGGTAGAGCGTCGTCAGCATGGCCAGCGCCACCACGCCGACCACAGGCCAGAAGACGTCCCGCAGCAGCTCGTCCACAGCCGGGTGCCGGCCGGCGTCGAGCAGGTCGGAGAGCAGGCTGGGCCCGAGCACCAGCGCGGGCAGCAGGATTACACCGGTGGCGACCTGGGCCATGAAGAGCCACAGCGCGAGCAGTCGGCTGCGGACCGCGGAACGGAGGTCCCGCTGGCCGTAGGCGATCGTGATCGTGTTGACGAAGGTCGCCATGGCGGTGGACCCGGTCCACAGGGACAACAGGAAACCGATGGAGATGACGTCCGGGCGGCCGCGGGAGAGGATCTGGTCGATCGTCGGCCGGACCGTTCCGTCGACCACCGACGCTGTCAGCAGGTTGTCGGCACCGCCGAGGATGCTCTGCCGGACGTTGTCGACGGCGTCACCGCCGAGGGTGTCGCCGAGGTAGCCGATCGCACCGAGCAGCGCGAGCAGCAGCGGTGGCATGGACAGAAGCTGCCAGAAGCCCGCCTCGGCGGCGAGCCCGAGGACGCGGTGCCGCCACGCGTTGGCGACCGTCGCCCGGGCCAGTCGCAGCGCACCCCAGGGAACCCAGGACCTCGGCTGCAGCAGCCGCCGGGCCAGATCTCGCACCGCCTCGCCCCGATCCGGGCCATCCGACCGCGCGAACGCCCGGAACCAGGTGAGGGCGCGCAACGCCCGCCTGGCGGCGACCCGCGCGCTGTTCGACAGCGCACGGCTCGGCAGAGCACGCAGCCCACCTTCCGGGGCAGCCAGGGTGCGGCCCGGCTCGTTCCCGGTGGTGGACACACACTTACCGTATGACTGCCCGCCTATGGTGCGGGTGAGGGCACCTGCGGGGCTCGGCAGCCGTCAGCGGCGGCTCGTACGCCCGGCCTGGCGGCCACGACACCAGGCCGGACGTGAGTCGGGGGCATACCGTGCGATCACGGCATGCCCCCGGTTGCGTGATGTGTCAGGAGACACTCAGCTTTTCGGTCTCGTCGTGGTACTCGACCGCGACCGAGCGGAGCTTGGAGTCGTGCGACTTCGCGTGGTGGCGGCAGAACAGCAGGTCCCCGCCCCCAGGCAGAACGACCCGGACGTAGGCCTGGGCGCCGCACCTGTCGCAACGGTCGAGGTTGGTCAGCGTCGGCTTCGTGGTAGTCCCTGTCACACCTTCTCCAACTGTGTTGAGCGGCCAGACGTTCCGCCTGACCATGTGACGGTTTACTCACAGCCGGCTCTCTCGGCGTCGTTGCACCCAGAGCGGCCTCCGCCGCCGGTGCCCCATGGTGGCGGACCGGTGGCGGACCTCGCCTTTGGTGCCCCCCGCCGGTCAGGGCCGGCGAGCACCAAACACGATGTCGTCCCATGCTGGCACCGACTTGCGTCCGCGTCGACCGCCTGCGGGACGTTCGCTGCCACGACCTGTCCCGTTCTGGCGCCCACGATTACCCGCAGCAGTGGTCTGATTGCCCTTGGACGTCTTCGAGGCGCCATCCGTGGTGTCCTCCGCACTGTCGGCATCCGCCGAGGTCGGCGCGGCTTCGGCCGCCGTCGCCGGTGCGGTGGCGGCAGCCTCGTCGAAGGCGGCGTCAGCGGTGATGGCGGCGTCAGCGGTGATGGCGGCGTCGGTGGTGATGGCGGCGTCGGTGGCCGAGATGGCTGCGGTGGCGTCTGTAGTGGCGCCGGAGCCTTGGGTCGTGCTGGCGTCAGCGGGCACCCGCTCGTCCGGCACGATGTCACCGGCTGACGCGGTGCCTGCTGACGCGGTGCCTGCGGCGCGTGCGGCCGCCGCGGGCGTGCCGGTGGCCGAGGCCTGCGGCCGTCCGGTCGTGGCCCGGGCTGCCGGCGCCCGGCGGGCCCCTC
>NZ_ADGX01000082.1 GCF_000177675.1 Parafrankia sp. EUN1f
GCCGACGCCTACGTCATCGTGACGCCGGACTACAACCGCAGCTACCCCGCGTCGATCAAGGCCGCGATCGACTGGTACTACGAGCAGTGGCAGGCCAAGGCCGTCGGTTTCGTCGGCTACAGCGGTGCCAGCGGCGGGCTGCTGGCGATCGAGCATCTGCGGCAGGTGCTCGGCGAACTGCACGCGCACACGCTGCGCGACCACGTCTCGTTTCCCCGGTACTACGAGCTCTTCGACAGCTCGGGCACACTGATCAACCCGCGGGAGCCGGAAGCCGCCGCGAAGGTCCTGCTCGACGAGCTCAGCTGGTGGGGCACCGCCCTGCGTGACGCCCGCCGCACCCGCGCGCGGATCTGATCAACCCGGGTGGCGCCGGCACCGGAGGATCGACGACCGGTTCCGATCAGACGACCAGTTCCGATCAGACGACCAGTGCCGACCGGAGGACCAGTGCCGATCGCCTGACCCGGCCGGGCCGTTGCTCCCCGCCCCACCCTTCCGGGCGACCTGTCGGGGTGGCGGACATCGCGAAGCCCCACCCGCTGACCAGGCCGGGGCCGGTCACCGCGACCCCGGCTGTCCGGTGGCCGACACCTGCACTCCCCGCAGGTCGTGGGCCTGTGGCTGGCCAGCCGGGCCCGCCGTCACCGGCTCGGTTCGGAGCCCCGACGGGGGGTGGGTGCAGGTGGAACCGGAGCTACGCCACCCGCACGAACAGGCGGTTGGCCCGGTAGGCGCCCATAAGATGCGGATGACTGCTTTAAACCCATTTCTGATGACATGCCGTTGTCGATGACCGGATGACCTGGTCGTTCCCGATGACGATGTGATGTATCGATTTGGGCGCGGCCCCGGAAGGGGGACGATGAACAACACACCGCCAAGCGCGATCGGGATGGGTCCAGGCGAGCCGGCAGGTCATGCCGGTCGGATCGAACCCGTGCGCGATGCGGTGTTTACCCCGCTGACACCGCATGATCCGCACAGCGTGAGCCGCTATCTGCTGCGGGCCAGGATCGGCGAGGGCGGCATGGGCGCGGTGTACCTGTCGTACACCCCGGGGGGACGCCCGATCGCGCTCAAGGTCGCCCGGCCGGAGCTGGCGGCCGATCCCGACTTCCGCAGCCGGTTCGCGAAAGAGGTCGCGATCGCGCGCCGGGTGCAGGGCCCCTACACGGTTCCCGTCATCGACGCCGATCCCGAGGCCCTGCGCCCGTGGATCGCCACCGCCTACGTCGCCGCGCCGTCACTGGCGGTCGCCGTCGTCCGGCAGGGCGCGCTGCCCTCGGCGACGGTGCTCATGCTGATCGCCGGCGTGGCCGAGGCGCTGCAGTCCATCCACCGGTCCGGTGTGATCCACCGTGACCTGAAACCCGGCAACGTCATCCTCGCCGACGACGGCCCACGGGTTATTGATTTTGGTGTCGCGCGGGCCATCGAAACCTCAACCGCCGCTATGACCCAAACGGGTGTACGCATAGGAACACCCGCATTCATGTCACCGGAACAGGTTCGCGGAAAGCAGATCGATGCCGCCGGCGACGTGTTCGCGCTTGGTTCGACCGCCTATTACGCGCTGACGGGACGACCGCCGTTCGGATCCGACGCCGCGGTTTTTCACCGCATCGAGAACCAGCAGCCCGACTGGGAGCACTGCCCGGACAACGTGCGCGAGGTCCTCTCCCGCTGCCTGGCCAAGGATCCCGCGGAGCGTCCGACGTCCACCCAGGTCATCGAGCTGTGCCGGTCGGCGATCACCGACGACCTGTACCTCCAGACCGGGGGTGGCTGGCTGCCGCCGACGGTGGCGGCCGAGGTCACCCGCTACCGGATCTCCACTGTGCCGTCGCCGTCGACGACCATGCTCGCGACGCCTCCGTCGATGTTCCAGTCGGCGCCGACCGGTGCTCCGGATGCCATGGACGCCCTGGGCACACCGTTCCCCAGTGAGCCCTCCCCCACCGATCTGATCGCGGGACCGCACCCCGCCTCCGCGCCCCTCCCCGCCGGTTCCGCCTCCGCGCCGGCGGCTCCGGTGCCAGCAACCGCGCGGGCCCATCACTCGCCACGCGCCCTCAGCTCGGCCGGCGCGCCGCGAGCGCTCAACGCGGCGCCGGTGCCGCGGGCGCTGTGCGCGCCCCGGGTGCCCAGGGCGCTGGAGGCCGCGAGCGCCCCCGCGGCTCTCACCGCGGGTTCCCAGGCTCCGCCGGACGTCTTCAGCTCCCAGGACCCCGACAGCGCCACCAACGTGGCCGCGGCGCCCCCACGTGTGCCCGCCCACCTGTCAGGGCCAGCGGCAGCCGCGAGTACGGCGGCTGCATTCGGCGCGGGAGCAGAGGCAGGGGCGGGAGCGGGACCGGGTGGATCCGCGGCCCCGCCGCCATCGGCGGCGTCGGCCGCATCGGCCCGGTCGGTGCCTCCGACCGGCAGCACCGGCGACTCGGACAGCTCGGACGGCAGCCGCTCGGACAGCTCGGGCCGCTCGGACGGCAGCAACTCGGGCAGTTCAGGCAGCTCCGGAGGCTCGGGCGGCTCCGGAGGCTCGGGGCACGTCTCGAGCCACGGAGCCAGAGGAAGCAAAGGTGAAGGCGAAGCCGAGGCCGACGCCGACGCAGGGGCGTCCCGGCGGCTCCGGCGACGGCGTCGGCGCCGGCTCATCACCTTCCTGATGGCCGTGCTCGTCATCGTCAGCGCGGTGTTCGTCTGGGTGCTGTCGAAACCCATGGGCGGCGGTGAGCCCGTGGCCCTGGTGGTCACACCGTCACGGGAGAACGCGGCAGCCGACGGAACCCGGGTATCCCCGGCGACCTCCGCAGCCACCCGGGACGCCGAGGAGCCATCGGACCACGAGGAAACGTCAGACCCGGAGGGGACACCGGACCCGCAGACCTCGGCCGACGCTGCCAGTGGCGCCGGGCCGGTCCGCGCGGTGCGGACGTCACCGCCCGCCGTCCAGCCGCTCGGATGCCCCGCCAAGCCCGTCACCAGGGTGAACAGTGACGGATTCGGCGTCCTGACCAAGGTCGGAGACCTTCGCGAGGGCCCGGCCGGGAGCTGCGAGAGCCTCGGCACCTTCGTCCGCGGCCGGAAGTTCTGGCTGTGGTGCAACGTGACGAAGTCCAACGAGGTCTGGTGGTGGGCGCGGCTCGACGGGACCGAGACGTCCGGCTGGATCCGCGCGGACACGATGAAGATCACCTACGTCGACGACAACGACGACGCTAAGGTCGTCGTCTACAACTGCGACGGCAAGGTCGCCACACGCTAGAGCAGCGTGCCTGCCCGGGCTGCAGGTAAGGGAGTCGGCGGCCCGGAGGCGCCGCTCAGGCCGCGGCCGACTGGTCCGCTCGGGATCGGCCCGCGGCGGCCGGCAGCTCCACCGCGAGGAGCGCGACGTCGTCGCTGAGGGTGGAGCGCGTCCAGTTCTGGACCTGCCGAACCAGGTCGTCGAGGCAGGCCTCGAGCGGATGGTGCTGGCCCAGTGTCTGCCCCACCGCCGACGGCAGCGGGAAGAACTCCCGCGACTCGGCGTTGCGGGCCTCGGCGATCCCGTCGGTGTAGAGCAGCAGGCGGTCGCCTGCTTCCAGCGCGAACGACGTCAGCGCGACGTCGCCGGCCAGCAGCCCCAGCGGTG
Source organism: Parafrankia sp. EUN1f (assembly GCF_000177675.1). Classification (GTDB taxonomy): domain Bacteria; phylum Actinomycetota; class Actinomycetes; order Frankiales; family Frankiaceae; genus Parafrankia. The sequence continues at coordinate 3,635 of NZ_ADGX01000082.1, forward strand.
ATCGCCGGCCGACCGGGGTCAGCGTCGTCGTGGTCTCACCGCGCACCAGAAACGGGTCGGGATGCCCGGCGTTGACCAGATCCAGCTGGCCGTCGCGGATCTGCAGCACGACGGCGGTGACGAAGTCGTCGAAGCCGCTGACGTCGGCGACCTCCTCGTCCAGATCGGTCAGAACGGTTTCGATGTCGGGCCGGTGCTTGGCGACGAGGCGGAAGCAGCCCAGCACGCGGCTGGCGATCCGCACCGCGTCCAGGCCCTTGCCGCGGACGTCCCCGACCAGCAACCGGGTACCCCAGGGGCTGTCGACGACCTCGTACAGGTCGCCCCCCACCATCGCCTCGGCGGCGGCGCTCTCATAACGGACGGCGAGCTGCAGATCACCCGACGCGGTCGGCGCCAGTGGCAGGACCGCCCGCTGAGCCACCTCGGCCACCCGGGTCACGTTCTGCAGCTTCACCTCGCGCCGCGTGTTGTACCGGCTGACGAAGACGGCCATCACACCGCCGACCGCGATGCCGGTCAGGCGCACCAGCTGCGCGGCCAGACCGCCCTCGTTGACGGTGAACAACTCGTCGTGGATGCCGATCAGCACGCTGGCGGCCAAGGCCAAGGCCGCGTAGACCGTGGTGAGGAACGGACCGGAAATCGTCGCCGCGAGCAGCGGGGAGAGCACGGTCAGCTCCAGGATCGTCCAGTGGTCGCTGGCCAGTTGCAGAACGACGACCGCTGCGAGCATCAGCAGCGGTGCCAGCCGCATCGCCCACCGGGCTGCGGACCGGTCGCTGACCGGGTGCGAAGAGGATGTGCTCACCGCGACCGCGCCACGACGCCGGACCGCTCCAGGACGCCGGACCGCGCCACGACGCCGGTCAGTGCGGGCCACCCCGGCCACCCCGCCGTGCCGCGCTCAGATCCACCTTTTCCCTGTTCCCAGCCCCTCCCAGCCCGAACCCCCGCACCGCCCCCGCGCCGCCGGCGCCGCCCCGCACCGGCCCGCACCGGCCCGCACCGGCCCGCACCGGCCCGCACCCACAGCACGAATGACAGAGCCCGGGCACCTGTGACCTGGATGCCGGCCCGGCTTAGAGCTCGGGCAGCAGCCCCGCCGGGTGGATCTGAGCGAGCAGGAGCAGCACCAGCAGGACGGTGACCGCACGGAACTCGCGCACGGTCAGGTCGTGCTCACCCACATGGTCCCGCCGCCCCGTATAGCCCGCGAAATACCACTTCATGACCGTCGCGCCGGAGCCCGCGACCGCGAGCACGAGCACCACCGCGAGCAGTACGAACCAGGTGCCGACGCCGTCGAGGACCAGGTCCTCCCAGACGAAGCCGATGGTCGCCGGGTAGCCGACCGCGGTGAGGCCGAACAGCAGGAAGGCCACAGCGAGCCGGGGCGTCCGCGCGAAACAGCCGCCTGGGCCGACCAGCGCCATCGGGCCGCGCCGCGCCTCCGTCGCGGCCGCGATCATGACCGCGCCGCTGGTCGCGACCGCGCCGACCTGCCAGGCCAGCACCGCCCCCACCGCGGCGACATCGAGATCACCCGCCGGCCCGTGCCCCGCCGTCCCGAACACCGAACCGGCCAGCGCCCCGCAGCTGACCACTCCGCTCAGTGCCAGCCCAACCTGGGCAAGCGCGGTGCGGACGTCGCGTGCCACCAGGCCGAGACCCGCCCCCAGCAGGGCGGTCACCCCACTCGCGGCGACGACCCAGCCGGCCCAGACCTGCCCGTGCAGCAGCCTCGCGACCTCCGGCAACAACAACAGACCGGACGGGCCGGCCGTGAACGCGACGAGGAGACCGGGCGGCACGGAACCCGCGGGAGCACCGTACCCGACCGGCGAGCCGTGCCTCGCTCGAGAGCCATGCCCTGCGGCAGAGCCAGAACTTATGGGAGAGCCAGGTCCGACGAGGCAGCCATGCCACAGATGCAGCGGCACCAGGCATTGCCGGACACCGACGCCGAACGTGACCAGCACAGCCGCGGCCGTCGGTCCGAGCGGCCCGGACAGCAGCAGCCCCGCGGCGCACGCGCCCACCCCGAGCAGATGGTGCAGCCCGAAAACCCGCGCCGGCCCGGCCCCGGACGGATCGGCCTCATCGGCCAGCTCACGCCACACGACCACGGCGGACAGCGCCCACGAGGCCAGCGCCGCGCCTGGCCCGTCGGACGCGGTCGCGGCGGTGCCGCAGGCCAGGACGAGCAGCATCCGGGCGAAGGTGCGTGGTGAGTGTGACGTCCACGGCGAGTCGGACGTCACCGGAGCGAGGGCGGTGGCGGCGAGCCCGGCAAGGCAGGTGACGAACGGCATCCACCGCCCGCTCCCGGGCGCGAGCAGCACGACACCACCGGCTCCACCCGGCCAGGCACCCAGCCGCTCGGCCAGCATCGCCACGGCGATGACGCCCAGCGCGACGGCGACGCACCAGGTCGCGGTGGCCCGGGCAGCCCGCGGATCAGGGCTCCGGCGCACCGCGACCGAGCCACCGAGCAGGCCGATCGCGACCAGAAGCGGCGTGACCGCCAGGATCACCACGGCCCTCCGGAGCGGGGACGGACGGGACGGACGTCCGTGGGGAACCGCGGCGGCTCGTCCAGGTGGCGCGCCGGCCGAGTGCCGCCACCCGGCCCGTCGTTGCGGGCCGTCAGGCGACGCGACGACGGGCCGTCGGGCCGCCGGGGCCGCAGGCCCGGCCCACGACCGCCGGTGCTGTCGGACGCCGGCCCACCCGCACGGTCCGTCGCCGCACGGTCCGTCGCCGCACGGTCCGTCACCGCACGGTCCGCCGATGCGGGGTCTGCCAGCGCAGGCTCCGCGAGCGCACCGTGCGACGCGGGACGGTCCTCGCCGACGACGTCCACCGACTCTGCGACACCGCCGGCCTCGATACCAACCGCGGCCTCGATGCCAACCGCGGGCTCGATGCCAACCGCGGGCTCGATGCCAACCGCGGGCTCGATGACGCCGGCGTCGGTCGGCCTGCCGGCCGCGCCGAGGGACGTCCTGGGCATCTCTGCGGTATCCGCGTCCACGGTGCCGTCGTCGATGCTGTCCTGGGTGACGCGGTCCTGGGGCGTGGTGTCCGGTGCGGCGCTGGCCGGGCTCGGAAGCTGGCGGGCGAGGTCCTCGGCCGCGGGCCGCGGCACCGGCAGCCGCGGCGGTGTGGACGGCCGGGTCGTTTCAGGGACGGCCAACGGCTCCCCGGGCCGGGAGACCGCCGCCGGACCTGCCTGGCTGGGAATCCGTCGTGGCAGCGCGGTCGAGCCGGGCAGGTCGGGGGCGTAGGTATCCGCGCCGTAGGGGCCTGATCCGTCCTGGGACCGCTGGCCGGTGCGCCGCGGTGCCGCGGGATGGTCCGTGTCGGCCCCGTCCACCGAACCCGCGTCCGCATCAGCAACAGGAGCGGAGCCGGAACCAGAACCCGGGTCTCCCTTCGCCTCCGGACGAAGCCTGACCTCGCCTTCGCCTTCGGGCTCGGGCTCAGGCTCAGGCTCAGGCTCAGGGCCGAGCCTGGCCTCGTTCACACCGGCTGTAGCGACAGTCGGCAGTGTTTCCATCGTCGCCCAGGGCCACCAGTCGCCGTGGACTGGCTCCGTCGACGCAGCCGGCACCCAAGACGGTCCGCCGCGAGGCGGGCCCGCCTCGACAGGCACGAACCCGGAAGCGGAGCCGAATCCGGAGCCGGCGCCCGGCCCGACTCCGGTCCCCGGCCGTGCCACGGCCTCGGACCTTCCGCCGATCACCCCCACGGCCTGCCGCTGCCAGCGGTCTATCGCTGTCAGCGCACGCGCGGCCGCACCTCCGACCTGGCGAAGCACCACGTCTGCGTCTCCCCTCTCGAACGCGTACCGGTAGAGCCGGGGCTGCCATCGTGTGGGCACGATCGCCATGGTTCGTCCCGGCCCGGAAGCGGATGTCGGGGCACCACGCTGTGCCTGCTCCAGGCGCTGGCTGTCACGCAGCGCGCTGGGTGAACGAAGGATCTGAGCACAGCGCAGCGTCGCGTGGACGAGGGTGTGCGTCAGGGCAAGGGTGTGCAGGCCGAGTCCGATCTCGGCGACGATCAGCCCGACCTGGGTCATCGACCCGTAGGCCAGCGCACTCTTGACGTCGCTCTGGGCCCGGCTGACAACAGCGGCGTGCACGGCGGTGAGCGCGCCGACGACGACCAGTGCCAGCCGCGCGAGCGGGGTGTGATCGAGCAGCGGGTCGGCGCGCAGCAGGAGATAGGGGCCCAGGTGGACCGACACCGCCCCGTAGAAGACCGCGCTGGACGGCGTCGGCCCTTCCATCGCGCGCGGGAGCCAGCCGCCGACGGGGACGAGCGCGGACTTGCCCAGCACAGCCAGGAGCAGCAGGAAGGCCAGGGCCGGCGCGTGCGCGAGCACCGCCGGGGCTGCCAGCACACCGTCCCAGCCGTGGGTGTGGTGCTCCAGCCCGCCGCCACCACCCGCGCCGCCCGCGCCGCCGGCACCGCCCGCGGTGCCGCTCGCGAGGTGTCCGAGCCAGACCACCGCGACGAGCAGCCCGGCGTCACAGGCCCGGTAGGTCAGAAAGGCTCGTAGCCCGTGGCGCACCGGCGCCCGCCGCTCGGCGAAGAACGCGATGAGCAGGGCGGAGGTGAGTCCGACCAGTTCCCAGCCGAAGTACAGCGTCGGGGGGTCGCCAGCCAGGACCACGAGTTCCACCGCGCCGCCGAACAGGAGCAGCAGCAGGTGGAAGCGGGTGAAGCCGGGCTCCCGATGCAGGTAGCGGGCGGACACCGCGCCGGTCAGGCCGACGAGGGCGGCCGCGACGAGCGCGAAGGGCGCGGACAGCGGGTCCGCGCTCAGATGCCAGGTGAAGCTGTGGTCAGGTGTACCGAACCAGGGACCGACGGCCGCGTCCACGGCCTCGCCGCCGCTGACCGCCACCGCACCGGCGAGCACCAGGCAGGCGAAGGTCACCACGCTGAACGAGGTGGCGACAACCGTGGTGGTCACCCGTTCGGAGCGGATCCGTCCGAACCACATCAGGCTGCCGAGAAGGACGACGGCCACCCCGGGCACGGCAACCGCCAGGACCAGGGTCGCGGGCAGGAGCCCGGCGCCGAAACCGCCGCTCACGGTCCGTCCGGCCTGTCCTGGAAGGGGGCGTCGAGCCACCGCGACGGCAGCCGCGGCTGCTCCGGGATGTCCGCCCACTGCTCCGACGACAGCCGCGCCGAAGACGGCCGCTCCGACGACAGTTGCGGCGACGGCGCCTGCGCCGGGATGTCCACGCGCGCTGGTTCACACGCCGCGAGGACATGTGCGGGCGGCAGGTGGTCACGCTGTCCGGCGTAGTAGTGCTCCGACCGGGCGACCACCGGGAGACGCAGGCTCTCCGGCTGGTGTGGTTCGAAGCGGCCGTCGACGTACAGCCAGGTCCGTGGCGAGTGCGGGTCCCAGGCCGCGAGCTGGATCCAGCCGCCGTCGACGAGCCGATGCAGGTGCGGGTGCCCTCGCACGATGGACGCCAGCAGGTCGGGCTCCGCCTCGACGATCACCAACAGCCGCATCGGCTCGTGGATCTCCACCGACTGCCAGGGCATGCCGGTACGCAGGTCGGAGGAGTGCCCGTCCATGACGCCGACCAGGCCGCTGATGTTGTGGGGCAGCTTGGACCCGGCGCCGAAGCCGGTCGGGTCCACCGCGCTGAAGTAGTACTCGAGGCTGATGCCGGCTCCGACCGGTGCGGCGGAGAGCAGCAGCCGGGTGAGCACGGAGCCGTCGTGATCGGTGGTGGGGTCGTAGGAGACGAGGAACGACCGGCGGTCCAGGTACAGCCCGCGGGTGCGGGAGCGCCGGCCGATCACACAGGTGGCGTTGGTGCTGTGCCCGTACTCCGGCCGCGACTGCGCGATGTCGGCCGACCGCCCCCGCACATGGGCATGCGCGGTGTCGGCGGCGACGTCGGCACCCACCGACTCGAAGCGTCGGCAGCGCTCGTGCGCGTCGAGTTGGACGGCCGCGCGCAGCGCCTCGGTCGCGGTCGCCAGCGCCGCCTGCGAACCGGCCGGGACGAGATCGGTGTCGTAGCAGGTCAGGGAGCCTTCGCAGGTGTCGTGGTGGCCTGCGACGAACCAGGTGTCCGGGCCGATCAGGCGGCCGCGCCGCGCGAGCGCCGCCCGCACCCGTGGATGGTTCGCCATCGCGGCGAACGCCCGCGCGTTCGGGCCGCTGCGGCCGCCACCGGTCGCGCTGCAGTCGTACGCGGCCGCGTGCGGGTTGTTGACGCTGGACGATCCGTGCCCGATCACGAGGACGACACCGCCGGTCGGCCCGGTCATCCCGATCGTCGTGAGCAGAGTGTCGACGATCTCCGTCATCTCGTCGACGGTGAAGCCGAGCCGCAGCGGACCCGCGCCCACACCGGGCACCAGCTCCGCGCCGCGCACCACCGCACCGGCACCGGACCCAGACCCTCCGGCCTCGACGGCCTCGACGGCCTCGACGGCCTCGACGGCCAGTCTGGTCCGCGGCCAGGGGCCGGGGCGGTCATGGGGGCACAGCATCCGGGCGCGTTCACCGACGGCCCGCGGGGCCACCGCGCCGACGACCAACGGAACCAGCCGGGCCAGCCCGGCGACCGCGTTGTGGCCGGTCGGCCGACCGGACCTGCCGCGGGCGGCCGACAGAATGTGGTGGCGGTGGGCGTCACGGCGCCGGGTCTGCTGATAGGCGATCAGCTCCGTCTGGTCCACGGCCTGCTCGACGACCAGGTTGTGCGGCGTGACCGACACCGGGCACAGCGCCCGTGGCCGGACGTCGTCGAGGCCCTGGTAGGCCATGGCGACACCGAAGAACCCCGCCGCTCCGTACGTGCGCACCCGCGGGTGGATCTCCTCCAGGTGCCGGCGCAGCGACTCCTCCCGTTCGTCCATGCAGAACACGGCCTGGAAAGCGACCTCGGACACGCCGCCGGCCTCGGGCGCCGCACCGGCCCCGAGCCCGGTGTCGATGTCGGGGAAGCGGCGGTCGTGCGCGGTGAGCGCGTCGAGGATCTCGGTGCGGTAACGCCGTTCATAGGCCAGGTGCAGCAGCCAGCGCCGTCGCCGGGAGCCGAGGTCCCCGACGGCGCCCAGCCAGGCCCGGGCCCACCGCGGGTCCCCGAGCGCCTCGGTCTCGACGTCCATGATCTGCGCGAGCACAAACGCCTCGTAGACCAGCTCCAGATCGGGAGCGGGCCGGTCGGGGGCGGTCAGATCGGGGACGGCCGGATCGGGTGCGGGCCGGTCGGACCGGGCCTCGCCGGTCGGCCCCGCCGGGGCGCTGTCACCGAGCGGGCCGAGTTCCTCCGGAGTGGCGTCCGGGCCGATCGTCTGGCCGAGCAGGTGGCGGACAACCACGACCTCCAGCGTGAGCTGGACGGCGAGCAGGTCCACAAGGCGGGCGGGCGACGGCTGCGACGGTGCCCGGTCGGGATGGGCCTCGAACTGGCGGACCATGCCCGCCCAGCCACGCAGCGACATCAGCGTCGCCCGGACGGCCTCCGGCCAGACCGGCACGGGGATCCGCAGCGCCCGCAGCGCCCAGGTCACCGTGTGTTCGGCGGTCCAGCCCTGGCGCAGCTGCCGGCGCAGGTGCGCGGCGAGCCCGGACCAGTGCGGCTCCCGGGTTGCCCCGAGCGTTCCGAACAGGTGACGGAAGGCTGTGAGCAGGCCGTCCTCCCGGTGCGGCAGCTCCCAGCCGGCCATCCCCTGGTCGAGGAAGGCCGCGCACAACTTGATCAGTACCGGATGGATCATCTCGTCGATGTCGACGCCGAAGTGGTGGAGCAGCTGGTCACGGCGACGCAGCGGGACGGCCCGCGGTGCGGCGGGCGGCACGCACCGCACCAGATCGCCCCACAGGGCACTCAACAGCGCGGCCCGTAGCGCCGCGCGCTCGGCGGCTCGGCCACGCGGGGACCGCCGCCGGGGCGCCGGGAAGCGCCGCCTTGCCTGTCGGGTGAGCTCCTCGCGCCGGGCCGGGGAGACGAGTGGATGGAAGTTGCTGAGCTCACCGCCGTCCGCGAGCCGCCAGGAGACCGCGGGCGCGCGGGGGACGTCGACGAAAAGGCCGAGCCGGGCGAGCCGGAAGTCGTTCCAGGTCGGCCCGCCGGGGAGGATCTCGGTGTCCCCGGCGGAAGCGGACGCGTCGCCGCTCGGCCCGCCGCGCTGGTCCAGCACGGCAACGAGGTCCCGGGTGAGGATCCGGCCGGACGAAAGGTGGTCGGAGAAGGCCCGCTCGGTCTGGAACGCCGCCGTTCCCAGCAACGCGCCGGCACGCTCGACCGCCTGCGGGAACGGGAGCTCCTCCAGGGCGTGCAGCGGGTTGTGGTGGGAGAAGTACCCGAGTGGTGCCTGGGGCGGCAGGAGCTCGGCCACCTCCTCGACGATGCGGACGATCAGTTCGGTCTGATCCTCGACGTGGGCCATGTCCCCTCCCGTCCCCCATTCATGGTGGCCCGGTTCCTTCATTTCCCGCGGGCCTTCCAGGTACTGCTTCCTCGACCAGGAATGTGTGCCCTCCAGCACGTTGGTTGCGGTGTCGGCCGATCTCCGGCGCGCCGAAGGCCGGCCTCTCTCCCACGACCACCCGGAATTTTCCGGGTTTTCGGCGGCCGACGGTGCGGCGGGCCCGCGGGCCGGCACACAATCGGCGGTGAACACGGCCGCGCATCCCAGGGGAAATGCGCGGCCGGCTCCGCCCCACCCGAGGGTCGACCAGGCTGACCGGTGAGCCACCGACGTAGGATCGCCTGACAGGTATCAGTATGAAGGACTCTGGGCCCCTTCGGCACGTGCCGATCATCGCGGTGGCACGAATCACCGTCGCGCTTTCCGGAAGGCCTTTCCTGCCAGCAAATCCAAAGGTCGCCGATTGGCAGTCAGCCAGCTTCTCGGAAGCCACCCGGAAGCCACCGACAAATGCTGCACGGCAACCGACCGCAGGCACCTTTCGGCACTCGGGGCGAGTATTCGCGCGCCACGCGACCTGCCAGCACCCCAGAGTGACGGACAGAGACGCGATCGCGTGGTCCCCGGCGACCAGGATCGCCAGGTTCCCACCTGGCAGCAGACTGTCCCGGGGCGGGCAGGGCGGGGCCGTGAGTCCGAAGAGCTGAGGATTTTGGTCGCTGGAGCCGCGCAACGGCGCCGATCAAGATCCGCCGGCAGACAGACAGGTGGGTGGGTGGGCGCGGCCGAGACCGCCACTGGCGGGCGAACCCGGGGCTGCTTCCAGGCAAAGCTCGAGGATTTTGGTCGCGAGAACGACCAAGATCCTCAGATCTTGCGAACCCGCAACTCCACCCCGCCCCGGCCCGCAGCCTGCTTCCAGGCAAAACTTGAGGATTTTGGTCGCGAGAACGACCAAGATCCTCAGATCTTGCGAACCCGCAACTCCACCCCGCCCCGGCCCGCAGCCTGCTTCCAGGCAAGCGCCCGAGAATTCCGGTCACCAAGGAGGTCCGTCGCACCCCGGCACCGACCACGATCAGAAATCGCGCGGGTACGGCCGAGATCGCCACTGCCGGGCGAACCCGGACTGCCCGGCCAAAGTCGATGGTCCGTTTACCACAGGCTCCAGGGAGCCCGTCGCAAAATGCCGAGAAGTGGCCGATCCGGGCCACCACTTTGACCTGGCAGCCCACGTTCGGCCGTCAGCGGAGATCTCAGCCGTGTACACCTGACTACCGATCTTGGTCGGCGCCATTTGTTACAGGCTCCAGGACGGCCAAAATCCTCATGTCTTGCCTGGTGACACGGCTGTGGGTGCGCGAGGTCGGCGGCACCCCACCGGGCGGACCGCCCGAACAGGTGGTAAGTTTGATTTTCGGACGTACCGTGTCAGGCCACGTCGGACGAGGAGGACCCGCGATGAGCAGGACGGCCCGGGAATGCTCGATCGCGAACGCCCTCGCCGTCGTCGGGGAGCGGTGGAGTCTGCTGGCCCTGCGGGAGGTCATGCTGGGCGCACGCCGGTTCGACCAGATCGTCGAGAACACGGGCGCCAGCCGGGACATCCTGGCCGCGAGGCTACGGTCGCTGGTCGCGGCGGGGGTGCTGGAGAAGCGCCAGTACAGCGAACATCCGCCGCGTCACGAATACCTGGCGACGGAGGCCGGCCGGGCACTGCAGCCCGTGCTGCTGGGTCTCATGGACTGGGGCGACCGGTACGTCACGGCCGGCCCGCCGCCGACCGTGTGGCGGCATTCCTGCGGCGCCGAGCTGCGGCCGCGCTGCGTGTGCGCGAGCTGCGGCGAGCAGGTGGAGGCGAACGGTGTCACGCCCGTCCGCCTCGGCGACGTGCGGCCGGTCACCGACGTGCGGCCGACGGGCTGACGCGCGAACCAGCTGGCCGACGTGCGAGCCGGCCCGGGCCGGCGGGGTCAGCCCGATTCCGCCCGGCCCACCGAGGCGGCCGGGCGGCCCGGTCCCACCAGCGGACGAACCAGACGTCCGCCGGTGGGACCGAGGGGATCGTGCGGCTGCTACGCGAGGGCGCCGTCGAGCTCGCCGCGCAGCTCCTCGGGGGTGACGGTCGGCTCGAAGCGACGTACGACCTTGCCGTCGCCGTCCACGAGGAACTTCGTGAAGTTCCACTTGACCTCGTCGGTACCGATGGCCTCGGGCCGCGAGCGCTTGATGTGGTCGTAGAGGAAGCCCGACTCCGGCCCGAAGTCGCCGGGGGCCTCCGAGCGCAGGTAGGTGTACAGCGGAGCCGCGTCGGGCCCGTTCACCTCGATCTTGCCGAGCACCGGGAACGTCACGTCGAAGTTCGTCGAGCAGAAGTCCTGGATCTCGGCGTTGGTGCCGGGCTCCTGGCCGCCGAACTGGTTGCAGGGGAAGCCGAGGATCTCCAGGCCGCGGCCCTTGAGATCCCGGTAGAGCGCTTCGAGACCTTCGTACTGCGGCGTGAGGCCGCACTTGCTCGCAACGTTGACGATCAGCAGCGTCTTGCCGGCGTACTCACTCAGCGGGCGGGGGTGCCGTCCGACGCCTCGACGGTGAAGTCATGGACAGTCATCTGCGACCTGGCTCTCGATGGGGCGGACCCGACGATCACGGGTCCGGCGGCGGGACGCCGAGTCGTCGCTGAGCCAGGGCCAGGTACGACCGGTACGCCCCGGACGGCCGGAGGACCGCCTCGGGCGAGGCTGGGCGTGCGACGTGGACGGCGCGGACACATCGGACGCTACCCGGACCAGCAATATTCTGTCACCGCCGCGGTGACAGAAATCGCCGGTGAAGTGGGCAGCCGAGCGAGGCGTCCGAGTGAAGCAGACCGGGCAGGTGGAGCGCACCGAGCGGGACAGTCAGTGTGTCGGGGTGCGCAGCTGCACGAACGACATCTCGCGGCGGACCCGGAAGCCGAGGTTCTCGTAGAGCCGGATCGCGTCCATGTTCGAGACCATCACGTGGAGGAAGGGCCGGTCGCCCCGGGCGAGGATGCCCATGGCCGTCGCCCTGATCAGGCGGGTGGCGAAACCGGCCCCGCGGTGCACCGGATCGGTGCACACGGCACTGATCTCGGTATGGCCCGGGAACCGCATCCGCTCCCCTGCCATCGCGACGAGTCGCCCGCCGCGCCGGATGCCCAGGTAGGCACCCAGTTCGATGGTGCGCCGCTCGAACGGACCCGGCTGGGTCCGGGCGACCAGATCGAGCATCTCCGGCACGTCCTGCGCTCCCAGGCGAACCGCCTCGGGGTCCGGACGGCCGGCCACGTCATCGCCGAGCAGCTGAACGGCGGGGACCGCCATCACGATGTCCCACCCCGGCGGCGGCAGTGACCTCAGACCCGCGCAGCCGAGAAGGACACCCGGCCCCACCAGATCGGCGAGGTCGGCCCAGGCGGCCGGATCGGTGTCGTCGCTCACCGCGGCGAACGGTGAGATATCGGAGGGGTAACGCGCCGCGCGCCCGTGCACGATGGCCAGCGCAGTGTGTACGCCCGTCAGCGACGCCCAGACCGGGTTGTCGAGTGCCGCCTCCGGAGTGGTGACTGCCACCGACCCCAGGCGCGCGCCCGGCAACGCACTCGGGCTCGGGCTTGCGCCCGTCGGACCCATCCAACCTCCCACCGGCGACAGGCGCCCAGGACGCGCCCACGGTCAGACTATGCGCCGGGCCCGAAACCCGGTGAATGGCCCACCCTCGTCGCGGGTCGGCTGCCACCCGCCACCAGCTCGGCCGAATGCCGCACCGGGCCCGTCAGACGGCTCCTCGGGCGGGTCGGCGGTCGTGACGCGGGGTCGGACGCGCCCCCGCGAGAAAGGCCCGTCAACCGCGCCGTGGACCGGCCCGTGGACCGGCCCGTGGACCGGCCCGCCGCACGCCTGAGCCAACCGGGGGGCGACCGCAGGTGGCGCTCCGAACGGCGACACGCGCGACCGGCCATGGGCGTCGCACTTGACAACCAGCCGAGGAACGCACCCTCCGGGCCGCGGAACGGCCCGGACCCGGCGGCCACACCACCCCCGTTCGGAGGGGGCCCGGCCCACGACCCCCGACCCGGCCCCGGCCGGAATGCGCCTGGAACAGGCCGAATTCTCACCCACTCGCACACCGGCCGGCAGACCGAACCCGTGAACTGAGAATGAATTTAGCACATAACAGCCACGACCTACACCGACTTAAAAGGGTCGTCGTTTCTGGCGAGAAATGGCCCGGTCAGGCCAGCGCGGCCGCCGGGAATGCCAAGCTGTCAACTCCGCGCAGCGGCGCCCCCGTTCAGCCGGGGGCCGCGCATCGGTTTCCAGCAAAACAGGATCAATCCAGGTTCACTACAGAAACACAACGGAAACACTCCGATACCACTTTCGGCTATGGCCCGGAGATAGCCCGCAACGCCCGCCGCACGACCCGCCTGGTCGGTCAATAGCATGTGCGACGCGCAGATGACCTGCACTGATAGTTCGGATTCGACCCAGGATCGACACCGGATCAACCCAGGCAGGACAGGCGCATCGGGGCGACGGCAAGGGGGCGGAGATCGACGCGGTCAGCACGGCCGGAGAGGGGCTCCAGGCCGGTGTCAATAGGCACCGGGAACCACATTTCAGCGGCCACTTCACTTCATTTTTCCGCGACGCGAAGAAACATTACGGAACTACCCCGGGCGACCCCTCGAAGGCGACTCACAAGCGCCCCGGAGGAACCTCGGGAGACATCATCCAGCGAGCGGGACAACGCGCGGCGCCACGCAAGATCCGTCGATTCTCAGCCGAATTCCCGACGGAAGTTCCTGACCGCGGCGGGCCGGCCCTGAGCCACCGACCACCGACGACGAGGACCTGATCGATGTCAGAACACGCAATCGCGCGCCATCAGGTGCGGCGACCACCGACGGTCCGCGACCTGATCGCGCCGCCGATCGCCGCGGTGCTGGTGGTGATGCTCACCGGCCTCGGCATAGCCGCGGTGTCACCCACCGACGCCCGCGGGCCGGTCCTGTTCTGCGCATCCGTCGCCGCCATAGTCGTCGGGCTGGCAAGCGTCTTCGCGGTCCGAAACCGGCAGATCGCCATGGAGCTGCGCGGCCGGGTCGTCACACTCGAAACGAAGGTCAAGACCTCCACGGCGCAGACGGAACGGCTGTCCCGGGAGGTGCTCCCCCTCGTCGTCACCCGCCTGCGTGAGGGCGCCACCGCCCAGGCCGCCCTCGGGGAGGCGCCGCGAGGTACCGACGGCGCACACCTACACATTCTGCGCACCGTCGTGGAGGAGGTCAGTCGCGGCGAACGGATGCGCTCCGCCGCGATGGCCGCCTGCGCGAGCGCCGCCGGCCGCATGCAGGCGTTGAGCACCGCCATGCTCGCCGACCTTCGCACCATGGAGGAACGGCACAGCGAGGAGGTTCTCGGCGATCTGCTGCGGCTCGACCACCTCACCGCCCAGGCGGGGCGTCTCGCCGACAGCATCGCCGTCCTCACCGGCGGGCGTTCGGGTCGTCGCTGGACCAAGCCGATTGTCATGGAAAGCCTGCTGCGCGGGGCGATGGGCCGGATCAGCGCCTACCAGCGGGTCCGGCTCCACTCGACGAGCACCGTGGCCGTGGTCGGCTACGCCGCCGAGGGCGTGATGCACACGCTCGCGGAACTCATGGACAACGCGACCAGCTTCTCGCCGCCCTCCGAAGAGGTGCACGTCTACGTCGAGGAGGTGCAGGCCGGCGTCGTCATCACCATCGAGGACGGCGGCCTGGTCATGGGGCAGGCAGCCCTCGAACGGGCCGAACGCGCCGTCTCGGCGGAATCGCTCGACCTGACCAGCCTCTCCGGCACCCGGCTCGGCCTGGCGGTCGTCGGCGCGCTCGCCCGCAAACACGGTCTGACGGTGTCCTTCCGCCCGTCGTCGCGCGGCGGAACCGGTGCCATCGTGATGGTTCCGCGCCAGCTCATCACCGCGCCGAGATCGGTGGAGCCACCGCCCACGATCAGCGACGCGACGGACGCGGCGACCACGGGCCTGCGCACCGCCGTGGCGGCCCGAGCCCCACGGGCCCTGCCGCCTGCGGGCGCCGACGACCGGCACAGCCGAAGCGCGGCCGCGTCGGACCCCGGCTTCAACCGGCAGCGGCAGGGGGCGGGCGTCGGTGGTGACCTGGCGAACCACCAGCCGCGCAGACCGGATCCGTCCGAGTTCGTCACGGCCCTGGGTGCCCTTCCCACCCGTGAACCCGGCGCCTTCCCGACCCGCGCCGCTACCAGGAACGCTCCGAGCACGGAGCAGACCCACGCCCACCCCCACGTCGCGCTCGACGCCGGGCCGAGCGGCACCGCGGACACCGCGGCCGCCACGGGCATCGATGCCGTCACCACCCGGATCACCCTGCCCAAGCGAGCCCGCGGCCAGTCCCTCACTGCCAGTACACGCGCGGCCGGCCCCGCCGTCTCCCGCCCGCGCTCACACCGGGCCCGTCGCAACTCCATCGCGAACTTCGCCGCGTTCCGCCGAGCCATGCGCGCCGCCAGCGCGACCAGGACGACCACAACGCGCCCGGCGGCTCCTGGTCCGACGCCGGCGAGCCCGCAGATGCCGACCCAGGGGACGGCGGAGCTGGCGATGCCGGAGCTGGGCATGCCGGAGCTGGGCATGCCGGAGCTGGGCATGCCGGAGCTGGGCATGCCGGGCGCTGCGGCGCCGTTCGGCCCGACGACGGGCACAGCGTCCGCGACGAACCCGGCCCCCGTCGACGCGGAAACCACCGTCTCCGCGGAGCAGTTCGAGATGGCGGCGCTGGCGGAGCTGATCGAGATGGCGGAGCTGGCCGCGGCCGGCACGTCGGACGAGGCCCCGGCCATGCCGACGGACGCACCTGCTCCGGGCCCGGAGTTGGCCGCAACCGTCCGCCCGGAGAGCGTCGCCGCCACGGCTGGCCCGACCACCATGGCCGACACCGCCGCCGCTGCCGACGTCGACGCCGCTGCCGAGACCGCGCGGACCTCCGAGACCGTGACGACCTCCGAGACCACGCGGGGCTCCGCTACCGGGGAGCCACCCGCGGCGGCGGACAGCTCCGAATCGGCCGTCACCGACATCGAGGACAGCCGGCCACCGGCCACGCCCGCACCCGGCCCGACCACCGGCCCCAGCCCCAGCCCCGATGCCGGGGCCGGAGCGGGGGCGGGGGCGGGGGCCTCGGCTGGAGCCGGTTCGAAGCCACCGCTGGCTCCGACGCGCGTCGGGTCCACGCCGACCCGACGCACCCGGCCGGCGAGGACGTCCCGGTGAGGGCGTCCCGGTGAGTGGCACCGGCTGCCCGCTGGCTGACCGGACCGGTCCGGTTCGGTCAGCCAGCGGGGACGTCCCGATCAGAACCTTCCCGACCTGGCCTTTCCACGACGACCAGACCAGCACCGGACGACCAGATTGGAGGCAGGGGCAACCCGGGCGGGCCCACCGCACGGCACCCCGCAATCCCGATGAATACCACTGAGAGCGATCTTGACTGGCTGCTGGAGAACCTCCTCGCTCGTACCCCGGGAACGCACCATGCCCTGGTGCTGTCCCGGGACGGGCTCAAGCTGTGCCGGTCATCGGGCCTGAGCATCGACCAGGCCGACCAGCTCTCCGCGATCGCCTCGGGCATCCAGAGCCTCGCGCACGGAGCGTCCATCGAGTTCGGGGACGGCACAGGCGGGGTTCGGCAGTCGATGACCGAGTTCCACGGCGGCCTGCTGTTCATCGTCGACGCCGGTCAGGGTGCCCACCTGGCGGTGATCGCGACCGACGACGCGGACGCCGGCATCATCGGCCACAACATGAGTGAGCTGGTCGAACAGATCGGCGAATACCTGAGCGCCGCACCCCGCGGGCCCGTCCAGCCCGCCGGACAGCCGTGATCCGACGGCTCGTCGACAGCGAGGACCCGGACCGGCTGTACACCGTCACCGGTGGTCGCAGCCGGGCCGGACGCACCGCGTTCGACCTCGTCACGCTCGTCACGAGCAGGGCGGACCCCGCCCCCGGCATGCAGTCCGAACACATTCGGATCCTGCGGGTCTGCCGGGCCCCTACCGCAGTGGTCGAACTCTCGGCGGATCTGAAGCTCCCCGTGAGCATCGTGAAGATCCTGCTCTCCGACCTGTTGGAGAGGGGCCTGATCGCGGCAAGCCACCCCTCCACCCCGACCGATCCGCTTCAACTTCCCGATCCCGCGTTCCTGAAGCAGGTGCTCGTTGGACTCCAGAAGCTCTGAGGTCGCCGTCCGGCCGCCGCTGCAGACCACGGCCAAGGACGGCGTCAAGATCGTGATTGTCGGCGGATTCGGCGTCGGCAAGACCACGATGGTCCGTTCCGTCAGCGAGATCCGCCCACTGAGCACCGAGGAGGTGATGACCGAGGCCGGCGTCGGCATCGACGACCCCGGCGCGGTCGCGGACAAGAACACCACCACCGTCGCGTTCGACTTCGGACGTATCAGCCTGGACGCGCAGATGGTGCTGTACCTGTTCGGTGCGCCCGGTCAGGAACGGTTCTGGTTCCTGTGGGACCGCCTGTTCGCCGGCACCATCGGCGCGGTGGTGCTCGTCGACACCCGCCGGGTCTCCGACTCCTGGTATGCGATCGACCGGCTGGAACACCACCGGATGCCGTTCATCGTCGCGAGGAACAACTTCGGCGAGCCCGAGCACTCGCTCGAGGACCTGCGCGAGGCGCTGTCCCTCTCCCCCGACGTGCCCGTCATCGACTGCGACGCGCGGCACCGCTCGTCCAGCAAGGACGTGCTGATGACGCTCGTACAGCACCTCTACGAGCAGGCCTCCGCCCGCAAGGAGGCCTCTTGAGCACCATGCTCGGTCCGGGTGCGGGCGCCGGGCCGGCGCCGGGTTCGGGCATCGGCCGCGGCCGAGCCGACGTCGCCCCCATGCGGCGCCCGTCGGCGCGGACCCACCGCGACCCGCGCCCGAACCCGGCCGCCCACCCGCACCGCGCCCCCACCCCCACGCCTGCCCCCGCCGCCACCCCCGGCCCGGTGATCCCGGTGACGTTCGACGGCACCCGGCACGCCTGGCTGGTCCTGGGGTACCGGGAGCTGCACTACGTCCTGAGCAGCCCGGAGATCTTCACCAGCGATCCGCGTAACCGGGCCCGCCGGGAGAACATCCCGGCGGACTGGGCGCCTCTCCCCGGGCTGGGCCGGCGCCCGTCGCTGCTCCACACCGACAGCGAGGACCATCAGCGCCGCTACCAGGCGGTCAACGACGTCCTGGGTGAGGTGGATGTCTTCCTCCTGCGCGCGCGGGCCGAGGCCATCACGGACAGCGTGATCGACGACTTCGCCGGGCTCGGCTCGGCCGATCTGGTCGCGTCGTTCGCGCACCAGGTGCCCGCCCTGGTCCTGGCCTCGCTGTGCGGACCGGACGACCTCGACGCCACGCAGATCGCCGAGGACCTCGTCGACCTGGTCGACATCGGCGCGGACGCCGCACGCGGCCACCGCCAGCTCGTAGCCCGGCTGCGCGACCTGCTTGCCATCCGGCTGGACGAGCCCCCCACCGAGGACATCATCTCCGGCCTGATCGACCACCCGGCCGAGCTGACGGACGACGAGATCGTCGAGGATCTCGCGGTCGCCCTCGGCTTCGGGATGCGGACGGTGGCCGGCTGGATCGGCAACTCGCTGCGTCTGCTGCTCACCGACGGGTCCTTCGCGCTGGAGCTGTCCGGCGGGCGGCGCAGCGTCATGCAGGCACTCACCCGGGTCCTGTGGGAGGACACCCCCCTGCAGATCACCGCCGGCCGCTGGGCGACCCGCGACATCCAGCTCGGTGGCCAGCGGATCAGGGCCGGGGAGATGGTCGCGCTCGGCCTCGCGGCCGCGAACTCCGATCCCCGGGTCCGCCGCGACCACGCATCGGGCCCGCCGGCCGGGTGCGGCGCCGCGCCCGCCCACCACCACGACCACCACAACCCGGGCGGCGGCCCGGCCCGGCAGGGCACCGCGCACCACGCCGACAACGCAGCCGGTGCCAGTGCCGACGCCGCCGGCACTGGCACGACGTCCGGGCCCAACAGCGCGCACCTGTCCTTCGGGCACGGTGCGCACCGCTGCCCGTTCCCCGCGCAGGAGATCGCCGAGGTCATCACACGGACCGCCGTCGAGGTGCTCCTCGACCGGCTGCCCAATGTACGGCTCGCCGTCCCGGCGGGCGCGCTGGTCTGGCGACGCACCGCCTGGAACAGGGCGCTGACCGCCCTGCCGGTCCGGTTCAGCCCCGTTTGACGTCCGCGACTGGCCGCGCCGCGCGGCATCACGCTGAAACCGAGCCCGGAGACCACCGATGACCGATCCCCACCCACGCCAGCCCGGCACCTGCCCGAGCGGCATGCCTCGGCCGCTGAGCGGCGCGCGCCAGTACAGCCCACTGCGCCAGTACGGCACGTCCTGCCCGGCGCCGAGCACCACCCGGCGCGGCGAGGCTCCCGGAACCGGCAGGACCCGCGGGCCGGCCGGGCCGGGCTCGTCCAGCGCCCCGCCCGCACCGACCGCACCAGCCACGTCCGCCACATCCTCCGCGACCGCCGCGTCCGCGATGTCCGCACCGTCCGCTCCGCCGGGAACGGTCGATGCGCCCACCACCGCGCTCGGGTTCACCGGCACGCCCGGCGCCACCGCGGCCGGCCCGCCGGAGCCCCGACGTCCCGGCTCACCGCCGGTGCCACCCATAGCGCCACCCGGTGAGCGAGACCGCGGCCAGGAACCGCCGCGCCAGCCCGAGGACCGGTCGACGTTCGAGGCCCGCTGGCCCGCGCACCACGGCGCCGCCCGGCTGCCCGCCGAGGGACCCGGCAACCGGCGCGCCGCCTTCTACCAGCAGATCAGGGACGAGCACGGGCCGGTCGCGCCGGTCCTGCTCGAAGGTGACATCCCGGCCTGGCTCGTCCTCGGCTACCGGGAGGTCGTCTACGTCGCGGGAACTCCCGCCCTGTTCGGGCGGGATGCCCGGATCTGGAACGCCTGGGATCTGGTCCCGTCGGGCTGGCCCCTGCAGCCGATCGTCGGCCAGCGGCCCTCCCTGCGCAGCCTCGACGGGCCCGCCCACACCCGGCGGCTGGCGGCGATCGGTGACGTGGTCGGCAGGTTCGAGTCGCACGACCTGCGGGCCCGGGTGACCCGTGGCGCGGACACCCTGATCGACGCGGTGGCGGGCAACGGCCGGGCGGAGCTGATGAGCCAGTACGCCGGCCCGCTGCCCGCGATGGTCAACGCCGACATGTGGGGGCTGCCCGCCGGCGACCTGACCGCCCTGGCCCGGGACCTGACCCTGCTCGTCAGCGGTGGCACCGGAGCCCGCGACGCGCGCCGACGGGTCCACGCGATGCTCGTGCGGGTCGTGCGCCGCCGCCGTGACCAGCCCTGCGACGACGCCGTCTCGGCGCTGATCGCGCACCCGGCGGAGCTCACGGACGAGGAGATCGTCGAGGACGTCATGGCGACCCTGACGGTGGCCCAGGCGCCGACCGCCGACTGGATCGGGAACACCCTTCGCCTGATGCTCACCGACGACCGGTTCGCCGTGGATCTGGCGGGTGGGCGGCTCAGCGTCGGCGGTGCCATGGCCGAGGTCCTCTGGGCGGACCCGCCGATCCAGAACCTGGTCGCGCGGTGGGCTCGTCGTGATCTCCGGCTCGGCGGGCGGTGGATCCGCTCCGGCGATCTCCTCATCTTCGGCCTCTCAGCGGCTAACACCGATCCGCGCGCGCGTCCGCGCGAGTCCGGCCGGGCGGCCGGTAACAACGCCCACCTGGCATTCGGCCACGGCGAGCACCGCTGCCCCTTCCCCGCGCAGATGGCCGCCGAGACGATCGCGACCACGGCCGTCGAGGTCCTGCTCGATCGCCTCCCCGACCTGGAGCTCGCCGTGGAGCCCGCGGCGCTGCTGTGGCGCCCCTCGGTCTGGGTGCGTGGCCTGGCCACCCTGCCGGTCCGGTTCACATCGCTTTGACCGGTACCGGTCCGCGCGACTGATCCGAAGCCCGGAAAAACCTCAGGGCCCGTGGGGAAACCCACGGGCCCTGAGGTTTGGTGCTGGTCACCAGCGCCGGGAGCACCAGGTGCTCCCTCGCCGGACTACTCCCTGCCGAACTGCTCCCGAAGCCGCCGCAGCGCCTCCTCGTCGATCGCCGAGGCGGGCTGCTCCGACTGCGAGGTGTAGGAGGACGGCGCCGCAGCTGCCGCGTCCGCCTCCTGCGCCGCCCGGATCTGGGCCTGGTGGGCCTCGTACCGGGTCTGGGCCTCGGCGTACTGCCGCTCCCACTCGGCCTGCTGCTCCTCGAAGCCCGGCAGCCATTCGCCGGTCTCGGGGTCGAAGCCCTCGGGGTAGACGTAGTTGCCCTGCTCGTCGTACTTGGCTTCCATGCCGTACTGGCTCGGGTCGAACGTGTCGCCCTCACCGGCCAGCGCGGAGGCCTCGTTGGCCTGCTTGAGCGAAAGGCTGATCCGACGGCGGTCGAGGTCGATGTCGATGACCTTGACGAGGATCTCGTCGCCGACGTTCACAACCTGCTCGGGGATCTCGACGTGGCGCTCGGCCAGCTCCGAGATGTGCACCAGGCCCTCGATGCCCTCGTCCACCCGGACGAACGCGCCGAACGGCACGAGCTTGGTAACGCGGCCGGGCACGACCTGGCCGATCGCGTGGGTCCGGGCGAACTGACGCCACGGGTCCTCCTGCGTCGCCTTCAGCGACAGGGAGACCCGCTCGCGGTCCAGGTCGACGTCGAGGACCTCGACCGTGACCTCCTGGCCGACCTCGACCACCTCGGACGGGTGATCGATGTGCTTCCAGGACAGCTCGGAGACGTGCACGAGACCATCCACGCCACCCAGGTCCACGAAGGCACCGAAGTTGACGATGGAGCTGACCACGCCCTTGCGGATCTGACCCTTGGCAAGCTGCGCCAGGAACTCCGAGCGCACCTCGCTCTGGGTCTGCTCCAGCCAGGCGCGGCGGGAGAGAACCACGTTGTTGCGGTTCTTGTCCAGCTCGATGATCTTGGCTTCGAGCTCGCGGCCCACGTAGGGCTGAAGGTCGCGGACGCGACGCATCTCCACGAGCGAGGCGGGGAGGAAGCCACGCAGGCCGATGTCGAGGATGAGACCACCCTTGACGACCTCGATGACGGTGCCGGTGACGACGCCGTCCTCCTCCTTGAGCTTCTCGATCGTGCCCCAGGCGCGCTCGTACTGGGCGCGCTTCTTGGACAGGATCAGACGACCTTCCTTGTCCTCCTTCTGGAGGACAAGGGCCTCGACTTCATCTCCGACCGAGACGACCTCGTGCGGGTCGACATCGTGCTTGATCGAGAGCTCCCGTGACGGGATCACACCCTCGGTCTTGTAGCCGATGTCGAGGAGCACCTCGTCGCGGTCCACCTTGACGATGACGCCCTCGACGATGTCGCCGTCGTTGAAAAACTTGATCGTCTTGTCGACCGCGGCGAGGAAGTCCTCGGCCGAGCCGATGTCGTTGACCGCAACCTGTGGTGTGGTCGGGCTGTGCGAGGTGGTCACGGTCTCCACGGGTCGTACGTCGGTGGTGCTCGTCAAGGGGTCGGCTCCGACTGGGAATCGTCTCTTCGCGCGAGGGCCGGATCGAACCGCCGGGACGGAGGGACAGGCACCGCAAGAACGACACTGTCAGAACCGAAAGCGACTGCTCGAGTGGATCCGCTCGGTCTGAGACCCACGAACCCTCGTGCAACTCCCAAGTCTAGGGAGCGGTGTCCCTGGAGGTCAACGGGAGCAGCCACCGACTCGAAGTCGATCGGTCGGATCGCCGGCTCGGCGGGCCACCTCGTGGCCACCCAGCGGCCATCCCGCTCACCCTTTGACGCTCACATAGTACGAAAAGTCACCTGGTCTCGTCCTCGAGATGACTGTGAAAGTGTCCACGTCGACCCTCGGGCGTTCCGCCCGAGGACGGCTGGCGCGACCGCGCGTCAAGCCGATCCCGGCGGCTGACTCCCCGGTGGGCGGCCCGACGAGCAGGTGCGCCCGGGGTGTCCACGGGAGGCACCCGGGTGGCGGGCACGTCGCCGGATCGAGCTTGTCCCGCCCCGCCGATCCGCAACGGCATCGTCCGTGCCGGGTCACCGTCGACAGCATCGGCGGCGACGCCGCTCACACCGAGGTGTCCGCCATCCGACACCGCGACGCCGCGCGTCAGGCCGGTCGCCAATGGCGCCGTAGTGCCTCGCCCGGCCGCCTGGCGGACCCGCCCGGCCGGTCCCGAACGGGCCCGCAGCCGGCCCACCAGCCACCGCCCCAGGGCGATGAACGGACGCTCGACCAGCAGGTAGGTCACCGCGGAGACGGCGCAGGTCAACCCGAGGACCGTGAGGAAGAACGGCCAGAAGGGGCGCACGTCGTCGGCCGGGCTGATGCGCTCGACGACGACGTCGATCACGGTGGTGTGCCACAGGTAGATGCCGTACGAGATCATCCCGAGCCAGGCCATCGGGCGGCAGGCGAGGAACCTGCGCACCAGGCCGCGGCTCGGCCCGAACACCGCGGGCAGGAGCAGGAAGAAGCCGGTCAGGCCGTAGAAGAGATGGCGCCCCATGTCCTGGCTGCGGTTCGGGACGAACAGCGGGCTGCGGGGCAGCCCGAGCTGCGTGCTCGAGAACCAGTAGAAGAACGCCGCTGCCAGCACGCAGGCGGCCCCGAACCAACGCCACTGCGCCCACCGCGGCGAGCGCCCGTTCTGCGTGTACCAGGCGGACAGGACCGCGAGCAGCATGCCCATGGCGAACAGGTCCCACCAGACCGGCAGCCACACCGTCCAGCCGTCCGCCCACCAGATGTCGGACCCGATCAGCTTGTAGTGCAGCACCCGGCTGATGACGAAAATCACCGCGAGCGCGGCGAGCTCGACCTTCAGCTGGGCGCGGGGGGAGCGCCGCCTGCGGACGAGCAGCCAGGCGTAGAGCGGGATCGAGAGGTAGAACGCGAACTCGATGTTGAGGGTCCAGGCCTGGGTCAGGCCCTGGATCGCGGTCTCCTTGCGATAGCCCTGCGCGAACAGGGCGGTCTGCACCAGCCCCTTGAAACCGTGGACGCCCATCCGCTCGTCCGGCACGACGTTCAGCGCGACCGCGAGCGCCAGCCAGTAGAGCGGGATGATCCGCAGCAGGCGACGGACGTAGAAGGCCGGGGCGTCGGGAGCCCGGCG
This sequence comes from Parafrankia sp. EUN1f, assembly GCF_000177675.1. Lineage (GTDB taxonomy): Bacteria > Actinomycetota > Actinomycetes > Frankiales > Frankiaceae > Parafrankia. The sequence goes on from NZ_ADGX01000082.1 coordinate 27,328, forward strand.
ACCACTGAGGTGCGCGGCGGCGAACGGCCGGTAGAGCAGGAAACCCGAGATCAGGAAGAAGATCTCCACGCCGATCTCGCCCCGGGCCACGTAGGTCCCGATCGCGTTGTCTCCCGTGGTCAGCCCGCTGTAGAAGGCCACGTGGACGACCAGCACCAGCAGCGCGGCGATCCCACGCAGCCCGTCGAAGCCGGGGAACACCACGGGCGGGCCTGACCGGGCCTCCGACCGCCCCGTCACCTCCGCCGATCCGGATGACTCGGATGTTTCAGTCGGTTCGGCGCCAGCCGGGCCACGCCGGGACTCCACGGCGGGGCCCGCGCCATCGGTGACAGCACCGGCACCAGCGCCAGCACCGGCGAAGGCCACGCTTTTCGTGGCAACGCCGGGCTTGCCTCGGAAGCCGGCGGTCATCTATCCCGACCGCCACTGTCGGTGATGTCAGGCACGCACGCAAGGTACCAGGAGGTACCACACGCGGGCCCCGCGCAAGCGCGACGGGGACCGCTACCGACCTCGCCGCGAGCGCCCGTTTCCCCGGGCATCCAGCGAAAAACCCCGACCGGACGGCGCTTGGTGAAGCCCACCACGGCCAGCCGGCGCGGCCTGTGCCTTTCTCCGGGGCGGCACGCGACCATACAGAGGACCAGCACGGACAGTAGTGACTTGGCAAGATTGCGCCGCAACTGATCGCAGTGTGTTTGGTGCGGATTGCACGAAGCGCCACCGCGGTGGCGCCAGCGACGCGGAGCGGCTACACCCGGCACTCACCAACACCCATATACCGACATACAACGACCAGCACCAACGATCGCGAATGCTCGACGGAGGACGTATACATCGGAAGTGGTGGTCAATTAATCAACGGGTTGAGCTGTTCAACCAGCCGACCGGCTAACGTGGATGCCGCGCCGTCCGGCCGGCGGACGACGAGCGGCGCGCCTGACCCCACCCTCGCCAGCCGAACGGGCCACTACGCTGAACTGCGCCGACGGTGCCAGCAGTCCTGCCACAGGCCCTCCGGCCAGCCCGGCCGGGCAGCCCATCCGCCCATGCGCAATGGGCTTCGGTCGTGCCGATCAACACACTGGACGGCCCGGGCCTCGCCACCCATCGGTGTCGTCGGGCGATCCCTTCGTCGTAGCCTCGACGCCGTGGTACCGCCGGGACGACAACTGGGTGAATCCCACGGGCAAGGATGATTCCGAGTTTTCTCCCCCGACCACAGCGAGGTGACGTCGAGCCCATCCAGGACAGGCAATGGCAATGTGGATGCCGGCCGGGGCGCATCGCCGGAGCAGCCGTGACCACGCGGCCGGGCGACAAACTCGTTTCCCGCGACGACACGGCGAATTCGGGCGGACCGGGCAGTCGGGCCGGGCCGACGTCGGTCGACCCGGCCAGCCCTCGATCCGCGTCAAGTGCGGACCCGCGAGCAGGCGCCTGCTCCACATCGGGCATCGTGGTCGTAACGGACATTGCACCCAGGCCGGGACATCGTTCCTGGTCAGCCGCGTGCCGAGCCCAGGATCCACGGGTCACCGGATCGACGGGCCAGGTAACAACGACTCGGAAAGGGGACTGGGCTGAGCCGCCGAGAGATCGACACCCACCCGCTGGCCCGCCCCCGACGCGGCAGTTCGCGGGAAGGCCGGGCCACCGCCAGGACTGGCTCGCGCCGGGAGCGTGACCGCGCCGTGGGCTCCGACCAGCCGACCACCGGCCTCTCACCCGACCAGAACCGCCTCGACCGCAGCCGCCTCGACGCCGCGTACCAGCGGGACGCCGTGCCCGACCCTGATGGTCGGCTGCGCACGGCGACCGGCTACCGGGGCGAGGACACCGAGCGGATCGAGCGCACCTCCGCCCGGACACGGATACCGGGACCCCCCGGCCACCGGCACGCACCCGGCCACCGGCGCAGCCAGGCCCGCGGGAGACCGGCCCGATGGAGACCGGCCCGGCGCGTCCCGGCCTGCGCAAGAGCGGCCCGCAGAAGGCCGCTCCGACGGACTCCGGCCCGCGGGAGACCGGCGTGCCGCGGCCCAGCAGCTCTCCAGAGCTCGGCCCGACCGACACCGGCCCGTTGGAGACGGGCCCGCTCACGGCTCCGGTCCTGGCGCCGCTCGGCCACTCCCCCGCGCTGGACGGCCTGCGGGCACTGGCGGTCCTGAGCGTCATGGCCTACCACGCCGGTCTGAGCTGGATGCCGGGCGGGCTGCTCGGCGTCGACGCCTTCTTCGTGCTCTCCGGATTCCTGATCACCGGCCTGCTTGTCACCGAGTACCGCGCGACCAGGCGCATCGACCTCAGGTCGTTCTGGATCCGTCGCACCCGCCGGCTGATGCCGGCGCTGCTGACCATGATGCTCGGGGTGGCGGCCTATGCCCGCTGGGTAGCGGCTCCCAGCGAGGTAGCGACGTTGCGCATGGACGCGCTGGCCACCCTCGGTTACGTCGCCAACTGGCGCTTCGCGCTGTCGGACCAGAGCTACTTCGATCATCTCTCCACCCCGTCGCCGCTGCTGCACACCTGGTCGCTCGCGGTGGAGGAGCAGTTCTACGTGCTGTGGCCGCTGTGCGTCTACCTGCTGATGTGGCAGACCGGACGGACGGTGACCCGCTGGCGCAACCAGCGCCGGCGGGCCCAGACCCTGATCCTCACCGTGGCGGTTCTCGGGGCGGAGGCCTCGGCACTGCTCGGGCTGTTGCTGGTCCTGCTCAACAGCGACGAGTCCCGGATCTACTACGGCACGGACACCCGTGCCCAGGCACTGCTCGCCGGCGCGGCCCTCGCCGTCTGGCGGATCCAGCGGCGGACTCCGCTCACCGCACGGACGAAGAAGGGCCTGGCGGTCGTCGGGTGCCTGGCGGGCCTGGCGATGCTCACGATCTGGGCGACCGTCGACGGGGAGAGCCGGATGCTGTACACCGGCGGCTTCCTGGGCGTGGCAGTCGTCGTGATGCTGCTGATCGCCTCGATCATCGAGGTGCCGACCGGGCCGGCCGCGAAAGTGCTCTCCTGCGCCCCGTTGCCTGCCATCGGTCGGGTCTCCTACGGGCTCTACCTGTGGCACTGGCCAGTCTTTCTGACTGTCACCGCCAGCCGCACCGGGCTGAGCGGCCCGGCGCTGCTCGCCGCCCGGGTCGCCGTCACAGCGGCGATCACCATCGCCTCGTTCCATCTGGTCGAGAACCCGATCCGGCGCGGGAAGATTCGCTTCCCCCGGCCGCGGCTCACCGTTCCCGCCTCGATCGGCGCCGTCGTCGCCGTCGTCATGGTGGCGACGATCGCGGATCCCGCCGCCGGGCGTGGCGCGGCTGACCTGGAACGTCTGGCGCAGCAGGCCGCGTCCGCGGCGCCGCCGACGGCGCGCGCCGAGCCCGCCTCGGGTGGCCGCCCCCTGCGCGCGATCATGGCCGGCGACTCGCTCGCGCTCACGCTGGGTTTCAGCCAGTTCACCGTCACCGCGGCGGACCAGGGGATGGAGGTCCGCGACGCCTCCGAGCTCGGCTGCGGCGTCTCCCGGGCACAGCCGAGGTACCTCAAGGGCGAGCGGGACTATCCGCAGGCGAGTTGCGTCAACTGGCCCAACCGGTTGCGGCAGAAGGTCGACGAGGTCCACCCCGACGTCGCACTGCTGCTGGTCGGCCGGTGGGAGGTCACCGACCAGGTGTACAACGGTCGCCGGACGCACATCGGTGATCCCGCCTTCGACGCCTACCTGGGGCGGGAGCTCGATCTGGCGATCACCACGCTCTCGGCCGGCGGGGCGAGGGTGGTGCTTCTCACCACACCCATGTTCAGGAAGGACGAGGCGGCTGACGGCAGTATCTACCCGGAGACCAGGCCGGACCGGGTGATCGCGTTCAATGCCCTGCTACGCCAGGCAGCCGCCCGGCACTCCGCGGTGACAACCGTGATCGATCTCGCGGCGATCCTCAGCCCGGACAACCAGTACCGCGACGAGATCGACGGCGTGCAGGTACGCGACGACGACGGCGTGCACATCAGCAACGGTGGTGGCGCACGGGCAGGTGATGTCATTGTGCCTCAGCTTGTACGGATGCTCCGCCCGGCCACAACTGGCGGCGCGGGCACGCCGAGCCCGGTACCCGAGTGACCTCGTCGCTTTACCTGGCGCTAACCTTCCGCAGCAGTACTCCACGGTCCACAGGAGGATGATCGTGCCTCGCGCACTGATTACGGGAATCACCGGCCAGGACGGCTTGTACCTGGGTGAGCTGCTGGTCGGGCGCGGTTATGAGGTGTTCGGCCTGGTGCGCGGGCAGTCGAACCCGAAGGTCGCGACGGTGGAGCGGGTGGTGCCGGGGGTGGTGCTCCTGGAGGGGGATCTCACCGATCTTCCGTCGTTGATCGGTGCCGTGGAGATCTCGCAGCCGGACGAGGTGTACAACCTGGGTGCGATCTCCTTTGTGGGTCTCTCCTGGAAGCAGGCGGAGCTGACCGGTGAGACCACCGGAATGGGAGTTTTGCGGGTTCTGGAGGCATTGCGGATCGCGGCGGGTAACGATCTGTCGCGCGTGCGCTTCTACCAGGCGTCCTCGTCGGAGATGTTCGGGAAGGTGCGGGAGACCCCGCAGCGGGAGACGACGCCTTTTCACCCGAGATCGCCGTATGGGGTGGCGAAGACATTCGGGCACTATCTGACGGTGAACTACCGCGAGTCATACGGGTTGTTCGCGTGTTCGGGGTTGCTGTTCAACCACGAGTCGCCGCGGCGCGGGATCGAGTTCGTGACGCGGAAGATCTCACGGGCGGTGGCGCGGATTTCGCTGGGGTTGCAGGACTCGGTGTCACTGGGAAATCTCGAGTCGCGGCGGGACTGGGGTTTCGCCGGAGATTACGTGGACGCGATGTGGCGGATGCTGCAGCAGGACGTCCCGGACGACTTCGTGGTCGCGACGGGCGAGACGCACAGCATCCGGGAGCTGTTGGATGTGGCGTTCGCGCGGGTGGGGATCGAGGACTGGTCGGAGTACGTGCGGGTCGATCCGCGGTTCTTCCGGCCGGCGGAGGTCGACGTGCTGGTCGGTGACGCGTCCAAGGCGCGTGAGGTGCTGGGGTGGAAGCCGCGGGTGGGCTTCCACGAGCTGGTTGAGATGATGGTCGACGCCGACCTCGCCGCCGAGGCCGCAGCCGCGGGACAGACGCTGACGAACAGGTGACTGATGCTGCCCGGACACTCATGTCGGGACGCGTGCGAAAGGCCCGCATCCCACACCCTGCGGCCCGCGCCACGACTCGGCGCGGGTGAGTTCACGTCCGGACGCATGTCACGCCGTGTGACGGGGAGGGTACGCGCGTGCGTGACTCCGGGGGACAGCCGATGAACACTGGTCCGGCCGCCGGTTCCCTCCCCCCTCAGTCCCGCGGGCGACACCGTTCGGGCCGACGGGCACCCATGTCGTTCCGCGCGTCCGACCCGGCGGCGGGCCGGACGCCGACCTCCTCCTCGCCCACGGGCACGGCATCACCCACGGGCACGGCATCACCCACGGGTGCGGCGCCCAGAGGCACCGCCTACAACGGCGGCACGGGGGCGGTCCGCACCACGGCCGGTACGCCGGCCTCAGGCCAGGTGCCCGGCGTGGCGGACCCGCGTGACGCGGGCGGGGCGGGCGCGGCACGGCGGACGCATCCGAGCCTGGCGGCGTTTCCCGGGCTCGCCGGTCTGGCGCCCGAGCGCCTGCGCGGCCAGAGCGACCGCATCCGGGCCGCGATGCGCGGCGCCATCCCGCTCGCACTCGCCGGCCTGGTCGCGAACGCGGCGAACCTTGGGGTGACCCTGGTGATCGCGCGGGCGATGAGCACCCGGTCCTACGGTGCCGTCGCCCAGCTCTTCGCGATCTTCTTCGTCGTCTCCATGCCCGGCAGCGCCCTGCTCGTCGGAGTCGTCCGGCGGATCACCAACTGGCAGCACACCGGCCAGGCTGACCTGATCGACGCGTGGATCAGCCGGGTTCGGCGGGTCGGCGTCGTGGTGGTCCTCTCCGTCGCCGTGGTCGCGGTCCTCGCCCGCGGGTTCATCGCCGACGAGCTCTCACTGCCCGGCGCCGGCGGCGTCGCGGAGATCATCATCGCCGGTGCCGCCTGGTGCCTGCTGTGTGTCGACCGCGGGCTGATGCAGTGCGGGCGGCTGTACCCCGCGTTGTCCGCGAACCTGCTCGTCGACGCCGCGGTGAAGAGCGGCTCCACGATCGCGCTCGTACTCGCCGGTCTGGACGAGGCCGGCGCGGCGATCGCCGTCCTGTTCGGGGTGCTCGCCGCGCTGGCGCACACCCGGTGGTGCCTGCGGCGGCATCCGTCCGCACTCGGCAACCTGGAGCCGGTAAGCTGGCAGCCGCCTCCGGCGACGCCGGCAGGCACGGACACGGCGGCGACGACGCTGCCGTTGCCCGTCGCCGGCCCGGCGGCCACCGCGGAGCCTCGGCGTCTCGCCGTCGAGGTCGGTTCGGCCCTGGTGACACTGGCGTTCCTGGCCATCCTGCAGAACATCGATGTTCTGCTGCAGGGCAGGCTCTCTCCGGACGAGTCCGGCCCCTACGCGGCTGTGTCGGTCGCGGCGAAGGTGCTCGTGCTGGGAGCCATCGTCCTCGCCGGCTTCCTCCTGCCCGAGGCCGCGGACCGCAATCATCTGGGGCAGCACGCACTGCATCAGCTCGGCGCAACCCTGGCGATACTCGCCGTGCCTGCCGTGGGGCTGCTCACCGTGGCCGTCATCGCACCCGACACACTGCTGTCTCTGGCTTTCGGGCCGCGTTTCACCAATGCCTCCGGTGCCCTCCTTCCACTCGCCGGAGCAATGACCTGTCTCGGAGCGACCGTGTTGTTCTCCCACTACCTGCTCGCCCTCGGCGAACGAGCCGTGCTCGCCGTGCTCGCCGTCGCGACCGGTGCCGCCGTGTCCCTGATGGTCTGGGCCCAGGGCTCCCCCGTGTCGACCGCGCGCGCGAATCTCGGCTGCCAGGCGGTCCTCGCGGTCGTGACCGGGCTGATGGTCCTCGCCGCCGCGCGCCGGACGGCCCGCGCATGAGCGCGCTCCCGCAGGAGGAAGCCGCGCTGGCCGCGCTCTCCGGAATCGACCTGACGGCGCTGGCCGCCCCCACCCCGACCCTGGCCGAGCTGGTCGAGCTGTCGGGCCTGCGCCGCATCCACATGTTGGCCTGGCGTGATCTCGACGACCCCGAGTCGGGCGGTTCGGAGCTGCACGCCGACAAGGTGGCCGAGCGATGGGCAGCGGCCGGTGTCGACGTCAGCCTGCGCACCGCGCTCGCCCCCGGCCATCCGGAGACCGCACGGCGGCACGGCTACCAGGTGGTGCGCAAGGCCGGGCGCTACTCCGTCTTCCCGCGCACGGCGATGTCCGGCGCGTTCGGGCGGGGCGGCCCGTGGGACGGGCTGGTCGAGATCTGGAACGGCATGCCGTTCTTCTCCCCGCTCTGGGCACGCTGCCCGCGGGTGGTGTTCCTGCACCATGTGCACGCCGAGATGTGGCGGATGGTGCTCTCCCCCAAGCTGGCCCAGGTCGGCGAGACCATCGAGTTCAAGATGGCGCCGCCGATGTACCGGCGGACCCGCATCCTCACGTTGTCGCAGTCGTCCCGTGACGAGATCATCGAGCTGCTCGGCCTGCCGGCTGGCAACATCTCGGTGATCCCGCCGGGCATCGACCCGTCCTTCAGCCCGGCCGGGGAGCGTTCGCCGCATCCGCTGGTGCTGGCGGTCGGCCGGCTGGTCCCGGTCAAGCGGTTCGACGTGCTGATCGACGCGCTCATCCGTGCGCATGACGAGCATCCGGCGATGGAGGCCGTGATCGTCGGCGAGGGGTACGAGCGCCCGGCGCTGGAGGCGCGCATCGCGGCCGCCGGCGCCGGCCGCTGGCTGCGGCTGGTCGGCAGGGTGGACGACGCGGAGCTTCTCGACCTCTATCGGCGCGCCTGGGTGCTGACCTCCGCCTCCGCCAGAGAAGGTTGGGGCATGACGATCACCGAGGCCGCCGCCTGCGGGACACCCGCCGTCGCGACCAGGATCGCCGGCCACACCGATGCGGTCGTGGACGGCGCGTCCGGTCTGCTCGTCGAGGATCCGCATGACCTGGGCAAGACGCTCGCGAGCGTGCTGACCGACACCGAGCTGCGGATCCGGCTGTCCGCCGGCGCCCTTGCCCACGCGGCGACGTTCACCTGGGAGCAGACCGCCCGCGCGACCTACCTCGCGCTGGTGAACGAGGCCGCTCGTCGCAAGCTGCTGCGCCGCCCCGCCCCGAGCAGCCACGCGGGCACGCCCCAGTGACCTTGACCGCTCAGGCATCCGGCTCCGCGGCGCCCGACGGGCCGGAGCCGGGGCCGGATGCCACGCTGGGCTCCGGCGGCCCAGGCTCGACCCGCCGTCCGCGCATCCCCCACCGCTTCCAACGTGTGATCCCCTCGTGGCCCACACTGGTGCTGGCGGCACTGGCCTACATCCCGCTGCTGGCAACGGCGCCCGGGCGGATCGGCGCGGACACGAAGGCCTACCTCTACCTCGACCCGGGCCGGATGCTCTCCCGCGCGGTGTCGATGTGGGATCCCGACGTCGGGATGGGCACGGTCACCCACCAGAACATCGGCTACCTGTTCCCGCAGGGCCTGTTCTACTGGCTCCTCCAGCTCGTCGGGCTGCCCGACTGGGTGGCCCAGCGGCTGTGGACCGGCTCGATCCTGTTCGGCGCGGGCGCGGGCGTGCTGTTCCTGATGCGGTCGTTCCGCTGGCCCGACCGATACGCGTTCATCGCCGCGCTGGGCTACATGCTCACGCCCTACACCCTGGAGTACGAGGCACGGATCTCGGCGATCCTGCTGCCGTACGCGGGCCTGGGCTGGCTGATCGGCATCACCGTGCGCGGCCTGCGCGAGGCCGGCGTGGACGAGCTCGCCCGAGCGGGCGTCACCGGTGCCTCTGGTGGCTCCGGTGCCTCTGGTTCCGCTGCCTCTGGTGGCTCCGCTGCCACTGCTGCCACGGGCCGCTCCCGATGGGACCGCCTGCGTTCCGGCTGGCGGTGGCCGGCGGCGTTCGCGCTGATGGTGACCCTGATCGGCAGCATCAACGCGTCCAGCCTGATCTTCATTCTGTTCGCGCCGCTGCTGTGGGTGCCGTTCGCGGTGTGGGGCACCCGCGAGGTCCGGTTCGCAACCGCGCTCGGCCTGTGCACGCGGGCCGTGGCGCTGATCATCGTCACGTCCGCGTGGTGGATGGCCGGCCTGTACACGCAGGCCGGCTACGGCCTGAACGTGCTCGCGTTCACCGAGACGGTGAAGACCGTCGCGAGCAGCTCGCAGGCGTCCGAGGTGCTGCGGGGCCTCGGCAACTGGTTCTTCTACGGCGAGGACGCCCTCGGGCCCTGGATCAGCCCGGCGACCGAGTACACCGGCAACCTGGTGATCATCGCGATCAGCTTCGCGGTGCCCATACTGGCGCTGGCCGCCGCCGCCTGCGTGCGCTGGGGCCATCGCGCCTACTTCATCGCCCTGATCACGCTCGGCACGATGATCTCGGTTGGCGTGTACCCGTACGACGACCCGTCTCCGCTGGGCCGGCTGTTCCGCGACTTCGCCGAGGGGTCCACCGCCGGGCTGGCGCTGCGTTCGCTGCCCCGTGCGGTCCCCATGGTGGTGCTGGGGCTGTCGGTGCTGCTCGCCGGCGGCCTGGCCGTCCTCGACCAGAGGTTCGCGGCCAGCCGCGCACGGCGAGCCGAGGCGGCGGCCGAAGCCGCGACCACGGCAGGCACAGCCGCGACCACGGCAGGCGCGGCCTCCGCGCGCCGGCGGCCCGCGCTGGTGCCGACTCTGGCATTCGGCGGGGCGGCGCTGATGCTCGTGCTGAACATGTCGCCACTGTTCCGTGGGCAGTTCATCGAGCCGCTGCTGGACCGCCCGGAGGACATCCCGGCCTACGAGCAGGAGCTCGCCAGCGCCCTCGATGCCGTCGCCCCGGACGCGACCGGCCAGCAGACCCGGGTGCTGGAGCTGCCCGGAGCCGACTTCGCCCACTACCGGTGGGGCACCACGCTCGACCCGGTCGCCTACGGGCTGATGGACCGGCCGTCGGTGGTCCGCGAGCTCATCCCCTACGGCGACGCCGGCTCCGTGGACCTGGTGCGCGCGCTGGACCGGCGGATGCAGGAAGGCGTGCTCGACTCCGAGTCGATCCCGGACATCGCCAGGCTGATGAGCGCCGGCGACGTCGTCCTGCGCAGCAACCTCGCCTACGAGCGGTTCCGGACCCCGCGCCCCCGCGCGACCTGGGACCTGGTGGCCAACAACCGGCCGGACGGGCTGAGCGAGCCGCGCACCTTCGGGCCGCCCACCCTCGAGGACCCCGGCATCCCCTACACCGACGAGATCACGCTGGGCACCGACGCGGACGTCATCGACCCGCCGACGCTGGCCGACTTCGCCGTCGACGACCCACACTCGATCGTGCGGGCCGAGAGCACCGAGGCACCGCTGCTGGTCAGCGGCAACGGTGAGGCCCTCGTCGACGCGGCCGCCACCGGCCAGCTCGACGCCGTGCTCGACAGCCGGCGCACCGTGCTCTACGCGGGCGACCTCGTCTCCGACCCCGACAAGATGCGCCAGGCCCTCAACGACGGCGCGGAGCTGCTCGTCAGCGACACCAACCGGCTGCGGGCCGAGCGGTGGACGGGCATCCGCGAGAACTTCGGGTATGTCGAGCAGCCAGGCGTCACGCCACTGACCAAGGATCCGAACGACAACCGGCTGGTGCTCTTCCCCGACGCCGGGCACGCGTCCGAGACGATCATGCAGACGTCCCCGCCGGGCTCCGCGGCGCAGGTCGCGAACGTGCGGGCCACCGACTACGGCAACACGTTCTCCTACGGTGTCGCCGACCGGCCGACCCAGGCGATCGACGGCGACATGAAGTCCGCCTGGCGGGTGGGGGCGTTCACCGACCCGACCGGCGCCGCCTGGCAGGTACAGCTCACGAAGGCGACGACCGCCGACCACATCCGGCTCGTGCAGCCGATCAACGGCCCGCGCAACCGGTGGATCACCCGCGTCACGCTGACCTTCGACGGCGGCTCCCCCGTCACCGTCGACCTGCGGGACT
>NZ_ADGX01000081.1 GCF_000177675.1 Parafrankia sp. EUN1f
CCGGTGGCGAGATGGGCGTTCGAGATCCGCTCCGCGTGCAGCGCGCCGCGGCCGAGGAGCCGGCTGGTCAGTGACCGCAGGCGCGCGGGTACGGCGGCGGGGTTGATCGGCGCGTGGTGGTCGTCGTGCTCCGGCATGGACAGCATCCTAGGCCCTTGCGTTGGTGTTCCCAACGAATTATCGTTCGGAACACTAACGTTAGTTAGGCGAACGGATGTGGACGATGAAGATCGAGCCTTTTCGGATCGACGTACCCCAGAGCGACCTCGACGACCTACACGCCCGCCTCGACCGCACCCGCTGGCCCGACGAGCTGCCAGGCGTCGGCGACGAGTTCGGCGTGGCGCTGGGCAGGGTCAGGGAGCTGGCCGACCACTGGCGCCACCGGTACGACTGGCGTGCCGCGGAAGCCGAGCTGAACAGCTACCCGCAGTTCGTCACCGAGATCGATGGCCAGCGAATCCACTTCCTGCACGTGCGCAGCCCGCGGCCGGATGCGCTCGGCCTGGTGCTCACGCACGGCTGGCCCGGGTCGATCGTGGAGTTCCTCGACGTGATCGGGCCGCTGTCGGCCGACTTCCACGTGGTCGTCCCGTCGATTCCAGGCTGGGGCTTCTCCGGCCCCACCCACGAGCGCGGCTGGGATGTCGACCGGGTGGCGCGGGCCTGGGCGGAGCTGATGCGCCGGCTGGGATATCAGTGCTATGGCGCCCACGGTGGTGACTGGGGCTCTGCGATCTCCCGGGCGCTGTCCGCCTACGACGCCGAGCACGTCGTCGGCATTCACCTCAACTACCTGCCGACCCCGGCGGTTCCCGGCGACCCGGACCGTGTCGAGCTCACCCCACAGGACCAGGAGCGGCTCAGGCAGACCGAGGCCTACATGCACGCCCAGCCCGGCGTCCGTCAGATCAACGGCACCCGGCCGCAGACCGTGGCCTACGCGATCAACGACTCGCCGGTCGGTCTGCTCGCCTGGCTGCTCGACGTGATGACGATGTGGGCGGCGGACGATTTCCCGATCAGTGATGACCGGGTGCTCACCAACGTGACGCTGTTCTGGCTGACCGGCACCGGCGGCACCGCGCCGCGCCTGCACCGGGAGACCAGCGGCCCGCCGTCGTGGAAGACCGTCCAACCGGTGGGTGTCCTCGTCCTGCCCGAAGACATCACCCGATCGATCCGGCCGTACGCCGAGCGCCGGCTGCCGATCACCCACTGGACGGAGGCCGACCGCGGCGGCCACTTCCCCGGGCTCGAAGTGCCTGAACTGCTCGCGGCCGACATCCGGGACTTCTTCCTGAGCCTGTGAACGCCGCCGTCGTCAGGCGGGTACCTGGTCAGGCGGGCATCCTGATCAGGCAGTCACGGTCCTCGACGGGACGTGGGGGATGGCCGAGGCGGGATCAACGCCCGCGAACGCCAGCCCGATGACGAAACCGGCGACCTCCTCGAGCTGACGCGCCCGACTGAGCGGCCCCAGCACCGCCGGCACGCCGCCGACATCCCGGACGAGATCGCTGGTGATCCGCAGCGCCGTCTCGTCGTCGCCGCAGATCGCCACCGTCGGCCCCGGGGCGCCGTCGCCGTCGCCGTTGCCGTCGCTGTTGTCGCCGCCGTTGCCGGGAGGGCGCGTCCACTGGTCGGCTGGGAAGAGATGGAACGCCTTCACGACGTGCGCTCCGGGGGCCGCCGCGGCGATCTGGCCGGCCGCGCCGCCAGGGTGTTCGGGAAGCAGCACACCGACGCCGTGCTCGACCGCGTTGGTCGGGTCGATCAGCGGGGTTCCCGCAAGCTGGCCGTCGGCGGCGCCGGCGCTGCGCAGGACGTCCTCGACGCCCTCCCACAGCACGGCGAGCAGCACCGCGTCCCGTCCCGTGGCGGCCTCCCGCGGGGTGCCCGCCCGGGTCGGCCCGCCCAGGCGCTCGGCGAGCGCGTCCGCCTTCGCGCGGGACCGACCGCCGATCACCAGCTCGTGCCCGGCCCGGACCCAGCCTCGCCCCAGGCCCTCGGCCAGGCTGCCCGTTCCCAGAATCCCGATTCGCATGGTTCCTGATGCCTCCTTGTGCGGCCCCGTCATCGGGGGTTCGCGTCGACAGGAACCGTAGGAGAACCGTTACGCACCAATCGGTGCGTGCGCGCCTGCGACGATGACGAGGATGAGTGAACACGGAGGCCACTGCGAGATGCTGGTCGTGGACTGCCGCCTGCGGGCAGCGACCGATCTGTTCGCTCACACCTGGGACCCGGTCGTGCTCGCGGCTCTTCGCTCGGGCGCCTGCCGGCGCCTTGAGCTGCGCGCCGCGATCGGTGGCGTGAGCGACAAGGCTCTGACTGAGGCGTTGCGCCGGCTGTGCGCTCACGGCCTCGTGGAGCGCCGGGCCTTCGCGCAGGCCCCGCCGCGGGTCGAGTACACGCTGACCCCGCTGGGGCAGAGCCTGGTGGACGGCCCGATGCGGGCGCTCGGTGACTGGATAACCGAACACGGCGACCAGCTGCTGGAGGCTCAGGAAGGCACTGGTGAAATCTGGTCCAGCGGGAGCTGATGCCGTGTTCCCGCGAGGCTTCACCGCGGGTGCCGCGTGGCGCACTGCCGGGGCGGGGCCACCGGCGTGGCAAGCGGTCCTTCGACCCTGGTGGCTCTGATCAACGGTTGGATACTGTTCAGATCCGCCAGGGAGACGTCCCGATCGAGGTGGCCTGTGACCACATCCATGAAGCTTCCGATCGACAGCCTTTCCGAGGCTCTGCGCCGCACGGTGGATCCGGCTCGGATCGTTGTCTCCGGCTCCGGGCCTTCCGCGCCACGCCACTTCCGGCCAGTTCTGACCACTGACGAGGGGTTTGTGATGTTCGAGCGGTTCACGGAAGGTGCGCGGCGGGTCGTCGTACTCGCGCACGAGGAAGCCAGGGCGCTCGGTCACGAATGGATCCGCGCGGAACATCTCCTGATCGGCGTGGCCCGAGACGAGGATGGGCTGGGAGGCACTGTCCTGCTCTCGTCCGGCGTCACAGCGGGCGACCTACGGTCGGCGGTCGTGGGTCTGGCCGGCCGGGGCGAAGCACGCTGGGGCGGGCACCTTGCCTTCACTCCGAACGCGCGAGACGCCCTGGCGAACGCGCATGGCGCGGCTATCCAGCACGGTGACTTCGTCAGTTCTGGGCACATTCTGCTCAGTCTTCTGGCGGAGAAGGAGGGTGCCCCGGCGGAGATCCTCTCGCGCGCTGGAATCGACGTCGAGGAGATCGGCCGTCGAACCGCCGCCGTCACCGGCTCGCCGGAGACGGTGCCGGTGACGGCGAGGACCACATCGGCGTCGGATGCGGCCCTCGCCGTCGCCAATCAGAAGGCTCAGGTGATCGCCCAGCGACTCGGCGTCGCGACCAGGGCGAAAGACGCCGCCCTCGACGCCGGGGATTTGGCCGGCGCGACCGCCGCGCGCGCCGAGGAGAAGGAGCTACTCGCCGAACGGGCCGCGCTCATCGAGGATCTTCGTGCCCCAGAAGACGGGCCTCACCAGTGATGACGTGTGGGATGTGTCAGACCTTTCGGGTGGTGGCGCCGAGGCCGCGGCGGACGGCGAGCTCCACCGGGGAGTAGGCGCCGTCGGTGCGGTCCAGGTCGAGCAGGCCTGCCGGGTCGAGCGGCGGCTGGGCGAGGAAACGCGGAACGGCCCCGCGATGCCGTTGCGAGGCGTGGATGAGGAACGGATGGCACAGGTAGACATCGCCGGCCTGACCTGTCGCGAGAGCCGTCGGGCGGTCAGGACTGTCGAGCTTGCCGGCCGCGTCCATCTCCCGGCACAGCTCCAGGCCGTCCCGGCCCGGGTCGCCGGAGGGCGCGAGGAAGGGCGGGACGTCGAGATGGGATCCGACCTTGATGCGGGTCGGGGCGTCGTCGGGGCCGACGTCGGAGAACAGGAACAACATCAGCAGCGCGCGGCCACGTGACCTGATGTTCAGCCAGGCCCAGGTCGCGCCGTGCGGGAAGAAGCCGCCGTCCATGTGCCAGCCGGCGTCACCAGGGTCGTCGGGGTGGGGGAACCGGATCGGGAAGGTACCCAGGCCGGTGCGCGGCAGCCACCGCCCGACCCCCACGAGCTGGTCGTAGGCGCCGCGCAGCCGTGCTGTGTTGGCTGCCTCGTGGAACGGCCTCTCGGCGCTTCCACCGAGGCGGATGACAGGGCTCGTCCAGGTCGCAGGGTCGTCCGGGTCAAGACCGGTCATCCGCCACAGCATCGACCGACCCTCGTCGGCCAACGTTCGTGGGAACGCCTCGGGCACCCGGACGAACCCGTCGTCGACGAAGCTCCTGACCTGGTCCTCCGTCAGCGTCGGCGCCGCGGTCGCCATGCACCACCTCCGCCCGAGAGGATCGCCGACCGATCTCGATCACTCAAACGAATTTCGCCACCGAGCTTCTCGTGGCTCTTCGCGCCCGAAGGCCGACGGATCCGCGTCATCGGATCCGCGTCATCGGATCCCGGGCGGACGCAGACCGTCGAACACGACGGTGAGCGTTCGAGTGCGCAGGTCCTGATCCCAGTCACCGCGCAGGGCCGCCTGACAGACGGCGGTGAGGAGCGCAAGCACCTCCGGTATGCGGACGTCGGCCCGCACGGCGCCGACCTGCTGGGAGCGGGTGAGAAGCGCCTCGATCGGCTGCCTCAGCGCGTGGACGGGCTTGGCCACCGGCAGGTCGATTCCGGAGGTGGCGAGGAGGTCGACGACGGTCTTCTTCGCCGCCGCCTGCTCGACCATGCCCGTGAAGAAGGTGAACAGACTGGTGGCCGGATCACCTTCGGCGACCAGGACCTGGACCTCGTCGCCCAGCCGCTCCACAAGATCGCCGACGAGTGCCCCCAGCAGGGCTTCCTTGGTCGGGAAGTGCCGGAAGACGGTCCCGATGGCGACCCCGGCCCGTCGGGCCACCTCCTCGGTCGACGCCGAGGCGCCCTTTTCGGCGAAGACGGCCTCGGCGGCCTCCAGGATGCGTGCTCGGTTGCGCCGGGCGTCCGCACGCAGGCCCTGGCTCGCCGGCCGGGCGTCTCGGGGGGCCGACGGGGGCCTGTCTGTGGTCATGGGTGACGTCCTGGGTTCGCGTTGACAACATGAGTCATGACTCACTATATTCTGAGTCTCTACTCATGTTAGCTCGGCGGCTGCCCCGCGCTGCCGGCGCTCGCCCATCGTCGAGCTGGAGGGATCGCAAGTTGTGTCGCCTTCCGTTGTCCGGAACCCCGGTCCGCGTGACGCTTATGCTCGATTTCAGGAGATCCTGCTCGGAGGTGCTCCTGAAATCGCCGATGAGCTGTATGCCGATGACGTAATCATCGAGTTTCCGTTCGCCCGCCCGGGCATGGCGAAGCGCTTCGAAGGGCGCGAATCGTTCAAGGCGTTCGTCTCGGCGCAGGGCGCGGCATTGCCGGTGCGTTTCGAGGAGTTCCGGAACGTTGTCATCCACGACACCGCCGACCCGGAGGTGATAGTTGTGGAGTACGACCTGGCCGGGACGGTGACAACTACCGGCCAGCGAGGGTCACAGTCGTTTCTTCTGGTGCTCAGGGTCCGCGGCGGGCGGATTGTTCACCTCCGCGAGTACCAGAATGTTCTCGGTATGGCCGCCGCGCTGGGGCAGCTCCCGGCCCTGTTGGCCAGTATTCGCCCCGAGTCGGTCAACCCCTAGGCCGGGACTGCCCGTTGGGCCAGAGCGCCCAGGCGGTCCAGGGAGCGCATCGTCGTCTCGGCGTCGGTGACGGGAAGCAGGCTGAACAGGATGCGACGGACCCCGAGGACCGCGACCTTCTCGACGGTCGCCTCGTCGGGGTCGGCCAGGGTCGCGATCACCGGCGGTGTGGGCACTCCGGCCCGGTCCGCCACCTCGGCCAGCTCCGCGACCCCTCGGGCCAGCAGGTCGACCGAGATGCCGGGAGCGAGCCAGCCGTCGCCGTCGGAAACGATCCGGTCGAAGGTGGTCGGGCCCCAACCTCCGATCCACACGGGTGGGTGCGGTCGCTGCACCGGCTTCGGCCATTGGAAGATCGGATCGAAGTCGACGAAACGACCGTGGAACTCCGCCTGCTCGGTGGTCCAGATGGCTTTCGCCGCGGCCAGCCGTTCCCGCAGCAGTGGTACCCGGGTCGCCGGGCTGGTGCCGTGGTTGAGCATCTCCTCACGCAGCCAGCCGGCGCCCACGCCCAGCTCGAACCGCCCGTCGCTGATCAGGTCGAGGCTGGCGGCCTCCTTCGCGAGCAGGATCGGGTCGCGCTGGGCCACCAGCGCCACCGCGGTGCCCAGCCGCAGCCGGGTCGTCACGGCCGCGGCGGCTGCCAGGCTCACGAACGGATCGAGGTTGCGGTAGTAGTCGCGGGGGATCTCCGACCCGTCCGGGTACGGCGTATCCCGCCGGGCCGGGATATGGGTGTGCTCGGCGACGAACAGTGACTCGAAGCCCCGCTCTTCGACCGCCCGAGCCAGCGCGGCCGGCCTGATCTGCTCGTCGGTGATTCCGGTGAAGATCCCGATGTCCATGACTCGTACCGTAAAGTCTGACACTGGTGTGAGGGTCAAGCGTGACGGTGGAGGCGGTGCCGGATGCGGATCGGTGAGCTGTCGGCGCGATCCGGCGCGAGCGTGCGCTCGCTGCGCCACTACGAGCAGCACGGCCTGCTCGTAGCCGACCGCGGCACGAACGGCTACCGGCATTTCCCGGAGTCCGCGGTGGAGACAGTTGCGCGGATCCAGGCACTGCTCGGCGCCGGGCTGTCGGTGGCGACGATCCGCCGGGTGCTTCCCTGCACCCTTGACGCGACGCCGAGGATCGTCCCGTGCGCCGAGCTGTCGGCGACACTGCGCCGCGAGCTGGCTCGGCTCGACAAGCAGGCCGCGCAGCTCGAACACGCCCGCGGCCTGATCTCGACGATGCTCACAGCCTGACGCCCAGCGGTCCCGGGCGGCGGTGCACCGGTGCGGCACCAGGAAAGCCGGACAGGAAAGCCAGAGGCGGTCGGCTAGGATCGAGGGACGCATCGCGTGTCGGTCACCGGCAGGGTGAGGCATGGAGGTGCTGAGATGCCTCTGGAGGCACTCCAGCCATGTCAGTCGAGCTGAACCACACCATCGTTCATTCGCGGAGCAACCGCGAGTCGGCGGAATTTCTCGCGCAAATCCTGGGGCTTGCGGTCGGAGCTGAATGGGGCCCGTTCATCCCGGTTTCCACCAGTAACGGCGTGACTCTCGATTTCGCCACCATTCCCGACGGCTCCATCACCATGCAGCACTACGCCTTCCTCGTCTCGGACGAGGAGTTCGACGCCGCCTTCGCCCGGATCCAGCGGGCCGGTATCACCTACTATGCGGATCCGCATATGAAGCAGGTGGGTGAGATCAACCATCATCACGGTGGGCGTGGTCTGTACTTCTCCGATCCGTCCGGGCACGGGATGGAGATCATCACCCGCCCCTACGGCTTCGCGTCCTGAGGCGGGGGTCGCCGGGCTCGTAGCCTCGCCGGGGCTGTGGGAGGGCGTCCGTCCCTCCCGCAGCTCTGTGATCGAGCGGCAGAAATTTTCTGGCGGGGTGTCGAGAAGTCGGTGCCGGCTCCGTCCCAGGGGCATGAGTGGCCAGAGCAGGCCACATGACGTACCAGGAGGACGAGAGTGAAGTACCTGCTGCTCAAGCACTACCGTGGCGGCCCGGCCCCCACCTGGGACTGGGCGCCGATGGACCAGTGGACGCCGCAGGAGGTCGACGCGCACATCCAGTACATGCGCGACTTCGCGGACCGGCTGAAGGAGTCGGGCGAGTTCGTCGGTGAGGCGGCGCTGGCACCCGAAGGCGCCTTCGTGCGGTACGACGGTGAGGGGCGTCCGCCGGTGACCGACGGACCGTTCGCCGAGACGAAGGATCTCATCGCCGGCTGGATGATCATCGACGTCGAGTCCTGGGATCGTGCGCTCCAGCTGGCCGGGGAGCTCTCCGCTGCTCCCGGGCCGGGCGGGAAGCCGATCCACGAGTGGCTCGAGGTCCGCCCGTTCCTCACCGAGCCGCCGAAGACGGTCACCGAATGATCCTTGTCCATCGTCGATCCTGACCCGCGGTTTACCTGACCGTCCACCGCCATCGCCTACCACCACCACTGCTGGCCGCGAGCAAGAAGTGAGGATTTGGGCTGCTAAAGAAACCAAAATCCTCACTTCTTGCGGATTGCCAAGTGGCTCTCCGCCCCGTTTGTCGCTATTGGCATGAATTGCTGGTGCTGTGCGGCGGCGCGGGATCCTCGGTGGGCTGCTGTGCGGCGGGTGGCGCGGACCGCCAGGCGGAGATCGGGGCGCGGATCCGCCACTTCTCGGATCTTTTTCTATACGCTCGTAGGCCGTTAGATGGAAAAGGTTCGAGGAACTTGGTTGCCGGGTGAACGAGCAGCTGCTGCGAGAGCTCGTGCCCGCGGTGATCGGTGTCCTCGTCCGGCGCGGAGCGGACTTCGCGTCGGCCGAGGACGCCGTGCAGGAGGCCCTGATCAGGGCGCTCGGAAGTTGGCCGGACGATCCGCCGCGCGATCCGTTGGCCTGGCTGGTCACGGTCGCCTGGCACCGGTTCCTCGACGCCGCCCGCGCCGAGGCGTCGCGGCGAGGGCGCGAGCTTGCCGTCGACGCCGAACCACCCGCCGGCCCGGTGCCCGCCGAGGACGACACGCTGCGGCTCTTCTTCCTGTGCGCGCATCCCACCCTGCCGCCGGCCTCGGCCGTCGCCCTGACGCTGCGCGCGGTCGGTGGCCTGACCACCCAGCAGATCGCGGCGGCGTACCTCATCCCGGAATCGACCATGGCGCAGCGGATCAGCCGGGCCAAGCGGCGGATCGCCGGGCTGCCGCTCGACCGGCCCGGCGATCTCGCCACCGTGCTGCGGGTGCTCTACCTGGTCTTCAACGAGGGATACGGCGGCGATGTGGACCTCGCTGCCGAAGCGATCCGGTTGACCCGCCAGCTCGCCGCCCTGACCACGACCACGACAACGACAACGACAACGGCCCCGAGCCGGGGCCAGTTCCAGGTCCGGGCGGCCGATCCCGAGGTCGCGGGGCTGCTCGCGCTGATGTTGCTGCACCACGCGCGCCGGGCGTCGCGCACCGGCCCGGGAGGCCGCCTCGTGCCGCTCGCCGAACAGGACCGATCGCGCTGGGAAACCGGCCTGATCGCCGAGGGGGTGCGGATCCTGCAGGCCGCGCTGGCCAGCGACCAGCTGGGCGAGTACCAGGCGCAGGCCGCGATCGCCGCCCTGCACGCGGACGCCCCCAGCACCGCCGAGACGGACTGGGTGCAGATCGTCGAGTGGTACGACGAACTGCTGCGCCTCACCGGCAGCCCGGTGGTGCGGCTCAACCGCGCGGTGGCCGTCGGCGAGGCCGACGGGCCGCGGGCCGGGCTGGCGGCGCTGGCCGACCTGCACCCGGACCTGCCCCGCTACGCCGCGGTGACGGCCTACCTGCACGAACGGGCCGGTGACCTGGCCCGCGCCGCCGAGCTGTACGCCGACGCGTCCCGCACCGCCGTCAGCGTGCCGGAGCGCGACCATCTCATCCGCGAGGCCGCCCGGGTACGGCAACAGCTGCGGCGATGAGCGCCGGAGATGTTCTCCGGCTACCTCGCCCGGCCGCGTGTTCTTTACCGGGGCAGCTGACTTTCCGCGACTTCGGCGAGCTGTTTGGTGACCGTGCCCCAGCCGTCGAAGAAACCGAGCTCCTCGTGATGGGCTCGAGCGGCCGGGTCGCCGTGGCGGACGACAGCCCGGTAGGTCGTGCCGTCTGGATGGTCCGCCAGGATGATCTCCGCGGTCATGGCGACGGGAGCGGGGCTTGTGGGCCGCCAGGCGCTGTCGATCGCGTTCGTGAAGACGATGCGCTCGAGCTCGTCGACGACGAGGAAGGTCGCGTCCATGTGCGGGACGAACTCCACCCCGTCGTCGCTGAGCAGGGTCACGAGCCCACCGCCGGGCCGGACGTCCAGACGCTCGACCCGGCACAGGGTCGGCGCCGGTAGCCACCACTTCTCGAAGCGGGCCGGGTCCGTCCACGCGCCCCACACGGCGGCACGAGGGGCGCGGATGACCCGCTCCAGGGCGAGATCCAGGTCGGGGTTCATCGGTTCTCCTCCGGGTCGTCGATGAGGCGTTCGGTAACGGGGCGTTCGGTAACGGGGTGTTCGGTGACGAGGCGTTCGGTAACGGGGTGTTCGGTGACGAGGCGTTCGGTAACGGGGTGTTCGGTGACGGGGTGTTCGGTGACGAGGCGTTCGAGGCGGTCGGTGCGTGCTTCCCAGAGCCGGCGCTGTTCGCCGAGCCAGTCGTCGACGAGGGCGAGGCGCTCACGGTTGAGCACGCAGGTGCGTACCCGGCCCGACTTGACCGTGTGGATCAACCCGTTCGACTCGAGCGTTCGGACGTGCTTCATGAACGAGGGAAGGGTCATCGGGAACTCGCGGGCGAGGTCGCCGACGGTGGTCGGACCGCGGCCGAGGCGCCGGATGACGCCGCGGCGGGTCGGGTCGGCGAGGGCGACGAAGACGCCGTCGAGCTCCGCCGAATACTGTGCCATGAGGCTAAGTATTGCCGCGTCGAGACACTTAGCGCAAGGGCAAAGTATCCGGTCGGCGTGTCACTGTGGGTCCCCGTGCCGGTGCCGGCCGCGTAACCTCGATCCGTGTCCGAGTCCGTGAACTTTGACCGTATGGCGGACCGTTACGACCAGACGCGCGGCGGCGAGGAGCGCGGCCGCCGGGTGGCCGGTGCGCTCGTGCCGCACCTGGGCGGCCACCCGCGCGGCGGCACGCTGCTGGAGATCGGCGTGGGCACCGGCCTGATCTCCGCCGGGTTCGCCGGGCTCGGATGGTCCGTGGCCGGTGTGGACGTTTCCGAGCGGATGCTCGCCCACGCCGCCCGGCGGCTGCCCGGCCGGGTCCTGCGCGCCGACGCGACCGCGATCCCCTTCCGGGCCGCGGTCGTCGATGTCTGCGTGGCGGTGCACGTGATCCACCTGGTCGG
This sequence comes from Parafrankia sp. EUN1f, assembly GCF_000177675.1. Lineage (GTDB taxonomy): Bacteria > Actinomycetota > Actinomycetes > Frankiales > Frankiaceae > Parafrankia. The sequence continues at coordinate 11,038 of NZ_ADGX01000081.1, forward strand.
TGATCCGGGTGCGGCGCTGGCGGAGGTGGCGCGGGTGCTGCGTCCCGGCGGCCGGTTCGCGTTCGTCGGGGGCGGGAAGCACGGCGGATCCGACGTGGCCGAGATCGTCGGCGCGATGCAGGCCGAGCTGAGCGGCGGGGCGCCGCGCCGGGACGACCCCGAAGCCGTCACCCGCCTCGCCGAGCGCGCCGGCCTGCGCCACGCGGCCGACCTCACCATCGTCGACTCGGGACATCCCTCGACCCCGCTGGAGTCCGCCCGCCAGATCGAGCTGCGGACCTGGTCGCATCTCTGGAGCATTCCCGCGGCCCGGTGGACGTCGGTCGTCGAGCCGGCGCTGGACGCGCTGCGTGGCCTTCCGAACCCCACCGAGCCGCGGTCGGACCGGATCAGCACCCCGTCACTCGTCTTCGAGAAGCCCGCCGCCGCTGGCTGACGTGGCCCGTTCCGTCTCATCCGGCCCGTAGATCGGTCGGGGCCGTCCACTGCGGGTAATTGCTTGGCCCTGTGGCCGGGGCGGTCAGCGCGGTGTGTGTTCCTGCGCTGCGGGTCGGCGCACGGCGCTGTCGAGTGCCTGCCTCAGGAGCTGGGTCAGGGTGGCCCGCTCCTGCGGGGTGAGCCCGGCGAGGATCTCGTCCTCGATCGTTTCCTGGGCCTGCTCGGCCTGCTCGAGGGCACGGCGGCCGGCCTCGGTCATGGTCACGAGGTGGCGGCGGCGGTCGGCAGGGTCGCGGCGCCGCTCGGCCAGACCGGCGGCCTCCAGCTCGTTCAGGAGCAGGACGCAGTAGTTGGCGTCGACGCAGAGGCCCCGGGTCAGGGCCCGCTGCGTGGTCCGGTCGTGATCGCGCAGGTAGGCCAGGGCTGCCAGCTCCTTGAGGCTGATGCCCAGCAGCTCCGGCGTGCTGGCCCGGTGGACCAGCCGGGACAGGCGGGTGAGCAACACGATCGGACCCGAGGTGATGGCTGTGTCCGACACCGTTCTAGAGTAGCGTGAGCGAGACCATCACTCTTTCGTGATGATTGAAAAATCTTGATTGTCGCGGCGCATCCACGATCGCGACCTCGACCGGCCCGGAGGAGATCCTCAGATGGCCCACGCAGCCGATGTCTGACCCCGTGACGGCTCCCGCGACCGCTCCCGTCGCGGCTCCCGTGACGGCACCCGCGACCGCTCCCGTCGCGGCTCCCGCTCCGGGCGGGGCCGATCGTCGCCGCTGGATCGCGCTGGTAGTCGTGTGTATGGCGATGCTGATGAACGCGCTCGACTCGTCGATCGTCAACGTGGCATTGCCGTCGATCCAGAAGGATCTCGACTTCACCCAGTCCGACCTCACCTGGGTCGTCGATGCCTATCTGATCTCCTTCGGGAGCTTTCTGCTGCTCGCCGGGCGCCTCGGCGATCTCGTCGGGCGCAAGAAGGTGTTCCTGGCAGGGGTGCTCCTGTTCACCGTCGCCTCCGTGCTGTGCGCCGTCTCGCCCGATCAGGGCACGCTGATCGCCGCGCGTTTCGCCCAGGGGCTCGGCGGCGCGGTCTCGTCGTCGGTCATCATCGCGATCATCGTCACCGAGTTTCCGGACCAGGCCGAGCGGGCCAGGGCGATGAGCGCGTACATCCTGGTGACGGTGGGCGGCGGGTCGCTCGGCCTGTTGGCCGGCGGGGTCCTCACCCAGGCTGTCAGCTGGCACTGGATCTTCCTGATCAATCTTCCGATCGGGATTCTCACGTTCGGCCTCGGCGTGTATCTGATCGAGGAGAACAACGGTCTCGGCCTCGGTCGAGGTGTGGACGTCACCGGGTCACTGCTCGTCACCAGCTCGCTGCTGGTCGGGATCTACGCCATCGTCACCGCGGCCACCCACGGCTGGGCCTCGGTCCACACCGTCGGCTACGGCGGGGCCGCCGTGATCCTGCTGGTGATGTTCTTCGTCGTCGAGGCCCGGCGGAGCAACCCGATCATGCCGCTGCGCATCCTGCGGATCCGCAGCCTGGTCGGCTCCAGCGTCGTGCGCGGCTGCCTGTTCATCGGGATGCAGGTCCTGTTCTTCTTCGGGGCGCTCTATCTGCAGCAGATCCGTGGCTACAGCCCGCTGCGCACCGGTCTCGCGTTCCTGCCCACGACGATCGTCGTCGCGGCTCTGTCGATGGGCATCGTGAGCCGGCTGCTCCTTCGGTTCGGGCCGCTGCCGGTCGTTGTCCCAGGCCTGCTCGCGGCCCTGGCCGGGCTGCTCATGCTGGCCCGGGCGGATGAGCACACCAGCTACGCCGCCGGCCTGCTGCCGCCGCTGCTGATCCTCGCGGTCGGCATCGCCTGCGCCACGGTCCCGCTGCTGTCGCTGGCCATGGCCGACGTCCCGGCGGCCGACGCCGGGCTCGCCTCCGGGCTCGTCAACGTCTCGATCTGGCTCAGCTCGTCGGTCGGCCTCGCCGTGGTCTCCTCGGTGGCCGCCAGCCGGACGAAGGGCCTGGTCCAGGACGGGCATTCCGCCGCGAGCGCGGTGGTGAGCGGCTACCAGCTGGGCTATCTGATCGGCGCCGGATGCGTGGCGGTGGGCCTGCTGATCGTGCTGACCGTACTGCTGGGGCCGGCCCGGGCGGTGGCGACGGCGATGGCCAGCCCGGCGGGTGGCGGCGCCCCCGCGGGCGAACCGGCCCCCGCCGACCCCGCCGCAGCGTAGTGCGTGGACGTACGGCGCCACCTGGCCTGCATCGTGACGCTGGCGGTGCGGCTGCCTGCCGCGGTCATGTCGCCACGGTGCCCGGTGGATGTCGGCTACGGTGCCCGGTGCTGCTCGACCCGTGTGCCCGACGAGCGGAACAGGTCCGGAGCGGGAAGGGGCAAGGGCTGCGTGCCTGGCGAGCGCAGCCCTTCGAACACCACCGCAAGGTAGCGGCGCCACAGGGTCGGCTGATGGTCGGAGAGCGGCGCGGCGGCCTGATAGATGCCCCGCAGGAGCAGGATGACGTCCTGCCCGGTCACATCGTCCCGGATGCCCTTCTGCGTCTGGGCGCGCCCGGTGAGCACCTCGGCGATCTCGGTCAGCCGGTCGGCGGCGGCCTGGACCGCCCGGTTGTCGGCGAAGACCTCGGCGGAGGCCTGGCAGAGGGAACGATCGCGGGACTGTAGATCGACCGCCGTGGTCATGAACTCGAACAGGGCCGCGGTGGGGTCGGCGGCCTCGGACAACCGCGTGCCGACCGCCGCGAGATGGTCGAGCTGATCGCAGACGATCGCGGCGACCAGATCGTCCTTGGTGGGGAAGTGGCGAAAGACCGTGCCCTTGGCGACGCCGGCCTGCTGGGCGATCTGCGCGATCGACGCCTGCGTGCCGTGCTCGGCGAAGACCGTGGCCGCCGCGTCGAGCAGCAGCCGCCGGTTGCGTGCGGCATCGGCCCGCAACCCGGGTGGTTCTGACGCGGCCGACATGCCTCACCCGTCCGTGTGCTTCCGCTGAACCAACACAGCTTATGAGCCGACACGGCCAACCAAGATGACCGCTCGGTCAGGTTCTCTGCTACGCTCTCTCGAAAAATGACCGATGGGTCATCTTCTGCTTCTGGTGCGGGTGGGCGACGAGGAAATGAGGACGCCGGTGACTACCACGATGCGTGCGGTTGTCGCAGACGACTACGGTCCGGTGGAAGGGCTGGAAGTCAGATCACTACCCGTTCCCCTGCCAGGACCCGGGCAGATTCAGGTGCGTGTGCGCGCCTCGACGCTCAACCCCGCCGAGGTCCGGGTGCTCGACGGCTCGATGCGCGACCTCGCCCCACTGAGCTTTCCGCATGTGGTCGGCCGCGACTTCGCCGGCGTCGTGACCGAGACCGGAGACGGTGTGCGCCGGTTCGCCGTCGGAGACGAGGTCTTCGGCTTCGGATTTCCCGAGACCATGGCCAACCTCGCCGTGATGGTCGGGTCGCCGCCCTCACTGGCGACGGGCACGCTGGCCGAATACGCGGTCTTCGAAGCCGATACCCCGGGCCTCGCGCTTCGTCCCGCCGGTCTGACGGCCGAGCATGCCTCGACGCTGCCCACCGCCGGCCTGACCGCGCTGGCGCTGGTCCGGGCGGGAGAGTTCCAGCCCGGTGACGTCGTCGCGGTGATCGGGGCCACGGGCGGCGTCGGCAGTGTGCTGCTGCCGCTTCTGTCTACGGCGAAGGTGCACGTCATCGCCACCGCGAGTCCCGTGGACGACGGCTACGTGCGCGATCTGGGAGCGGCGGAGGTCATCGATCATCGCGCCGTCGATGTCGTCGATGAGATCCTTCGGCGCCACCCCGACGGCGTCGACGCCGTTGTCAACCTGGCGCTTCCCGGTGACGGGCTCGCCGGCGCGGCCACTGCGATCCGGCCCGGCGGCCGACTGCTCAACATCGTCTTCCCCACTCCGGACACCGCCGCGTTCAAAGGCAGGGACCTCACCGTGGCGACCGTCATCACCAGTGCGCGGCCTGGCGATCTGGACCTGTTGGCCGCGCGGGCGCTGGACGGATCGCTGCCCGTCGCGATCAGCAGACGGTACCCGCTCACGGACGGCGTCCGTGCCTGCGTCGAGTTCCTGAACGAGCACACTCGCGGGAAGGTTGTCGTCGTGGCGGAGGACGAGACAGGGCGGCCGGCGGTCGCCTTCGCGCGGGCGGAGTGATCCGGCGTGCGGGCGGTCAGATCCGGCCGGCCACCGTTCGCGCCAGGTTCTCCAGGGGCCCGCGGTTCTCGGCCGGATTGTTGTTGCGGGCCAGCACGATCGACACCCAGAAGTCGTTCACGTTGACGAAGACCGCGTAGTCCTCGATGTAGGCTTCCTTGCCGATACCCGGCAACGGGGTGAGTGTGTGGCCGATGCCGCGCTCAGCGGTGAGATAGTCCTGTGCCGTCTTCCCGGAGAAGATCTCCACCTGGGTGGCCGGCCCGTCGGGCGGTGCTGTGTAGACGCACCTCTCCGGGGTGGACTCGGGGCTGCCCAGCGCGGTGCCGGCGAGTTGCTCAGCCTCCTGCCGGGACACGAGTTTGCAGGGATCCGGAACGCCCGCCGCGTTTCCCCCCGGCCTCGCCGATTTCTCGCTGCCGGTTCCCGCTGCGGTTGTCGCCGCCGTCGCCGGCTGGCTGCCGTCCGCTGGGGGAGCCGAGGCCTCGTCCGAGGAACCGCATCCTGACAGGCTGATCGTCATGACGACCGCGAGCGCGGGCAGCATCCCGCGAGCCGCGCGGCGAATCCGATCCATCGCAGAACAAGCCATAAGAATCCCCCACCCGCCGGCCGCTGCCGACATCCCCATGCTGGGCAAACAGGGCGAACCTATTGCCCGTCGGCGGTGGTGACGGGCAAAAGTCGTCTGCCTGACGATCCGGCGTCGGGCGGGCTCGCCGCGCTCCGGACCTGCAGGATCGATGAACCAGGGGGCCGCCGATCAAGGTCTGTGGGGCACGCGGCGGAAGTCGAGTGCTTCTGTTTCTACTTCTGCATCGGTTTCTACTTCTGCATCGGTGGCGATCGGCCGGTCCGCGGCGGGTGCGACGGTAGCGGCGGCCCACGTGGCCCACTGGGCAAGTGCCTCGTAGAGGCGAACACCCGCCTCGACCGTCACCCGCATGGACCGCATCTGGGGGCTGTCACCGTAATCGCCCCGGTCCTTGGCCTCGGCGAAGGCGCGATAGCGCGCGGCGGACTCGGCGAAGAACCGGGCCTCCTCATCGAGGTGCCGTCGTAGGTCGTCGGGTTCCATGAGCCAGAAGAACAGTGACCGCAGCAGCGGCTGCACCCGGATGGTGTGGTCGACCTCGCCCGTGGTCAGCCAGCGCCGGATCTCTGTGAGGCCGGCATCGGTGACCCGATAGGCCTTTCGCCGCCGTGGCCCCTCGTTGTCCACCTCGATCAGGCCTTCGTCGGCCAGGCGGCGCAACTCCGCGTAGATCTTCGGGTGCTGGGCCGGCCAGACCTGGCCGAGCACCTCCTGGAAACGCCGGGCCAGGTCGTAGCCGCTTGCCGGGCCTTCGGCCAGCAGACCGAGCAGGCCGTGGCGCAGCGACATCCGGGTCTCCTCATCAGGTCTGCCAGCGATCCATCTTGACATGCCTGATGAGCCTCCAAGATCCTGCGTCACATGTACCGTAGTACATGTTCTAGGGTACATCTCAACCAGGAGGAGTGGTCATGGCTGACAGTGGGTCACCGCGAGGGGTGCTGGTGACGGGGGCCGCCGGCGGTATCGGAACCGCAACCGTGCGCGCTCTGTCGGAGCGGGGATACTGGGTGTTCGCCGCGGTGCACACGGACAGCGGCGCCAGCCGGGACCTGGCGAAACTGCCCGGCGTAGCGGTCCTGCCGATGGACGTCGCCGACCCCGACAGCGTCGCGGCGGCTGCAAACCGAATCAGTGTTGAGACGGGCGGGGAAGGCCTGCGGGCGGTGGTGAACAACGCCGGGGTCATCGTGCAGGGTCCGTTGGAGCTCATCCCGGTTGGTGAGCTGCGCCGCCAGTTCGAGGTCAACACCTACGGCCCGGTCTACGTGACCCAGGCGTTTCTCCCGCTGTTGCGGGCCGGCCACGGCCGGGTCGTCAATGTCACCGCCCCCTCGGCGCGCGTCCCGATACCGTTCATGGCGTCGCTGTCGGCGAGCAAGGCGGCGCTGGACGCGCTGTCCAGCGCGTTGCGACTGGAACTCGCGGCGTGGCGGATGCCAGTGGTGCTGGTCGAGCCGGGAAGCACCGAGACACCCATCTTCGGCAAGGCCGCAGTCGCCGCGCAACGGGCGCTGGACACGCTCTCGCCGCACCAGCTGTCGCTCTACCGCGATCACCTCGCCGCGGTGGGCGAGGCACAGGCGAAGATGCGCCTGCGTCCGGCCGCGCCCGTGGCCGCCGCGATCGTCTCCGCGGTGTCGGCACGCAGCCCACGGCGGCGGTACGTCGTCGGCGACGCCCGTGCGGTCGGCCTGGTCGCCCGCCTGCCCGCGCGCCTGCGCGAACGGATGATCATCGGCATGCTCGGCCTGCGTGGATTGACGGCGCGGTGAACACGGGCGGGTATTCATCCGGTAGCAGGCTGGAGCCCGCGCCGTTCACGTCGGCGAGTCGCCGGAAATGGGTCCCGGCACCGGGCGCTGCGTTGCCAGCCGGGCCGTTTCCTCGTCGGTGAGCAGGCGGGAGCGGGTGAGGAAGCGGTAGCCCTCGGGTGCTTCCAGGCTGAAGCCGGCGCCGCGGCCGGGCACCAGGTCGATGGTCAGGTGGGTGTGCGACCAGTACTCGAACTGCGCCGCGCCGATGTAGACGGGCACACCCTCGCCCGGCACAGCGTCCTCCGGGGCGACGTCCTCCGGGGCGATGTCCTCCCCGGCGCCGATCACGCCGAGGAGGACGTCGCTGTCACCGACCAGGAACTCCCCGCGCGGAAAGCACATCGGCGACGAGCCGTCGCAGCACCCACCGGACTGGTGGATCATCAACGGCCCGTGCTCCTGGGCGAGGCGGCGCAGCATGGCGAGCGCGGCAGGCGTGGCGTCGACCCGTGTCACGTCTGCGCCGTCTGCGCTTTCTGTGCTCTCCTGGTGCATCGCCGTCTCCTGTCGGCTGCGGGTGGGATGGCAGCCCAGGGCGCTCCGAGGCGCCCCGGCGGCGCGGCGGCCCGGCGGCCTAGAAGAAGCCCATCGCCTTGGGGGAGTAGCTGACCAGCAGGTTCTTCGTCTGCTGGTAGTGGTCGAGCATCATGCTGTGGTTCTCCCGGCCGATCCCGGACTGCTTGTACCCGCCGAACGCCGCGTGCGCAGGGTAGAGGTGGTAGCAGTTCGTCCAGACCCGGCCAGCCTGGATGTCCCGCCCGGCCCGGTAGGCGAGGTTGCCGTTGCGGGTCCACACGCCCGCGCCGAGGCCGTAGAGGGAGTCGTTGGCCTGGGCGATCGCGTCGTCGTATCCGTCGAAGGAGGTCACCGACACCACCGGCCCGAAGATCTCCTCCTGGAAGATCCGCATCCGGTTGGTGCCCTGGAAGATCGTCGGCTGGACGTAGTAGCCGCCCGAAAGGTCGCCGCCCAGCTCGGCGCGCTCGCCACCCAGGACGAGGCGGGCGCCCTCCTTCTTCCCGATGTCGATGTAGGAGAGGATCTTCTCGAGCTGGTCGGAGCTGGCCTGCGCGCCGATCATCGTCTCGGTGTCGAGCGGGTTGCCCTGTCGGACCGCCTTCGTGCGGACGGCCGCCGCGTCCAGGAAATCGTCGAAGATCGACCGGTCGATGAGCGCGCGGGACGGGCAGGTGCAGACCTCGCCCTGGTTGAGGGCGAACATGGTGAATCCCTCCAGGCACTTGTCCTGGAAGTCGTCATGCTCGGCGAGGACGTCCTTGAAGAAGATGTTCGGGCTCTTCCCGCCGAGCTCCAGCGTCACCGGGATCAGGTTCTGGCTCGCGTACTGCATGATCAGGCGTCCGGTCGTCGTCTCACCGGTGAAGGCGATCTTCGCGATCCGGGGTGAGGACGCCAGCGGCTTGCCGGCCTCGACACCGAAGCCCTGCACCACGTTGAGAACACCCGGCGGCAGCAGGTCCCCGATCAGCTCCCACAGCAGGTTGATGGACGCCGGGGTCTGCTCGGCGGGTTTGAGCACGACGGCGTTGCCGGCCGCGAGCGCCGGCGCGAGCTTCCACGTCGCCATCAGCAGCGGGAAGTTCCACGGGATGATCTGCCCGACGACACCGAGCGGCTCGCGGAAGTGGTAGGCGACGGTGTCCTCGTCGAGCTGCGACAGGGTGCCTTCCTGCGCTCGGATGGCACCGGCGAAATACCGGAAGTGGTCGACGGCCAGCGGAATGTCCGCCGCCAGCGTCTCGCGGACCGGCTTGCCGTTGTCCCAGGTCTCACCGACCGCCAGCAGTTCGAGATTCGCCTCCATCCGGTCGGCGATCTTGTTGAGGATGTCGGCCCGAGCAGCCACCGACGTCTTCCCCCACGCGGGTGCGGCCGCATGGGCGGCGTCGAGGGCCTTCTCGACATCCTCGGCGCTGGAGCGGGCGATCTCGGTGAAGGCCTGGCCGGTGACCGGGCTCGGATTCTCGAAATACCGACCCTTCACCGGCGGGACGTACTCGCCGCCGATGATGTTGTCGTAGCGCGACGCGTAGCGGACTGGCGAGCCCGGTTCGCCAGGGCGGGCGTAGATGGTCATCTCGAGCGCTCCCTCTGCGATGTGAGGCCGGTCACCGTGACGCCGGCTGCGTGCACGCTAGATCGGTGAACGTTGCAACACCGTTGCAACACAACGGGGGTGCCAGCGGCCCCTTGCCCACTGATCCGGTTCACGCCACCCTGTCGGGGGGAGGTCTCCATGACCAACGGGTGCGACAGGCGCCGGGTCGCGCAGGAGCAGCTGCTCACCGGGGTCCGCACCGCCGCCGCCGACGACGGTCGTGCACCTGGCGGTGGCGAGCAGGCGCTCGGCCAGGTGCGCCCCGAGGTACTGGAATCCTGGACACGCTCCCGCACCTTCGGGGTGGACCCGGAAGCCACCGTCCCGCCCGTCGATCTCGTCGACGACGCGCTGGACGACTACCGGGCGTCGCACCCGCTGGGGCAGGCGATGCCGGTGGTGCGCGACCTGCTGGTCGAGCATGCCGCGTCCGACGAGATGATCGTCGCGGTGAGTGACGCCGCCGGCATGCTGCTCTGGGTGGAAGGCGACCCGGCCGCATGCCGCCGGGCCGAGCGGATGCGGTTCGTCGCCGGGGCCCGTTGGGACGAGCGGCACGCCGGCACGAACGCCCCCGGCCTGGCGTTGGCGCTCGGGGTCGGCATGCGGGTGGTGGCCGCCGAGCACTGGGCCCGTCCCGTGCAGCCGTGGAGCTGCTCGGCGATGCCGGTCCGCGACCCGGTCGGCGGTGCGCTGCTGGGCGCACTCGACGTGACCGGCGACGAGCGGGCCGCCTCCCCCGGGGCGCTGGCGCTCGTCCGGGCCACCGCCGCCGCGGTGGAACGTGAGCTGCTGCTGCGGCAGCACCGAGACGGGGGCGTGCGTCGTCCAGTCGAGCAGCCGCTGCGTTTGTCCGTTCTCGACCCGGGTGGGCCGACGCTGTCCCAGCACGGGCGCACCAGGCGGGTCAGCCTGCGCCATGCGGAGCTGATGCTCCTGCTCGCCGAGCATCCGCAGGGATGCAGCGCCGGCCGGCTCGCCGTCCTGCTCGACGAGCGGGACCTCGACGAGGTGACGGTCCGCGCCGAGCTCTCGCGGCTACGGCGGGTCCTCGGGCCCGAGGTGCTGCGTTCGCGTCCGTACCGGCTCGCCCCAGGGGCGCTCACCACCGACGTGGACGACGTGCGGCGGGCGCTGGCCGCCGGCGACCCCGCGGCGGCCATCACCCTGTGGCGCGCACCGTTGCTCGCGCGCTCCGGCTCCCCGGGGGTCGCCACCGTCCGCCTGCGGATGGCGCAGGAGGTGCGGGCGGCCCTGGAGCGCAACGGCGATCCGCTGTTGCTGCTGCGCTGGGTCGAGGGCCCGGTCGCCGCGGATGACCTCGCCCTCTGGCGCCGATGCCGGGACCTGCTGCCCGCTGGCCCGGAGCGGGACCGCGCGATCGCCCGGGTGCGTGTCCTCGACCACGAGGGCCGCTGAGCGACGAACACCGGACGCTTCCGCTGTCGCCGCTGCTTCAGAGCAAGAAGTGAGGATTGTGGCTGCTGTAGCAACCGAAATGCTCACTTCTTGCGGATTGTCAAGTGACTCTATGTTCCTTTCGTTCCTATTGGCGTGAATTGTTGGCTGGCCGAGATCGCGGTGGTCGGCTGTCAAGGGTGGGCTCGGTTCTGGTCGTAGGTGGCTCGCGCGGCGTCCACCTCGGGCATGTGGGCCTCGGCCCAGTCCTTGAGATGGCGCAGGGTTTCCAGGAGCGACAGTCCCAGCGGGGTGAGCTCGTAGTCGACGCGGACGGGCACCGACGGGGTCACGGTGCGGGTCAGCATGCCGTCGCGCTCGAGCCCTCGCAGGGTCTGGGTCAGCATCTTCTGGCTCACCCCGGCGATCCGGACGGACAGCTCGCTGTAGCGCATCCGGCCCTGCAGGCCCAGCGCCACGATCACGAGGCTCGCCCACTTGTCGCCGATCGTGTCGAGCAGTCGGCGGCTGGGGCAGGACGCGTCGAACACGTCAAACCCCGCCGTCGGCGGTGCTGTCGGCACGGTCGGCACCGTCGGCACCGTTGTCGGCCTGGCTGCGGTGACGACGTCCATGGCTTACCTCCGGGTGCCCACGCCACTTCAAAGTGCCTTCTTCCCAGAAGAGAGTAGGTCTCCGATGGTTGTGCCGACAGCACGTGGCAGCAGCCGGAAGGAAGACCTCGTGGCACTCGCACTCCTGTCCAGGCACGACACCGCGTCCCCCGTCCTCGAGCAGGTGACGCTTCCCCCGCTGGGGCCAGGCGACCTTCGGATCCGCGTCGTCGCGGCATCCGTCGACCCCGTCGACACCCTGTTCGACGGCGGCCCGACCCGGATGATCTTCGGACTTGACGGTACGGTCGGGCTCGGCTGGTCGTTTTCCGGTGTGATCACCGAGACGGGAGCCGAGGTCACCGGATTCGCCGTCGGTGACAAGGTCGCCGCGATCCACCGTGACGTCACGGCTCCCGTTCGCGCGCACGCCGAGGAGACCGTCGTGCCGGCGGCGAGCGCGGCGTTGCTGCCGGCCGGGCTCGACCTCGCCGATGCCGCGACCCTGCCGCTCAACGCCCTGACCGCGGCGCAGATGGTCGACCGGCTCGGCCCCGCGGACGGGCGGAACCTCCTGGTCACCGGCGCCGCCGGCGCCGTCGGTGGGTACGCCGTCGCGCTGGCCGCGCAGGCGGGCTTCGCCGTCACCGGGCTCGCCCGTGAGACCGACCACGACTTCGTGCGGCGGGCCGGGGCGCGCGCGCTGGTCACGGAGCTGCCGGAGCTGCCGGAACGGTCGTTTGACGCCGTCGTCGACGGCGCGGTCCTGCACGCGGGAGCCCTGGGCGCGCTCCGCGACGGCGGGACGTTCGTCGGTGTGGTCTCGGCGTCTCCCGCGACGTCCGAGCGGGGCATCGAGGTCGTCATCGTCAACGTCGAGCCGGACGGCGCCCAGCTCGCCGGTCTGCTCGCCCTCGCCGCCGCCGGAGTCCTGGAACCGCGGGTGGCCGGCCAGGTCCCGCTGGCCGACGCGGCCACGGCGTACTCCAAGGTCGCCGGCGGCGGCCAGCGTGGCCGCTGGCTACTGGTCCCCTGACCCGTCCTCTGGTGGGAGCGCCGACCCCGCGCCCGCCGCGAGGTCCCGCGGTGGCCGCACCCGCACTCGGCTGGCCCGGGCTTCGAGGTAGCGCTGCTCGGCGATGCTGGCGGTGGCCCGCGCGGCCCGCCGGAAGTGCTCGTACGCCCCGGCCGGGTCGCCGTTCTTCTCCAGCAGATGCGCCCGGACGGACAGCAGGCGGTGATGCCCGGCCATCCGCTCGTCGCCGTCCAGGGTCGCCAGCAGCTCCAGCCCGGCCGGCGGGCCCTTGGTCTCGGCGAGCGCGATCGCCCGGTTGAGGGTGACCATCGGGTTGGGTGCGAGCCGTTCCAGGATCAGGTAGAGGGCGTGCACCTGCGGCCAGTTGGTCTCGGCGGCCGTGGCGGCGTCGGCGTGCGTGGCGGCGATGGCGGCCTGCAGCTGGTAGGGCCCCAACACCGGCCCGGCCAGCGACGCCGCGGCCAGCTCGATGCCCTCGTCGATCAGCCCGCGATCCCACCTCGCGCGGTCCTGCTCGTCCAGCGGCACCAGGTCGCCGGCCGCCGTCGCCCGGGCCTGGCGGCGGGAGTGGGTCAGCAGCATCAGGGCGAGCAGCCCCGTCACCTCGCTGTCGTCGGGCAGCTGGGCGTGCACCATCCTGGTCAGCCGGATCGCCTCGCGCGCGAGGTCGGCGCGGTGCAGCTCGCTGCCCGAGGAGGCGACGTAGCCCTCGTTGAAGATCAGGTAGAGCACGTGCAGGACGACCCGAAGTCGCTCGGCGTGCTCCGCGCCGCCCGGCAGGCTGAACGAGCTGCCGGCGGCCCTGATGCGCTGCTTGGCGCGGCTGATCCTGGCCGCCATCGTGGCCTCGGGCACCAGGAACGCGCGGGCGATCTCGGCGGTGGTCAGGCCGCCGACCGCCCGGAGCGTCAGCGCCGTCTGGGAGGCGGGTGTCAGCGTCGGATGGCAGCACAGGAACAGCAGGACGAGCGTGTCGTCGGTATCCGGAACGCCGTCGGGCACCGGCTCGGTGGCGGTCGCGCACTCCCGCTCGCGGCGGGCGTGGTCACTGCGCATCTGGTCGATGAGCCGCCGGGACGCAACAGTCATCAGCCAGCCACGCGGGTTGTCCGGCACCCCCTCGGCCGGCCACTGCACGGTGGCGGCGAGGGAGGCCTCCTGCACGGCGTCCTCGCATCCCTCGAACTGCCCGTGCCGACGTGCCAGGGTGCCGAGGACCTGCGGCGTGATCTCACGCAGCAGGTCCTCGATCACTGGTGCGGTCATACGTCCAATTGTCCGTCGGCGAACATCACCTGCCGCACCTCGACACCCAGGCCCTCGATCGCGGCGTCCGGGATCTGCGCCGCCAGCTCGATCGCCCGCTCCTTGCTCTCGACATCGATCAGGTAGAAGCCGCCCAGATACTCCTTGGACTCGACGAAGGGCCCGTCGGTCACCACCCGCTGGCTGTCGCGCACGGCCACCACGGCGGCCTGCGCCGGGTCGACCAGCGCCAGCCCGGTGATCAGCTCGCCGGACTTCTTCATCGCCTCGATGAGCCTGCTGTGGCCGTCGCCGACCGCGGCCTTCTCCTCCTCGGTCAGGACGTCCAGCAGGGCTGGGTTGATAACCAGGCTGATCACGAACTTCATGGGTTGCTCCTCGTGGTTCGCGAGCCCCGGCCGGGCCCGCGCACCACCTGGTCGGAGCCGACCGGACCGTCTTGACATGCCCGCCCGAACATCTTCCGTCCGAACAACGCTCGACGAGGAATCCGCTGTCTACCAGGCAACGGGGCCGCCGGCGTCGACGAAGGTGCCCGTCTCGGCGTCGGCGGGCAGTGTCGCGGCGCTGACCACGACGTGCGCGGCTTCGTCGGCGGTCAGCGGCGCCAGCTGGCGGTTCATCGGGGTCAACTCCGTCTGGACGAAGCCCGGGCACACGGTCGTGACCTTGATGGCGGTGTCCTTGAGATGCTTCGCCAGCTCGATCGTGAGGCTGTTGAGTGCGGCCTTCGAACTCCTGTACGCGGGCAGGAACATCGGATAGTACGGAGACTGCGAGTTGTTCTGATCGGCGAGCGAGCCCATCGTCGAAGACACGTTGACAATCCGACCCGCGTCACTTCGTCGCAGTAGCGGAAGAAATGTCTCGGTTACCGTTACCACGCCGAAAACATTTGTTTCGAACGTTTGCCGGAACGTGTCCGGGTCCGCGAGATCGTGGGCGCTGGTGTCGGTGGCCTCGGGGAGAACGCCCGCGTTGTTGACCAGGACGTCGAGACGGCCGTATCGCTCCTGGATGGCGGCTGCGGCGGATCTTACGGTTGCCGGCCTGGTGACGTCGAGTTCTACCCAGTCCACGGTTCCGTGGTTTGCACCCAGGGCCTCGACGGCCGTGCGTGCTGCTGTCTCCCGCCGCGCTCCAATGATTACAGTGGATCCTGATCGGCTCAGATGTGCGGCGGCCGCGTACCCCAGGCCTCGGCTGCCGCCAGTGATGAGAACGATGGTGGGCATTCGGATCTCCAGGATCTCCGGCGTATTTCCTGCAGGCTAGTTCCTGCGTGCCGAACAATGCTGGCGAGAATCCGACGTGGCATTCCCTGGTCAGGCACGGGGTGGTGACGCCGTTCCCTCCGTGGCAGTCTCGGCCATGAGGCGAAACGTGAGCTAGCCACTCAGGGCGATGAACCGCTTGAGCTTGCCTGTCGAGGCGTGCCGCGGGATCTGCGCAACGGAGGTCACGCTTATGTCGGCATCCGGGAGGCCATAGGGCCGTAGCGAGAAGGCCAGCGCCGTGGCCACCGCGGTGGTGTCGGGTGACCCGACCACCAGCACGTTCGCCCCACCTGCGGTCTGGTGCACCTGGTACTCCGAGATCAGCGGGTCGGTGCCCAGCACATGCCGGAACGCGCTCGCCGGGACCGTTCGCCGCCCGTAGCGGAAGTCGTCGTCACACCGACCGACGATGTCGGCCACGCGTGGCATCGAGCTCCCGCACGCGCAGCGGCCGGGCAGCAGCGTGATCTCGTCGCCCAGGTCGTATCGAACAAACGGGAAGGTTCGCCCTGCCAGCCCCGTCGCGAGCGTGCGCGCCGCCGGCTCGTCGGGGGCGACCGGGCGCCCGGCCGCATCAACCCGCTCGAGGATCACCTCGTCGGCGCAGATGTGCAGGCCGTCGCCGTCACGGTGGCCGCAGCCGACCGCCTGGACGCCGATCTCCGTCGAGCCCCACAGGTTGTGGACGGGGACTCCCCAGGCGGTGTCGATGGCGTCGCGGTCCTGGGCGCTGAGCGGCTCGGAGTTGGTGCTCACCCGGACCGGCCGGATCTCGAGCTCTCCCGCGTTCGCGGCCCGGGCGAGACGGCCGATCACCGAGGCGTAGCCGACGAGATGAGTCGGCCGTGCGTCCGCCACCGCGCGCAGAATCTGATCGAACGGGGCCGTCGTCGGGATCACGAAGGTCTGCGTCAACGGCCCGGTCGCGATGTCGAACAGCGGCGTGCTGGCGTGCGGCGGCTCGCCGGCCTCCAGCACGGCCAGTCGCGCCGGCCGACCGGCCGAGCCCGCCGGGCCCGCAGAGTGGGCCGAGTCGGCAGAGCGGCCCGAGTCGGCTGATGCGTGCTCGCCCCGCACCTGCCATCGCCAGGCGAGACACGCGAGCGTGACGAACTGCTCCCAGTCCCAGATGTAGACGCCGCGTACACCGCTTGAGCCGCCCGAGCTGAAAACCTGCAGTCCGGTGGGCGTGTAGGAGAACCAGCCCTGCTGGGCCAGCACCCGCTCCGCGCCCGCCCGGTCGATATCAGGCGTGGTTACTATCGCGTCCCATTCCCTCTGGACGTCCTGCTTGGTCATTGGGGGCAGCCGCGCGAGGTCGTCAACCGTCGCCGTGGCCGGGTCGAGGTCGGCCATCCGGGCTGCGTGGAACGGTGAGCGCTCGCGCGCGAATCCCAGCAGCGCACGCAGTCGCTCGGTGCGGTAGTGCTCGATGCGCTGGTGAGACCAGGCCAGCCGCGCGACATGGTCCTCAAGCGCCGCCCGCGCAGCGCTCAGATGCGCTGCACGCAGACGCCGGTAGCCCACCGCGGGGTCCTCGCGGGACACGCACACAGTGTCGGCCGCGACCGGCGATCACGCGAACTGTGGCTGCGCAGGCAGCCGGCAGGTTCGGCGGATCGCCGCCACAACTGGCCGGATTCTCCTGTCACCCGCGCTGAAGACCGACCGTTCCTCGGTGTCCCTTCAGTCTGCGCAGCAGGGCCAGGCCGGTGAGGAAAAGAGCCAGGGCACCGGGGCCGGCGTGCACGATGATGAAACCGGAATAGTGCGGCCCGCCCCAGGCGTGTCGATAGGTCGCCGGATCATCGGGATGCTCGGTGGCGAGGAGGTATCCGGCCCGGGCGACAAGAACGGCGCCGACGGCCAGCAGGAGGAGACGGCCCGCCGCGCGCCGTAGCCGTGCTGCCAGGCCGGTGGCTGGTGGCGGCGCCGGCCGGCGTGCGGCGATCACGCCCACCGCGATCAGGCCCCCTGCGACCACGGCGGCTACCGCGAGCCCGGTCATGCCGCCCTGGCTTCCTGGCGTCGGATGCGGCGCATGGCCGCGGAGTGGAGCAGCAACGCGGTCGGTGTCAGGGTCGCGACCAGGGCCAGCGCCCGCAGCGGGGTGGTCGGAGCCCACAGGATGTTGTCGGTCAGCTCTGCTCGTACGGCAGCTGCCTCCATGGCCGCGGTGGCGAGCACCGCCGCGGCGATGTGGGTGAGCCGCGGCCTGGCCCGGAGATGGAGCCCGACGGCCAGGCGAAGGACGTCGATGACGACGGCGAAGGTCAGCGGGGTGTCCTGGAGGAGCGCGGCGAACTCGTCGCCGTAGCGCTCCCGCCACCGCCTGGGGCACAGGGCGAGAAGGGAACGTTTCATGCCTGGGCCAGCCTTGTCTGCCCGGTGTGGACGACCCGGGACCAGGTCGCCAGCTGGGCGGCGAGGGCAGCTCTTCCCGCTGCCGTGATCTCGTAGGGGCGGCGGCGGTCGTCGCTGGGCAGTGCGGCGATCAGGCCGCGTTCGACCAGCTTGGTCAGTGAGCCGTACAGGGTGCCGGGCCCGAGCCGGACCCCGGTCTGTTCCAGCACATCGGTGGTGATCGCGTAGCCGTGCTTGGGGCCGTCGCTCAGTGAGAGCAGGACGAGTACGCCTGGCTCGCCGAAGCGGGCCAGGCCCTCGTCCCGCCCGAATCTCGCCATGCGATGCATCGTATGGCGTAGTAGTTGGGCGTGACAACACCCGGTGATCTCCGCTCAGGCGTGGGCGCGCAGCGCCCGGGCGTACCCGTCGCGCCGCAAGCTCGCCGATCATCATGAACCCGATCGTCAGGTCTCCACCAACTGGAGAGTCAACCGCGCCACAGCCGTCCTGCCACCCGCGAGCGGGGAACACATGGTCCGGGAGACTGCCCGAAAGGACATTGACGGCCGGATCGGCGCCCGTGATGCTGATTCTGAATCAGAATCGGAATCGGAGACAAAGCGGCGACTGCGCAGGCGGACCGGAATCCCGAGAAATTCGGGCGTCGCGGGTCGCAGGGCCGCGCTATCCGGGGGAATCTCCCACGGCGGTAGGCACGCCACGGGCTGACAGCTTGCTGCGGGGCCAAGGTGAACACGAGCGCGGGGATGAGACGGTCGGCGGATCGGGGCATGCGGCTGGCGGTGACCTGCGCCATTCTCGTGGCCGCCGCGGTGGCGGTGGTGGTCGTGTCGAGCCGGGACGACCCAGCGCTGCGGGTGTCGCTGGACAGCGGTTCGGCGTGGCTGGTGTCCTCCGCGGTCGGCCAGGCCGCGCTGGTGGACGGCTCGTCCGGGCAGCTGATCACCCAGGTCAGGGTCGCCGACCCGGGCTCGGATCTGTCCGCCGCCTCGACCAGTGCCCAGACGCTGGTCGCCGACACGGCCACGGGCACGGTGGTGCGGGTCGACAGCGCCTCGTACGAGGTCTCCAGGCCGGTGCGTTTCGCCCGGCCGGGGCAGCGGCTACGGGTCTTCCCCGGCCCGCGTCGCGCGTACGTCTTCGCCGAGCAGGCCGGGCTGGTGACCAGCGTCGACTCCCGGACGCTGAGCGCGGGCCAGCCGCAGTCCGTCGTGTCACGGATCGGGCCCGGCGGCGGCGTGGTGGACGCGACCGGCCGGCTGTGGCTGGTGGACGCCGACTCGGGCCGGATCGTCTCCCTGGACAGCACAGGCACGGGCCCGGCGGTACCCCGGACGGGGGCCGTCGCGTCACCGGCGGCCCGGCTGCTCGAAGTGGGCGGGCGCGCCGTCGTCGTAGACGGGGATGCCGTGCGTCCGCTGCATGACGACGGCACCTTCGGGGCGCCGACCTGCCTGGCCGGCGGCGCGCGGGACGACACCGCTGTTCTGACCGGATCCGCGGCCGCGTCCCGGGTATACGCGGCCTCCGGGCAGCGTGGGGTCCTCCTCGTCAGCGACCTGGACCGCAACCGGTGCGACACCGCGATCGACCTCGACGCCGCGGGCCACACCCTCGGCGAACCCGCGGAGGCCGCGGGCCGGGTCTTCATCCCCGACTTCACCACCGGCGAGGTCCATATCGCGGACCTGGCCCACCCCGGCACCGTGACCCACGCCGACATCCTCGACCCGGACACGCCGTTCGACCTTGTTCCCAGCGGGCCGTTCGTGTTCTACAACGACCCCGCCAGCGCCCGCGCCGGAGTCCTGTCTCTCACCGGCCAGACCATCCCCATCCAGAAGTACAACCCGGACCGGCCCGGAGACGACCTGTTCTCCGGAGGGAGCGGCGGCGGCGCGGAAGACACCCAGGGCTCTGGCGGTTCCGGTGGCTCCGGCGACTCCTCGAAGCCCACCACCCCACCGACCGGCACAGCGTCGCCACGGCCACCGACGCCGACCGGCACCGGCAGCCGCACGCCGGATCGTGACCGGCCCGCCGTGCAGATCCAGATGTCGATGAATCCGGCGGCGGCCGGCCGCCCGGTGGTACTGCGTGCGCTGGCCTCCGGCGGGTCGAAACTGGCCTCGGTGCGGTGGTCGTTCGGGGACGACACGGGCACCGCTGCCGGGGTGGAGGTGTCACACACCTGGGCACGACCGGGCAGCTACCCGGTGACCATTCGGGCAGCGCTCGCCAGCGGCGAACAGGCCCAGGTCGCCAGCACGATCAACGTGACGGACCAGGAACCCCCCACGAGACCCGACCCGTCGCGCACCCCACCTCCCTCCACACACACCCAGCCACCGCCAGGCCCCAACCCCAACCCCAACCCTGGCCCCACCCGAACCCAGACGCAGACCGATCAGCCCGTCAACCCGGCCACACCCACCCTCACCGTCGCGCAGACGTCCCCCACCTCGCTGAACGTCACGGTCCGTCCCGGTACCGGCGCGGGCGCCGCGGTGACCCGTTTCGCGCTTGATGCGTCACCAGCGGCGGGGACAACGGTCAACGCCCGCGGCGGCGGCGCGTTCCAGGTCGACGTCACGGGATGCGACGCCTTCACGTTGGTGGGCACGGTGTCCGCGGCAACCGGGGCGACCGCGCGATCCCAGCCGCACCAGGTCGCGGCACGTACAGACGGCGACTGCAGCCTGCCAACTCTGTCGCTGTCGGTGACCCCCACGTCAGGCCAGGCGCCGCTGACCGTGACCGCCGAGGACGAGATCCGGTACGTCATGGATCCGCACCAGAGCTACCGCATTTCGTTCGGTGATGGAAGCGCTGAGATCGCTGGCTCCGGGGCCACCCACACCTACACGGCCCCGGGCACCTACACCGTCACCCTGACCGCGATCAAGGACGGTACTGGGGTGACCGCGACGGATACCGCCACCGTCACCGTCGGGGCCCCGTTCAAGGCCACCGCCGGACGCGCCTCCGTCAGCCCGGGCTCGGGCACCTACGCCTGCCCGTTGACGCTCACCTTCACCGGCACGGTGACCGCGAACGGTGCGGGCACCGCCACGTGGGCCTGGCGAAACCATGGGCCCGGGGCGCAGTCGCTGACCTTCGGCGGCGCCGGGACACAGACCGTCAGCTTCACGACGACCGTGGACGGCGCGCCCGGGGAGACCGTCACGAGCACGGACGAGATCGAGATCTACGAGAACGGGCAGATCACCTTCGTATCCCCGGCGTACCGCGCCAGCGCCACGATCACCTGCGCGTCACCCGCGACGCCTTCGACGACCTCGGGCGCGATCGGGGGAGGCTCCAGCGGAGGCTGACCCGGCGGGCCCGGGCGGAGGGTGGCCCGGGCGGGCATGTGCGGTGATGCACGGCGGGTAAATGGTTGGCACGCGCCGCGGCCGTCAGAGTGTCGAGCCGTCGAGTTGCGCGGCGAGTGCCTGGCTCGCGGCGCGAGCCCCGGGGGACCAGGCGGGAAAGCCTCCGTCCTGGTAGCGGGCGCGGGCGGCGGTTCGCATGATCTTCCCGCTGCTGGTCGTCGCGAGCTCGGACGCCCCGGTGAGCACCAGATCGCCGATCGACACCTCGTGCTCGCGAACCACCGCGGCCCGGATCGACGCCGCGACGTCGTCGGGGACGACATCCAGCGTCTCGCGGACCTCCGCGACGACGACCAGACGCTCGCCGGCAGCCGGGTCGGGAACCGCGAAGGCGGCCACCCGGCCGGCGCGCGCCGCGGGATGTGCCTGCTCCGTGGTCCTCTCGATGTCCTGCGGGTAGAGGTTGCGCCCCCTGATGATGATCATGTCTTTGAGGCGGCCGGCCACAGCAGCAGGAGTGCCACCGTGGTCCCGAGGATCGGCGCGATGTCGAACAGCAGGAAATGCCGTCGCTGCAGACGGTGCACGTTGGGATTGCTGATGGTCTTCCGGCGTGGTTCGGTGCCGGCCCGGGCGGGCCCGGCGGCGGGCTGAGGTGCCAGCAGGGCGTTGTCGGCGCGCGCGACGGGCCTGGTGCCCTCGTCGACCATTCAGCTCACCAGTCCTCCGCTGGATAGACAAGAACCTGCTGGTCAGGTCAGCTATTTATAACCAGCAAACACTCGTGATGGTGTTCGCGAGCGGAGATCTTTCGTTTTTCTATCAGGGGAGTGGTGTCGCTTCTCGATGGCCGTGGAACCGGCTGGATCTGGTATCGGTGCACGACGGCGCGAGTCGTGTGACCCCGTCGCGCGAGCGGGTTACCGACTCGGAGGCTTGCTCCGGCGGACCGCAAGAAGTGGCGGCTCCAGGGCCACCGATATTGGCCTTGAGTTCCGTGCTCACCCACCGCCTGGCGATCCACCGGGGATCTCGCGCCGCGCCATGGCACCATCAGTTCATGCTAATAGGGGCAGACGGGGCATAAATCCGCTTGGTAATCCGCAAGAAGTAAGGATTTCGGTTGCTGTAGCAGCCAAAATCCTCATCTCTTGCTCGGAAGCAATGAATCCACCCGGGTCGTGATCGGCGTCGTGGTACTCATCAGGGTAGCTACCCTGATGAGTACTCACGACGGCATCCTGATGGGTCGACGGGCATCCTGACGGGGAGTCGTCAGGGCCGAGAGGTGCCCAGGATCGGGTGCTTGCCGAGGCTGAGCCCGGCGAACGCGACGATCAGCCAGATCGGGCCGACGATGCCCGGGAAGCCGGCGATCGACAGCGCACCCGACATGAACAGCACCGCGACCGGCGGGATCAGGCTGACCAGGCCCAGCCACCGCGACACCAGCCGGTCACGCAGGCCCAGCCAGGCGACCGCACCCGCGGCGACGACGACTCCGAGGTAGCCGATGAACGGCCCGAAGTCGTTGAGCATGAAGTAGACGAACTGACCATCCGTGTTGAAGCCGTTCTCGTTGAGCCCGCCCGGCAGGTACAGCGCCAGCGCCAGCTTCCAGCCGTAGCCGAGGCTCAGCGCCGCGGCGGAAGCGGTCAGCCCGTCGGCGACCACCCGGGCGGCCACGGCGCCGCGCGCCGCGGTCACCGCCTTCGCGCGCCAGGAAGCGGCCAGAACCAGCAGGAGCGCGACGGTCGCGTAGCCGAGCGCGCCACCGAGCTGGAGCTGCCCGCGGGAGAGCTTGGCCAACGCGTCCGGCCCGACCCGGTCCGTGCCGACGTTCGGACTGGTGAACATCGTCGCGACGATGCCGAGCACCCCGGCGCCGACACCGAGCCACGTCCACCGGGCTCGGGTGGGCGTACCGGCGGCGACATCGTCGCGGTAGCCGCGGGTGACCTGCGCTGTCGTGGTTGTCATGGTGTCCCGTCCCCTCCTCGCACCGGCGGCCCGATCGCCGCCGGCGTTGTGAGGACCAGCCTCGGGCGCCCGGCGTCCCGCAAACGAGGGACAGCCGCCCCGTGCCCGGGACGTGCGTACGACACCGGGGACGTGCGCGCGACACCGCGCTGATCGGGCTCGCGACAGTGCGCTGACCAGGCGCGACATCGCGCCGATCTGGCGTGATGCTGGGTGCATGGGGGCATCTGCGCCGGTATCCGGCACCTGGGACGGCGCGGCACCGCACCCGGTGGCGCCCCCGCTTGCGCTATCGGTCCCGCCCCGGCCTTCGTCCCCGCCCGCTCTCACGGTCCCGGCCGCTCTCACGGTCCCGGCCGCGCTCACGGTCCCGGCCGCGCTCACGGTCCCGGCCGCGCTCACGGTCCCGGCCGCGCCCGCGGTTCCGGCCGCGCCGGCGGCCACGATGACGTCCGGAGCCGTCGTGGCCTCGGTGCTCGCGGTCGGGCTGGCGCTGCAGTCCGTCCTCTGCTCGGTCGGCGCCGTGCTGCTGCACCGGTACGTCACGGCCCGGACGGCCGAGCATGTCGCGCTGGACCGGGCGGATCTGGTCCTCGCCATCGCGTTCCCGCTGGTCGCGGCCCTGGTGCTGGTCTACCAGCCGCGTAACCGGGTCGGCTGGCTGCTGCTGACGACCGCGCTGACCGGCCCGTACCTGCTGGCCACCCAGTACGCGGCGCTCGCCCTGCTGCCTGGTGCGCAGGGCATCTCCGGTGAGCAGGGGCTGCCCGCCCAGGAGGCGGCCACCTGGTTCGCGACCTGGGGCTACGTTCCGTACCTGGTGCTGTGGGGGCTGGTGCCGGTGCTGTTCCCCGACGGCCGGCTGCCCTCCCGGCGGTGGCGGGCTCCCGTCGCCGCCACCGCCGCGGCCATCGGATGCCATCTGATCGCCCGGATGTTCTGCCCGACCCAGCTGGACGTGTCCTCGCTGCTGAGCAACCCGTACGGTCTGGAGTCCGCGACCGGGCTGCGCTACGTCACGATGATCACCTCCCTGGCGGTCATCTTCGGCGGCGGGCTGCTCGGGCTGCTGGCGGTCGTGACGCGGCTGCGCCGGTCCACCGGCGTCGAGCGGGCCCGGCTGCAGTGGCTGGTGCTCGGGGTCGCCTGCCTGCTCGGCGCGACCCTGCTGGGCGCGCTCCCGCACGGCCCGGACGGGCAGGCCACCGGCATGGATGTCGGGATGGTGCTGCTGGTCGCCGCCATCGGCGTCGGCGCCGTCCGCCATCGGCTGTTCGACATCGGGACGGCGCTCAGCCGGATGCTGGTGTACGGCCTGCTCACCGCGTTCCTGCTGCTGGCCTATGCGGCGACGGTCGCCGGCGCGGGCGCGCTGGTGCCGGGGCGGCGGATCGCCTACGGCGTGCTCGCGGTCGCGGCGCTCGTCGCGGCGGCGGCCCGCGACCAGCTGCAGCGCCTCGTCGACCGGCTGCTGTTCGGCGCGGCCCGTGACCCGTACGCGGTGCTCGCCGTCCTGCGTGGCCGGCTCGACCTGGCCACCGGTCCGGTGGACGCGCTCTCCCAGCTCACGGACGGGGTGCGGGAGGCTCTGAAGGTGCCTTACGCGGCAATCGAGGGCAGCGACGAACGGCTGCCGACGATCGAGTCCGGAACGCCGGTCGGCTGGCTTGAGCGGATGCCTGTGCCCGCCAGGACCGGACGCGGGCGGGCCGGCACCCTGCTGGTGGGCCGCCGCCACCCGGCCGACCAGTTCACCGAGACGGAACGGGCGATGCTCGACGACATCGCCCGGAGGGCCGGCGACCTGCTCGACGCGGCGAGCACGCAGCATGACCTGCGGCGCAGCCGGGAGCGGCTGGTCACCGCGCGCGAGGAGGAGCGCCGCAGGCTGCGCCGAGACCTGCATGACGGCGTCGGCCCCCAGCTCGCCGCGATGGCGATGCAGCTGGACGTCATCGTCGCGGGCCTGGCGGAGCGGGCCGACCCCGCGGCTGACCGCGCCGCCCTGGTCCGTGACCGGCTGCGCGGCACCGTGCGCGAGATCCGGCACATCGTCGAGGATCTGCGCCCGCCCGCGCTCGACGAGGGCGGGCTGGCGGTCGCCCTGACGCAGGCCGTCGCGCCGTTCGCGCCGGTCGTGACCCTGGACGCACCGGCCGAGCTGGCGGCGCTCGTTCTGCCGGCCGCGACCGAGGTCGCCGCGTACCGGATCGTGGCGGAGGCGGCGACGAACGCGGTCCGTCACTCGGGCTGCGAGCGGTGCGTCGTCCGGGTCCGGGCCGAGCCGCCGTGGCTGCTGGTCGAGGTGAGCGACGACGGCGGTGGCCTGGCTGCCGACGCGGTCCCGGGAATCGGGCTGCGCAGCATCCGGGAGCGGGCGAGCGAGGTGGGCGGCCGCCTGGAGGTCCTCGACGCCCGATCCGTCCGCCCCACCGGCGGGATCGAGCCCAGCGCGATCGAGCCCAGCGCGATCGAGCGGGCCGGGATTGAGCGCGGCGGGACCGGCGCGGGCAGCGGCACGCTGGTTCGGGCGCGGCTACCGCTGCGGGAAGGCGGCCCGGCGTGACATCCCTGCGCGTCGTGATCGCCGATGATCACGAGCTGTTCCGGGACGGGCTGCGCGGCCTGCTGGCCGACCTGGGCGCGACCGTGGTCGCTGAGACGGCGGACGGCAACGCCGCGCTGGCGGCGGTGCTGCTGCACCGGCCCGACGTGGTGCTCATGGACCTGCGCATGCCGGGCCTGGGTGGCATCGAGGCCACCGCGCGCATCGGCGAGCAGGTGCCCGGGACGTCCGTCCTGGTCCTGACGATGAGCGAGGACACCGCCTCCCTGCAGGCGGCCCTGCAGGCGGGGGCGCGCGGCTACCTGCTGAAGGAGTCGTCGAAGGCGGACGTCGCGCGAGCGTTGGAGGCGGTGGCACGCGGTGAGCTGGTCATCGGACCGGGGATCGCCGACAAGGTGCGCCACGCCGTCGGCGGGCTCTCACCGCGGATCTTCCCCCAGCTGACGGACGCCGAGATCCGGGTGCTGGACCTCGTCGCGGACGGCCTCGCCAACGGGCAGATCGCCGCCCGGCTGTCCCTCTCCGAGAAGACGGTGCGCAACCGGATCTCGACGATCCTCACCAAGCTCGAGGCGGCGACCCGCACCGAGGTGATCCTGCGGGCCCGCGACGCCGGCTTCGGATCCGGTACCGCCGAGTAGCGGCCCGATACGTCGGCATCGACGGGAGCACCGCATCCCGCATCCTGGATCACTCGCCGGGGCGGGCGAGGCAGATCACCTCGTCGTGCTTGTGCGTTCCGTCTGCCGGACGAACTCGGCCAGGTCCACCGCGAAGATGTCGGGGACCTCGATGGCCGGGAAGTGCCCCCCGCGTGGGGGCTCGGTGAATCGCACCAGGTTCCGTGAACGCGCGACGAAGCTCGCCGGTGGGGTCACGACCCGCGGGTCCGGGAAAGCCGCGAACGCGGAGGGCACCTCGATGGCGCGGCCGGGCGGGAGCGTGATCGGGTCGGTGAAGAGCTCCGAGTAGGCCACCAGCGAGCTGGTGACGCTGCCCGATACGAGATAGATCATCATTTCGGTGATGATGTCGTCAGTGGTCAGCGCCGGTCCGCTGCCGGTGGCGGCGGGGTCGCTCCACAGGTGGAACTTCTCCAGCACCCACGCGGCGAAACCGGCCGGGCTGTCCGCCAGGGCTGGTGCCAGCGTGAGCGGCGCCGTCAGCTGCAGCAGGAAGTAGGCGCCCAGGGGACCGGTGTTCAGGTCACGTTCCCGTTGGGTGAACGCGGTCTCGTCGGCTGACGGGTCCGCGACGCCGGTCAGGCCGCTTCCCAGGGGCGCACCGTCGTGGCGAACGCCGAGGAGGGTGGTGTGCAGCCCGGCGCAGTGGCCCGGATGATCGAAGGCCATCCATTCGGCGATCGGCGCACCCTGATCCCCGCCGTGGACGTAGTACCTGGTCTCCCCGAGAACCTCGGTGAGCAGCCGGTGGAGGAGATGCCCGGCTGACCGGACACCGAGCGGGGCTGCGGCGAGCGTGGAGAAGCCGTATCCGGGCAGTGACGGGACAACGACGGTCAGCCCGTCCTCTGGATCACCGCCAACGGTTTCCGGATGGGCGAGCCTGCGGATCACCGCGCGGAAGGTCGCGAACGAGCTGGGCCATCCGTGCAGCAGCAGCACTGTCGGGGGAGCCGTTCCGGAACCGGGCTCCCGCAGGACATGCAGCTCGAGACCGTCCACGGCGGCGGTGAACTGCTCGAAGGCGTTGAGCTCGTGTTCGTGCTGTCGCCAGTCGTAGTCGGTGAGCCAGTACCGGATTAGCGCCTCGAGCGTCGTCGGGTCGGTTCCGGACCGCCAGCCGGGCTGCCAGCCGGGCCGTTTCGAGGAGGCCGTCGGGTCGAACTCGGCGAGGCGCTGCCGGATCCGCTCCAGCGAGTCCTCCGGTGTGTTGATCCGGAACGGCGTCACCCGTCCCGGCGGCACTTCCGGTTCCCGTCCAGCCCGCTCGCCTGTCCGCATCCCTGCCCCTTCCGTCGGGCGATCTCCAGGTCATCGCCACCTTCATCGACACCACTTATAGCATTTAATAGTGTCGATGGGTGCTGGGTGGTTCACTGGTGGGGACATGGACCCCTCGGACCCCTCGAACCCCTCGGACGCCTGGTCGTCGCACTGCGGTGCGCCGCCGTCGCTGCAGGCCCTGGGCGCGTTCCTCAACTCTGTGGACGAGCGGACGTTCGGCGTCTACCAGCCGCGCGAGGAGCTTGCGGATCCCGAGGCCCTGAGCCGTTGGCTCGCGGCTCGCGGTCTGGCGCCCGAGGGAGCGCCCACGGGCGAGACCGAGCTCGCGGACGCACTGCGCCTGCGCGCGGCGCTTCGGGGTGCCGCCGCGGCCAACCAGCGGACCCCGCAACCACCGCCGCGGGACGCCGTTCTGGGCGACGTGGCCGATCGCCTCGCGCTGCGGGTCCGGGTGAGTCCCGACGGCGTCGATCTCGAACCCGCCGGAGGCGGCGAGGTCGCTCAGGCGCTGGCGCGCCTCGCGGCCGCCGCGGTCCTGGCGACCGCGAACGGCACCTGGCAGCGAGTGAAGATGTGCGCGGCGCCGGACTGCCGGGTTGTCTTCTATGACGGATCGAAGCCCCGGACCGGGCGCTGGTGCGCGACCGCCGTCTGCG
>NZ_ADGX01000080.1 GCF_000177675.1 Parafrankia sp. EUN1f
GGTCCGCCGGCCTAGCCGGGGCAGGTCGTGGGTCGGTCGTGGGCCTCGGTCTTCCACCATTGGAATCACCTTTCGCCGTGTCGCGGGGATGTCGTCAGAGGGTTGTGCTCTGGGGCGCGCCGCCGGTGCTGCTCTCGCAGGGTCTGGTCGATGTTTCGGTCGACCTTTGCCCAGCCGCGTGGTCGATGACGTAGGCGATGTTGTCGACCGAGCCTCTATCGTGTGCCGACGTTCCGGAGCCTCCGTCGAAGGACGAGTTCACCGCGCCATCGGTCAGATTCCTGACGTCGTCGACGTTGAGGTGTCCGGTCGTTGAGTTATCGACAAGCCGGAGACGGACCGTCTTCCCGCTGTGCCCGGGGAGGTCGAGGACTACTTCCTCATAGGTCTCATGGGAAGTACCGACGCCCACGCGGGCAAGTTCCTGGCCGTCGGCGTCCGATTCCACCGCGACGTAGACCTCAGGATCGTCCGTCCCGCCGAGCAGGAGCCGGATCTCCTCTCCGCCTCCGACGACGAACCGGGGCGAGGTCAACGTTCCTATTAGGCAATCTCCCAGAGCCCCGCCCCACAGGTGGTACGTCCCCTGCGCAGCGAACGGTTCACCGTCTGGAGTCTCGATCGCAGAGCTGACGGTCGCCTCGGAGAACGCCTCGCCGTCCACGGCCCAGCCCTGCAGACTCCCGGCCTCGAAGCCGGCGTTGTCGAACTCGTGGCCGACGACGTCGTCGGCCACGTCGAAGGCATCGACGTTGATGTGCCCCCATCCGCCCGCGGCGTTGTCCACGATCCGGAAGTAGAGCTCCTCACCGAGATAGTCGGCTGCGTTCCACCGCACCGGGCTGTACGCCTCGGAGTCGGCGAAGGCGGTGTTCGTGGCCCGCATGAGCTCGGCGCCATCGGAGACGCGGTGCAGGGCCACATAGAGGTTCGCGAGGTTGTTGCCACCGCCGATCAGGAAGCTGATCTCGCCGGTACCCCCTAGGGTGAAGGACGACGAGGTGAGGGTGCCGGTCTCGTTGTCGGACACGTTGTTCGCGCCCCACAGGTGATACGTGCCCTCGGGGTTGAAGCAGCAGCCCCATCCCCACTCCGTCCGGTTCGTGACCTGCGCCGCACTGAACGCGCGCCCGGTCGCCGTCCAGCCTGTCAGATCGCCGGTCTCGAAACCCGGGTTGACTATCTGAGAGATTGAACGCTCCGTGTAGGTGCGCACGTCGTCGAGGTTGAGATGGCCCCATCCACCCGTCGCCGTGTCGACGACCTCGAGGTAGAGCTCCTGTCCCAGGTGGGCCGACGCGTCCCACACGACGCGGCTGAGTGTCTCGGAGTCGGCAAACGCGGTGTTCGTGGCCCGCATGAGCTCGGCGCCATCGGAGACGCGGTGTAGTGCGACGAATAAGTTCTCGAGGTTGTTGCCACCGCCCAGCAGGAAGCTGATCTCGCCGGTCCCCGCCAGCGTGAAGGTGGAGGAACGCATTCGGCCGGTCGGTGCGTCACCGCCACCAGTTGCCGCCCCCCACAGGTGATACGTGCCCTCGGGGTTGAAGCAGCAGCCCCATCCCCAACCGGCGGCGCTGGAGACCGTTGCGTTGGTGAATGCCTGTCCCTCGATGACGTTCCACCCGGTGAGGTTGCCGGTCTCGAAACTGGGGTTGTCGATTGTGGTGGGGGCGGCGGCCTTCCCGGGCTGAGCGACGGTCAGTACCCCGATCAGGGCGAGTGCTGCCACCAGGAACGCTGTGGGCAGCAGGTGCCCGCGTGGTCGTACGGAAGTTAGGCTTCTCATTGCCTCTCCTTCGATGTCTGTCCTGAGGGGTGCAGGGACCGGCGGCCGGCCCGGCATGGCCGGCCGCCGGCGTGTCACGCGAGGTGGTCGAAGCGACCGTCGGTCACGTGGAGTCGCCCGTCGGGGGACCAGCCGACGGGTAGCGGATCGGACAGCGTGCCGACGAATGCTCCAGTGCTGTCGGTGTTGCAGAAGGCGAAGAGCCACCAGGCGCCGTCGCGGTCCTGGACGAGGCGGCCCGCGTAGAGGCTCTCGTCGGTCAGCCGGGAGGCTTTTTCGACGTCGTAGGGGCCGATGAGCGTGTCGATCGGTACGGCCCACACGCCACCCCGCTCCCCAGCCGCCCTGCGGTCGTCGCTCAGTTCCGCGTGCAGGCAGCTGAAGATGAGGACGTGGCGCCCGTCGATCGTCGCGACCTGGGGGACCTCGAGCTGGCCGAAACCCGCGCCCGGTTCGGACAAAGGGGGTCGGACGGTCCAGGTCTCCAGGTCCTGCGAGGTGGCGTGCCCGACGACGCCACGGCCGTCGGGGCTGCCGTTGTTGGCCCGGGCGGTCACCAGCATGTGCCACCCGGCGTTGTCGGGTTCGGCGAAGATCCACGGGTCCCGCCATGCTTCGTCGAACCAGTCGACGCCGTCGTACTTCTCGTACCAGGTGGGGTCTGCCTCGCAGAGGGCGTCGGTGGAGGCCTTCTCCCAGGTGTAGAGGTCGTTCGACGTGGCGGTACCTACGCGCTGGACCAGGCCGCCTTCAGCGCGGCTGGTCCCCGTGTAAAACAGGCGCCACGTCCCGTCCGGTGCCCGGACGACGGAACCAGTCCACGTCGTGAAGTCGTCGAAGGCAGGACCGTCAGACGCGATCAGCGCGTCTTGCACCTCGCGCCACCCGCGAAGGTCGTCGGACACCGCGTGACCGACGCTGACGTGGAAGTGGCGGCGGTCCGGATCGCCTAGGGCCCGCGATGCCTTGAGGTAGAAGACGTGGTAGTCGTGTCCGTCATCGACGAACCACATGTCCCAGGTCCAGACGTCAGGAAGAAGGTAAGGCATCAACCCTTGACCCCCGAGGATGCGATGGAGTTGATGAACGAGCGCTGGAACGCCAGGAAGAGCGCGATCACGGGGATTGTGATCAGCGAGGAGTAGGCCATGACCTGACCCCAGGAGGTATTGAGCTGGAAGAAGTACTGCAGGCCGATCATCACCGGCCGCTGTTCCTCACTCTGCACAACCATGCGCGGCCACAGGTACGAGTTCCATGCGGGTAGGAACGTCAGGATCGCGACCGTCGCGATCGCGGGCCCAGACAGTGGCATGACCACCTTGCGATAGATGGTGAACCAGCCCGCGCCGTCCATGCGCGCTGCCTCGTCCAGCTCCCGTGGGATCGAGTCGAAGTACTGGTAGAAGAGGTAGAGGGCGAAGGCGTTGGCGATAAACGGGATGATCTGCACCTGGTAGGTGTCCAGCCACCCCTGCTTGTAGGCGAGGGAGAAGCCGTCCACCTCCAGCGAGGGCAACTTGTTCACCCACCACAGCAGGGGCAGGGCCAGCGTCTCGAACGGCACGATGAGCGTCGCCAGCACCAGTCCGAGGACCAGCCCTCGTCCGCGCCACCGCAGCCGTGCCAGGGCGAAGGCAGCCAGGCTGTTGACGACGATTCCCAACGCCACGGTCAGGCCGGAGATGACAACCGAGTTCAGGAGGAACCGGGTGAAGGGCACCCGGTCGAACACGTCGGCGTAGTTGTCCAGTGAGACGTCTCCGACGGGGACGAAGGCACGCCATGAGCCGAGGTCCGCAAAGATCTGCAGGTCCGGCTTGAGGGAGGACACCAGCATGAAGAGGATCGGGAAAGCGAAGAAGACCACAAGGACACACCGCAGGACTGTGACGGTGAGCGCCCGCCGCCGGGAGCCTGCCCTCTTGCCGCGGGGCGCACCTTCCGGGCGCGTGGACGAGGTCGTGATGGACATGGTGCTCATCCCTTCTCCCGGGTGAGGTAGCGCTGGATCAGCGACACGGTCAGCACCATGACGAAGAAGACCAGCGAGATCGCCGAGGCGTACCCCGTCTGCAGCTGCTGGTAGCCACTGCGCACGGCCTGGAAGACGACGGTCGTGGTGCTGTCCAGCGGGCCGCCCTGCGTCATCAGGTTGATCTGCGTGAACAGGGAGAATGCGGCGATCGTGATCGTCACGAGGATGAAGGTCCGGGTCTGCGTCAGACCCGGCCAGGTCACGAAGCGGAACTGCTGCCAGCGCCCGGCGCCGTCGAGCTCAGAGGCCTCATACAGCTCGACCGGGATGGTCTGCAGGCCGGCGAGCCAGATGATCATAGTGAACCCGACACCCTGCCACACCGAAATGAACATGATCGCGGGCATCGCCCATGCCGGTTCGTTCAGCCAGTCGATCGGCGTGAACCGGTCGAAAGTGATCGCCTGCAGGAGCCGGTTGATCAGGCCGTCCGGTTCGTACATGAACCGCCACAGCAGAGACACGACGACCATCGACGTGACGACCGGCAAGAAGTAGACGGTCCGGAAGAACTGCGCGCCTTTGACCTTCGTGTTCACCAGCACAGCAAGGAAGAGCGCCAAACCTGCTTGCACCGGGACGACGACCACTGCGAAGTAGAAGGTATTGCGGACCGAGGCCCAGAACACAGGATCCGTCAGCAACAGCGAGAAGTTGTCGAACCCGATGAACTCCGGAGGATTCGGCGAGATCAGCCGCGCGTTGGTGAACGCCAGCGCGAACGCCAGCACGATCGGAACCAGCAGGAAGAGGATGAACAGAGCGAGCGCCGGGGTGATCATCAACGCTGCGGCCCGGGCATCCCCCCGCCGCCCCAACGGGCGACGGGCTGAGGTGGCACGGTCGACCGACGACGACGCCGGCATGCGTTGTTGAGTGGTGGCCATGGGCGGCTTCCTTCATGTGTGGGCGCACGGCTGCGGGCGCGACGCGGCGCCCGCAGCCAACGCCCCGGGATGTTCCTGACCGTCAGGTCAGGAGTGGTATCCACCGTTCTGCCGAATGTCGCGATCGATGTCGGCGACCGCCCTGTCGAGGATCGACTGTGGGTCACCGCCGGCGAGGATGTCGCTCGTCGCCTTCTCGAAGGCCGAGGAGATGTACGGGTAGGCAGGGGTCTCGGGGCGGACGACGGCGAACCGGTCAGCCATCTCCAGGTAGATCCGGTTCTCGCCGCCCTCCGCGTAGGCCGGGATCTCGGCCGCCGCGTCGAGCGTGGCGGGGATCAGACCCACCGCCTTGGCGTACTGGACGAAGTACTTGGTGTCGTGAGCGAACTTGAGGTACTCCCGTGCGCCGTCAACGTCGTCGCATCCCTTGGCCAGTGCCCACTGCCAGGACCCGGCACCGATCTTGGGGCCGGTGCCGAAATCCGGCGGGGGAAGCACCACAGCGTCGTCAAACGCTTCCTTGACGGTGCCGTCGGCCCAGTTGCCGGTGTAGAGCAGACCGCTGGTGCCGTTCACGAAGTCGGCCGTCGCGTCCTCGCCAGAGGTCTGCGCCATGTATCCATCCTCGACCAGGCCGCGGAACCACCGTGCCCATTCAAGCGCCTCGGGTCCGTTCAGCGCTCCCTTGGCGCTCTGGAAGTCGGACCGGTCGATGAGGTCGCCACCGAAGCTCTGCAGCTGCGGTGAGTAGCCGTAGGAGATCCACTCGCCCGTGCCGCCCGTGCTCATGTCGAGGGCGTAGTCGAAGCGGTCCAGTTTGTCGATCGCAGCGAGGGCGTCCCTGAACTCGTCCTTGGTCCACGGGTCATCGACCGTCGGTACTCGAACCCCTGCGTCGTCGAGGGTCGACTGACGACTGAACATGGCGAGCGCGACGTCGAAGTACCCGTAGGCGTACACTTCGCCGTCGACCCGGCCGAGGGTTCCGGCGAGCTGTCCTTCGAAGGTCTCCTCCGGCAGTCCGAGCGGCTGGATGTAGCCGGCCCAGACCCAGTTGGCGACATTCGGGCTATCGACGTCGACGATGCAGGGCAGGTTGCCGGAGGACGCTGCGGCGACGACCGCGTCGTTGTACGCGTCCTGCGGGAAGTCCTGGATCTTGACCGTGTACCGGTCCTGCTGTGCGTTGAAGTCGTCGACGATGGTGTTGATGACCTCCAGCTCGGCATCGTTGCCGCCGGCGTGCGTCCACAGGTCGATCGTCTGTGGACCGTCAGCGCCCCCACCGGACTCCGCGCTGCACGCCGCTGTCGCTAAGATCGCGAGGACGGCTAAACCAGCCGCGACGATGCGGCGATTTCTGCGAGACAAGGTGCCCTCCAGGTCACTTGTTCGTGTGGATGGTTTAGTGCTGCACCGTCAGACCCGGCGTTGGCCCGCCGGTCTGAAGGTTCGCGCCGCTCTCCTGGGGTCTGAACTCAGGAGGGTGGCGCGACCGAGTCCCGGTGGATCACCGGTCCTCGAAGTCGTGCTGTTGGAGCAGGGCTAGTTCCCTGAGACGCCGCGTCGATGCGGTCGAAGAGTTGCTCAGTGGCCCACACCCCCATGTCGTAGTGCGGCAGCTCGATCGTGGTCAGCCCGGGGAAGATCCCGTCTGCGACGAACTCCTGGTTGTCGAAACCCACGATCGACAGGTCCTCAGGAATGCGAAGGCCTAGCTCCGTCGCAGCGCGATAGACGCCCATAGCGAGGCGGTCGTTGAAGCAGAAGATCGCCGTCGGGCGCGTGGTGTCCTCTAGCAACCGCCGGGCCGCGGCGTAGCCGCCGGCCGGGTCGGTCTCTGCCGTGACGACCTGCAGGTCGTCGGCGCGAAGCCCCGCCTTTGCGGCACGTCGGCGGAATCCCTCCTCACGGCCGAACGCCGCAGGAATCTCGTCGATATCGTTGATGAACGCCAGTCGGCGGTGTCCCGCGGCCAGCAGGACGTCGGCCGCGTCCTCGCCACCGGCAACCTCATCCGGGACGACCCACGGCACGTTCGGAGTGGTGCACGAAGCGTTGATCAGGACCGTCGGGACCGAGGCCAGCTGAGGAGGCAGCTCGACCGTCCGGTGGTACATCGAAGCGTAGAGGATGCCGTCGACCTGCCTGCGTAACAGCTCCTCGATCTCACGGTTCTCGACGTCGCGTTGGTAGCCCGTCGAGACCACGAAGACGATCGCGTCTCGCGACAGCGCGACATCCTGAGCGCCAAGAATCAGCTTCCCGGCGAACGGGGTCGTCGCGATCTCGTCGCCGACGAGGCCGATCGTGTTGGACCTCTGGGTACGGAGGCTCTGCGCCAGCCCGTTGGGCACGTAGCCCAGCCGCGTCGCCGCCACCTTGACACGCTTTCGCGTGTCGGGATGCACTCTCTTGCCCGGCACGTCATTGAGGACGTGAGACACGGTGGTGATCGACACGCCTGCCTCAGCAGCGACCTGCTTGATCGTGACACGTCGTTGCGGCATCTTTTGCCCAATCGTTTTGCGGACCCGAACTTTCCCGCATCGAACGCGGAACGTCAAGACCCTGCGTCAGCACCGCGCATCGACAACACGCTGACGGCGGCACTCAACTCCCTGTTCATGCCGGGCTCGTGCCGCACACCGCGAGATCGTCACGAGCCCGCCCGCCGAGCTCGAGGACGACTACTACCGGCGAGGCGCCAGCCGAGCCTCCACTGCATGGGCCTTTGGCGCCGCAGTCGAGTAAGGCGCCAGCTCGCCAGCTCGGGACCTGCGGGCTGTAGCCCATGCGGTGCAGCAGATACGAGGTGCCGCGCAGGGTGTAGCGGACGTGGAACAGTCGGCCGATCAGCAGGGTGACCCGGGCCAGGGTCCATCGCTGATCAGCCCAGCCGTGCGCGGCCGGACCCCGGGCCAGCTCGACACGGAGCCGGTCGAGCTGACGGTCGGACAACCGGCAGCACGCCCCGCTCGGCCCCCGCGACACCAGCGCCGTCTGCCCGCCGGCCCTCCAGCGGCGCTTCCACTGGTAGGCCGACTTACTGCTCACCCGCAGCCGCCGGGCGACCTCGACCGGATCGACGTCCTGGGTGAACAGGCCGGCAGTCTGTAACCGGACCGCTTCCCGGCAGGCATGACCCTCCGCGGTAAGGCCACCACCATCCGCATATCTCATACCTCTGGTATGGGCTGGTTTCGGCCGGCGCATACCCGGCCACACCGGATGTGATCAACCAGGCCCCGACCATTCAAGATCTGTAGCTGATGCGATGGACGCGTACGAGGAGGCCTGGGGCAGGGAATATTGGGCGGTGGTCCGGCTGTGGTGGAACGTCTGGGAAGAGTGAATTCCGTTCCTCGACTACGACATCGAGATCCGCCGCCTGCTGTTTTCGACAAAAGCGATTAGGTCGTTGAACGCCCGCTACCGGCGGTCTGTTCGTGCACGCTGACATTTCCCCAGCGGCCAGTCTGCGATGAAATGCCTGTACCTTGTGACTCGCAGCCTGGAACCCACCGAGGCGGGCCGCGCCCCGGTGGATGATCCGCTGAAAGCCAGCGATTGATGCTTTCGCGGTGACTGTCCGTGACCGCCCATCATCCGCCGAGAGCTACTGATCAACCACACCGGAAACACCGTTGCCGACGCAGTTCTCTCCGCAGGGTTGCGGGGCATGAGCCACGGGGATACCGATCAATCTTCGGTCCGTGAGTCGCTCGTTGCTGGCGGCTGGATGCTCGATGAGGCAAAAAGTCGCGTCACGTGGTGAGTCCACCCGGCGGCCACCGGAATCCCTGATTTCTCGTCCCGGCTTTCCGTTGTCCACCGATGGGAGAAATCACGCAACGGAATCGTAGTATCCGGCAGAGAGGGGTCCTTCTATTGGTGTGTTGAAATGGGCAGCTGACTGAGCTTCTTAGCCGGGCATCATTGATTCCTCTGAAAGGTGCTTCGTGGTGGCTTCGGTGGTAGATGAGGCAGCCATCGTGGCGTTCCAGGCCGTGATTACGGGGTGACCGTGTTCAGTGCCGAGACAGCTGACGGTTCCTGTGTCGAGGGCGAAAAGAGCCCCCGCGGCAGGGGGTAGGCCCAATCGGCGGGCGGTAAGTACGCGCAGGAAATGGCCGTGGGCCACGAGAATCACATCTCCCGCATTCGGATCCCGGAGGGCGGGCGCGATCTTGGCCAGGACGCGGTCCGCGCGGACCGCGACTTGCTGCGGGCTTTCCCCGGGGTGGGCGTCCGGCCCCGGAGGAACTCCATCCGTCCATAGATTCCAGTCGGGCCGGGTGCGGCGGATGTCGGCCGTGGTAATGCCCTCGTAGCTGCCGTAGTCCCACTCATGCAGGTCGTGGTCTATCTGTACATCGGTGAGGCCGGCGAGTTCGGCGGTGCGGGCTGCGCGCTGGAGGGGACTGGTCAGGGCGAGCGCGATGTGACGCTTGAGGAGCAGTGGCGCGACGGCGCGGGCTTGTTTTTCACCGCGCGCGGTGAGCGCCAGATCCGTATAACTGGTGTGCTGACGCGAGAGGGACCACTCGGTTTCGCCGTGGCGGACCAGGACGAGCTCACCCATGATAGAAAACCTTCCTTCGAGATGAAGGAGACCCTGTAGGAGAGGGTCGGGGGACTTTAGTAGTGGGGCCGCGCGCGCCCTGCCGCGTCGATCAGCCTGGTGGGGCTCCAGAACTCAGATTTGGGCAGTGACTGCGTGGTTGCCTCCGATGGGGCCTGTGTGGCAGGTGGATGGTCATGGTGTGTCCCTGAGAGGGTGTTTGGGGCACATCATGAGCGTTGCGCCAGTGAGCTGGCTGCTGCCGTGCCAGCCGCGCGTTCTGTGGCTGGCGTAGATCTCTTTCAGCTGACGATCCGGAGTGGGGTCTCGAGCATCCTTGCGAGGTCCTGGAGGAATCGGGCGCCGGTCGCGCCATCGATTGCGCGATGGTCTGCGGACAGCGTCAGCCGCAGGATCGCGCGCGGTACCATCTCGCCGTCAACGATCCGCACCTCCTGGGTGGCGGCGCCTACCGCGAGGATCGCGGCCTCGGGCGGGTTGATGACGGCGGCGAACTGCTCGATGCCGAACATCCCGAGGTTGGAGATCGTGAAGGTGCCACCGCTCATGTCCGCGGGTTGCAGGCGGCCGGCGCGGGCGCGTTCGGCGAGCTCCCGACCGACGGTGGCGATCTCAGACACCGGCCGCCGGTCGGCGTCGGTGATGACCGGCACCACCAGTCCCGATTCCACCGCAACTGCGATGCCCAGGTTGATCCGCCGGTGCCGGCGCAGGACGTCCCCGCCGAAGGACACGTTGACGGACGGGTTAGCGCGGATCGTCGTCGCGACGGCTTTGACGAGGAGGTCATTGATGCTCAGCTTGGGCCCACCGGTCGCGGCCAGCGTCTCGTTGAGGGTCGTGCGGAAGGCCGTGAGTGCCGTGAGGTCGACTGCGCGCGTGAGGTAGAAGTGCGGAGCCTGCTGCTTGCTCTCGGTCAGCCGCTTCGCGGCCACCCGCTGTATCCGGGACAGAGGGAGCTCGTCGACATCCGCCTCGGGTGCCGGGGACCGCGCGGCGTCGCGTGCCGTCGGGGTTCCGTTCGGAGCCGGGCGTACCGGCTCGGGCAGGACGATGCCGTTGCTCCATATGGTGTCGGCCACGTGTTCCACATCGGCGCGTACGATTCGTCCCCCGGGGCCTGTGCCGACGATGTTGGCGAGGTCCACGCCCCGCTCGGCCGCAATCTTGCGGGCTAGCGGTGAGGAACGGGGACGGTCTGCACGGCCGTCCTCCGCGCTGTCGGCGGAAGCTCCGGCGCCGTCAGTACCGCCTGTGGTGTCCGCGCGCCCGTAGGTGGTCGAGGTGGGTGAGGCCGGACCGGGGGCGGTGTCCGACGCCGGACCGCCCGACGAGTCGGGGGACGACGCCGTGCCGGTTCCGTCGCCGATCACCGCGATGGGAGTGCCGATCGGCACTCTGCCGCCCTCATCGACGAGGATCCGCTCCAGGACGCCGTCGTCGTACGCCTCAAGCTCCATGATCGCCTTGTCGGTCTCGATCTCGACGAGTATCTCACCGCTGGTGATCTTGTCGCCGACCTGCTTGCGCCACAGCGCTATCAGGCCGTCCTCCATCGTGTCGGACAGGCGGGGCATCGTGATCTCGGGCATGGCCCTTCCTCGGATACTCGGCGTCGGTCGGCGGAGGTGTCAGCGGCGGCCGACAGCGTGCAGGGTTTCGCGCGCCGCGGTGAGGACCGAGTCGACGGACGGTAGTGCGGCGTCCTCGAGCGACTTTGCGTAGGGGAGCGGCACCTCGGCCGCTGCGACGCGACGCACGGGCGCGTCGAGGTGGTCGAAAGCGCCCTCGGAGATCGAGGCGGCGACCTCGGCCCCAATGCCGTACGTGAGCCAGTCGTCCTCGGCGACGACAGCGCATCCGGTCCTGCGCACCGAGCGGACGAGTGTCTCGCGGTCCAGCGGGCGCAGCGACCGCAGGTCGACGACCTCGGCTGACACGCCCTCGGCAGCCAGTTTCTCGGCGGCATCGAGGGCGACGGCCGCCATCCGGGAGTAGCCGATGAGGGTGATGTCGGTGCCCGGTCGGGTCACCGCGGCTCTGCCGATCTCCGCCGTCGGCAGATCCTCGGGCACCTCGCCCTTGACGTTGTAGAGCGCGAGGTTCTCGAGGAACAGCACGGGATCGTCGTCGCGGATCGCGGTTCGCAGCAAGGCCTTCGCGTCGGCTGGGGTGCTCGGGGCGACGACCTTCAGACCCGGGACGAACGCGTAGTAAAGCTCGATGTTCTGCGAGTGCGTGGCGCCGAGCTGCTGCCCGCCGCCGCCCGGCATGCGGATGACCATCGGAACGCTCGTCTGCCCGCCGAACATCCCGTAAATCTTGGCCGCATGGTTGACGATCTGGTCAATGGCGATGAGCGAGAAGTTGATCGTCATGAGCTCCACCACCGGGCGCAGTCCTAGCATCGCCGCCCCGATCGCGGCCCCGACGAAGCCTTCCTCCGAGATCGGGGTGTCCCGGACCCGCTTGTCGCCGAACTCGCCGAGCAGGCCTTCGGTGATCTTGTATGAACCCTCGAAGACGCCGATCTCCTCACCGATCAGGAAGACGTTGTCGTCCCGGATGAGCTCCTCGCGCAATGTGCTGCGCAGGGCCTCGCGGTAGG
The DNA here is from genome assembly GCF_000177675.1 of Parafrankia sp. EUN1f. Lineage (GTDB taxonomy): Bacteria > Actinomycetota > Actinomycetes > Frankiales > Frankiaceae > Parafrankia. The sequence goes on from NZ_ADGX01000080.1 coordinate 11,911, forward strand.
AGAGGACGGGCATGGGTGCTCCTTGCGGTACGGGGGCGGCCTGGATGGGTCAGAAGATGGGGTCGGCGGGGAGCCGCCGTGCCACGCTGGCCACCGGGGTCGCGTAGGTGTGGTCGAACAGTGTCGCAACGTCCGGGTGTGGGCTCTTGGCGGCGAAGGCGACCGCATCATCCGCGGCGGCCCGTCCCTCAGCGACGACGGTGTCGAGCTCGGCCTCGTCGAAGACGCGCGCGGCGGCCAGAGCGGCGCGGAAGCGGACCAGTGGGTCGGCATCTCGGGCGGCCGCGACGTCGTCCGCGGAGCGGTACCGGGCGGGGTCGACGACGGAGTGGCCCTTGAGTCGCTTGCTCACCGCCTCAAGCAGGGCCGGGCGGCTCTCGGTGCGGGCCCGCTCAACCAGCCTCGCCGTGGCCGCGTGGACGGCGAGCACGTCCGCGCCGTCCACGCGTTCGCCGTGCATTCGGTAGGCCGAGGCACGCTTGAACAGCTCCGGCTCGGCCGAGGACCGGTCGACCGTCGTGCCCATCCCGAGGTCGTTGTTGACAACTAGGAAGACGATCGGCAGGTTCCACAGGACGGCCAGATTGAGCGACTCGTGGAAGGCGCCGATGTTCGTGGTCCCGTCACCCATCTGGCAGAGGACGACCTCATCGCCCCCGCGGTATGTGACGGCCAGGGCGGCGCCGGTGGCGAGTGGTAGTTGGCCGCCCACGATCCCGTATCCGCCCAGCAGGCGGGCCTCGGTGTCGAACATGTGCATCGAGCCGCCCCAGCCCTTCGAGGTGCCGGTCGTGCGCCCGTACAACTCGGCCATGACCCGGCCTGGGTCGATGCCCTTCGCGATCGCGTAGCCGTGCTCGCGGTAGTTCGTGAAGAGGTAGTCGGTGGGGTGTAGTGCGGCCATCGTTCCGACCACGGTCGCTTCCTCGCCCAGGTTGAGGTGGCAGTAGCCGCCGATCCTGGCCTGGGTGTAGCCCTGCGCCGCGCGCTCCTCGAAGCGGCGGATCAGTGCCATCTGGCGCAGGTATTGACGCAGCGTATCCGGGTCCTCGGAGCTGATCGGTGCGTGGTCAATCGTCGTCGCTTCGTTCCGGCGGCGGGCGGTGCGGGTGGCCATGAGGTCCCCTCCGGTTCAGCGGGTTCGTGGCGGGTTCGCGTGCACGGGCAGGCCGAGCGCGACGAGCGCGGCCTCCATGCCGATCTCGCCGAGCGTGGGGTGGGCGTGGACGGTCTCCGCGAGGTCATCGAGCGTCGCCTCGAGCGTCAGGGCTAGCGCGCCCTCCGTGATCAGGTCGCTGGCGGACGGGCCGATGACGTGGACGCCCAGGATCTCGCCGTGAGCCGTACCAGCGACGATCTTCATGAAGCCCTCGGTACGGCCGAACGTACGGGAGCGACCCAGGCCTGCGAAGGGGAAGGTGGCGACGGTGACGTCCATGCCGGCCTTCCGGGCGGCCGCCTCGTTCAGCCCGACGCTCGCGATCTCAGGGTGCGTGAAGGTCGCGGCGGGGACCACGCGGTAGTCCATACGGCGGTCGTGCCCGGCGACCACGTCCGCCGCGACGAGGCCCTGGTGCGAGGCGACGTGGGCCAGCATGGCCCGACCCGTCACATCGCCGATCGCGAACACGTGCTTGACATCGGTCCGCATCCGGTCGTCGACCGTTACGAAACCCCGCCGGTCGGTGGTGACCCCGGCCACGTCGAGCCCGAGGTCCCGGGTGTTGGGGACGCGACCCGCTCCCACCAGGACGACATCCGCCTCGATCAACCCGGGCTCCGGGCCGTCCACGACCACGCGCAGCGGTGTGGCCACCTCGATGGCGGAGACGGTTGAACTGGTGAGTACACCGATCCCACGCGAGCGAAAGGAACGGGCTAGGGCGGCGCCGATCGCTGCGTCCTCGGCCGGAACCAGGGTCGGTTGCATTTCGACCACGGTGACCGCGGCTCCGAACTCGGCGAAGAGGGTGGCCCACTCGGCTCCCACGGCACTGCCGCCGACGATGACGACGCGCTCGGGCACCTCGGTCAGGCCGAACGCACCGTCGGACGTGATCACACCCGGCAGGTCCGCGCCAGGCACCGGGAGCTCGGCGGGCCGTGAGCCCGTGGCGATGACGACATCGCGGGCGCTGACCGACCGGGTGGCCGTCGTGCCCGTGGGGGGCGCGGCGTACAGGGGCCCCCCGGGCCCGAGTGGCGCGTCGCCGACCTCGAGGATCTCGACCGAGGTCGGCCCCGTCATGCGGGCGTGGCCGGCGATTGTGGTGACGCTGTTAGCACGCAGAAGTCCCGCCACGCCGTCGGCCAGTCCCTTGACGATGTCGTCCTTACGGCGCCGGACGGCGTCATAGTCGACGGTCGGCTCGCCCGTGCGCACCCCGAACTCGTGTGCTCGGCGGACCACGTCGAACGCCTCGGCCGAGCGCAGCATCGCCTTGGTGGGGATGCAGCCCCAGTTCAGACACACGCCACCGGGGCGTTCCTTCTCCACCAACCCCACGGAGAGGCCGTGCTGGGCGGCCCTGATCGCAGCGACGTACCCCCCGGGTCCGCCACCGAGGACGAGCAGATCGAAGTCTGGCATGCCGGTGAGCCCTTCGACGATGGTCACCGCAGGGGAAGACACACCGCCCGCGCTGGGGTCGAGTGTTCTTTATCCGGAGCGCTGGGACCATGCCAAAATGCCCAGAGCTGGTGGTCGGCTTTTGTGCACCATGCCCAAGCGTCGACTCGCCCGCCGTCCGTCGACCCGCCCGCTCCGGATAGCGGCGTTCCGCCGACAGAGGCGTATCAGGAAGCGGGTGGCTCGGGAAGCCCCAGGGCGCTCAGCGCGAGCGACAGCTCGACGAAGGCTCGCCGGCCGTCGAGGCTCCGTCCGGTGAGGACTGCGACGCGGTGCAACCGGTTCAGTACGGTGTTGCGGTGACAGAAGAGCCGCTCGGCAGCCACCGAGGCTGACCGGTCGGCCTCGAGCCAGGCGGTCAGGGTGTCCAAGAGGGGCTTGGCTTCCTTGACAGGCAGGGCGAGCACCGGGCCAAGCCAGGTGTCGATGAGCCGGCGGCACAGCTCCGGGGAGCGGACGAGAAGGGATTCTGGGACACGTTCGTCGATGCTCACAAGGCCCGACGCGTTGCCGGACACCGTGCTCAGCGTCAAGGTAGCAAGCTGGTAACCCAGAGCAACGGCGGCCAGGCCGCCGTCGACCTGTGCGGCGGCCGCACGCCCGCCAAGCGCCGCGCCCGCATCGGACGCCAGACTCGAAAAGGACGACGTCTCGGGCAGCGGGACGACCCCGACGACCGTATCGGCCCGTTCATGCCAAATCGACCGGATGCGGTGAGCGTCCAGCACCATCTGCGCGCGCCCGGTCGGTGACCGCTGCCCAGACAGGGCAGCAACTATTACTAGGTACCGCCCACCGACGGGCAGGTCGAGTTCGCCGGCTACGCGCTGCAGGAATGCCGCGTCGTCCGCACGCCCGGCCAGGAGGTCCTCGAACACCGCGTGGCGCCGTCGCTCGGCCCGGCGTAGCTGGTCAAGCTCCATCTGCCGGTACGCCGTTGACAGCGACGAGGACATGCCGTCGACGACGGTCCAGAGCACGGTCGCCGCTGGGCCAATAGTCTCCGAGCTCGCCCCGGTACGTCGGGCCGCACGCAGCAAGCCCTCCCACACGACTCGCCCGCCTAACCGGAAGGTTCGCAACATCACCTCCAGCGGGACGCCCTGCTCCGCCCGGGCACGGCCAATGCCCACCGCCACTTCGTCGTCTGTCACGTCCGAGACCTCTCCCGCGATTCGTTCGAGGACTCGCCGCAGGTAGGCGCTGCAACCCCGACGCAGATCATCCACTGACACCGTGCCGTAGGCTGCGATCCAGGGACGATCGCCCGCGTGGACGGCGCCAACCAGCTCGTCGGTCAGTGCCTCCAGGCCAGCTAGACACTCGATGGCGAGCAACCGCGTCGCCGAATCGGGAGATACAGGGGTAGCAGCGGGTTCATCAGCGGCGGAGGCCGACGGTCTCGCCCCCTTCGCGCGGCTTGCCAGCAGGGCGTTGCCTCTCGTCCCGACGCCAGGAGGTGTGGTCACGGAGGCGGAAACGCGACGGGTGTCGCACCACGAGGCAGGCGGCACACAACTGACGATCGCGAGACCACCATACGCCTCAAGTCGATCGCGTCTGCGAACTTCCTGCTACTCGACCTTCACGATCAGATCGTCGGGCGCGACGTCGAGCAGACGCCGCTGGGGTGCGTGTCGGGTAGGCGAGATGGTATGTGACGGCGGGTGGTTTCTGTCTAGATGCTTGCGTGTTCAGTGGAGTGTGGGAGGGTCTGGGTCGGTACAGCGACGATCCAGGGCTGGTAGAGCTGCTGATGCGGAACGGATGGTCGAGACGGCTCGCTGGGGCGTTCTCCGGAGACCCCGGGCTGATGAACCTCAAGGCGGCCGTCCGGGTGGCTGTCGTAGCCCCCATGTTGCTGGCCGTTACCGATCTGGTCGGTGGGGATGTGCGGCTGAGCCTGTTCGCCTGGTTCGGCTCCTACGTCCTGTTGGAGTTTGTCGAGTTCACCGGGCCGGCCAGTGCCAGGATGATGGCCTATGTTGCGTTCGCACTCGGCACCGTTCCGCTTCTCGTCATCGGGACGCTGTCTTCCCGGTCGGCCTGGCTAGCGGTACCGGCGACTGCATTGGTCGCATGGGCCGTGCTATTTTCCGGGGTCTTCAACGCGTATTTCGCCGTCGCCGGACAGGCCACATTGATGGCCTTTGTCCTGGCGGTCATGACGCCTGGCCCTGCGTCGGCCATTCCGGAACGGCTTGTCGGCTGGGGCATCGCCATGCTGGCGGCCGTCACCACGGCCATGGTGCTGTGGACGGAGCGGCCACCGACACGGCTGCGTGCCGCGCTGGCCCAAGCGTGCCGGTCGATGGCCGACGGGGTTGCGTGGATGACGACGCCGTCTGCGTGGTCTGACGGGACCGGGACGGAGGACATCCACCCGATCTGGACCGATGTGTTCCATCTCCGCCGCAGGTTTGTCGAGACGGCGCACCGGCCCAGCGGTGTCGGCGGGCGTACCGCCGCGTTGGGACATCTGGTCGTGGATGTCAACTGGTTGGTCCCGTTCGCTGAACCGCGCGCGGACCGGGATGGGCTCGCGGCGGTCTGCTTCCGCCGGGAGGCGACCGAGATCCACGCCGCCGTCTCTGCCACGCTCACCGCCGCTGCCGATCGGCTCGACCGCGGTCCACGGACGGGCGGGCCGTTAGGTCTAGACCGCCTGGAGCGGGCTGAGAGAGGGATGCGTACAGCCCTGCTGGACTACATAGAGCGGTCAGGTCAACGGCTGGTGCCTGATGTTGCTGTGCCAGCCGCCCGATCAGCTCACCAGTCGGCCGATTCTGACACCACGGGGTCGGAGCTGCCTCCGGCGGACCTCGCTCTCGCCGAGGCGTTCCGGCTGCGCAGGCTGGCCCGGGGTACTAGGGAGCTGGCGGTGAACGTGCTGCGGGTGACCGCCCCGGCGCCGTCGCCGTGCTCCTGGATGCGGCCGCGTGGCTGGTCGGACAGGCTAAGCGGGCTCACGCGCCGCGGCGTCGCCGCTACCGATCTTGCCGCCGGATACGCCAGCCTGCGGTCCGTGTGGTTTCGCAACAGTGTACGCGGCGCCGTGGGGCTCGCCCTCGCTGTCGCTGTGGCCCAGAACATCGAGGTGCAGCATGGCCTCTGGGTCGCGCTGGGCACGCTGTCGGTCCTGCGGTCAAACGTGGCGGCGACCAGCTCGACGATCCTGCGGGGACTGCTGGGCACCGGGATCGGCATTCTGGTGGGTGGCCTGTTCGTCGTCCTCGTTGGCGCCCATACCGTGGTGTCGTGGCTGGTGCTGCCACTGGCCATGTTCGTCGCTGGCTACCTCCGGCGCAAACCGTCATTCGTGCTGGGGCAGGCAGGCTTCACCGTTGCCATCCTCATCCTTTTCAACATCCTTGAACCGTCGGGTTGGCAGGTGGGCCTGGTTCGTATCCAGGACACGATGATCGGTTTCGGGGTGAGCCTGGCTGTGGGAGCGCTGCTGTGGCCCCGGGGAGCGGCGACGCTGATCCGGCGCCGGGCCGCCGCCGCTTTTCGGACGGGCGCGGACTTCCTCGCCCTGGTCGTCATGCGGGCACCCGGTGACGACGATCCGCCCAGCGCTCGGCCGCGGACCTCGCCCTGGCTGTACCCGCCTTACACGGGCATATCGGGCTATTCGGGCAGCTCCGTGGACACCGCCGCCCTACCAGCGAGCCAGGTCGACACCCCCGCCCGCACCGGGAACACCGACACCGCACTCCCGGACGGCGGAGACGACGGAACCGTCTGCCGTCCCCGTCGGGACGAGCACATAGCCGCCGCCGCCCGCGACGCCCTCCGCGCCGGACGGCTGCTCGACGACGTGGTCCGCCAGTACCTGTCGGAACAGCCCAACGATCGGGTCGACGTCGACGCGCTCATGACCATCGTGGGTGGAGCACTGCGGCTACGCCGGACCGCACAGCTGTTGCGGGCCGGCGACGTACCCTGGCCAGCGGACATACTGCGGACCGGAGGCGATGTCAGCGCGACAGCCTCGACCATGGAGATCTCCGCCATGCTGCCCGATCTGGCCGCAGCCCAGGAGGCGGTCAGATCGGAGACGGTCGAGCTGTGCGCCTGGTACCGGCGACTCGCCGAGGCACTCGATGACGGCAGACCACCACTACCAGCAGACCCGAACCCTGGTCCAGGCCCGGCCAGCACGGCGGCACTGGCCGTGGTGCGTCGCGGCGCCACGGCCCGCCGACGCCCGGAAGTGCGTGCTGGCGTCGCGCTGGCAGCACGCGCGACCTACCTCGACATCCTCTGGGATCTGCGACCGATGCTCACCGACGCGGGCACGGCGCTCGCTCACCGGCCGGGCCGACCCTGGTCTAGCCGGCGGAGGACAGCCGAAGGGCGGGGAGCGGCCGACGGGCCAAGACTCGCCCCGAACGTTCAGCGTGCCCGCGGGTGACAACGTGCCCGCGGGTGACAACACATTCGCCCCGAAGTACGCTTATCCTTCAGAGCGAAGATCAGTGTGCTTCGCGGTGCCAAGCGCATCGGCGGTGCAACGGACACGGTGAATCGGCCGCGCGCCGTTACACCGCTCGGCTCATTGGCTGTAGCTGACGCCGGTCGTGTATGGCCTGGACCAGCTCGCCACACACGATCTATACATCGTCACAGATCGAAGAACTACCTGCCTTCGTCGAGTTCGCGCGGCCATCTGATCAACAACAGGGGAGTGGCTCACTCCTCGCTTCTGGCATGCGACAGATTGCCAGCCCTGGGGTATCCGGTCCGCGATGGTAGCTGTGGCCCGACGTGGGGTACGAACCTCCCGATGGCCGAGCAGCAGGAAGGGGCGTTTGACGACATGCCGGACCTGAGGCGACGGACGGCGTCCGGGGGGATATCCGGATCTTCTCGTCGCCTTGTCGCAGCACTGGCGCTGCTGCTCGCCGCTGCGCTGGTCCTACTCCGTTGTGGCGGTTCGTCGGTTTGGGGCACGGATCGCGGGGAGCGCTCCGGTGGCAGTCCGACTGTTGGGCTGATCACCAAGGCTTACACCAACCCGTTCTTTGTGAAAATGCGCGACGGCGCGCAGCGGGCCGCCCGAGATCAGGGGGTTAAGCTGCTGACCGCCACCGGCCGGTTCGACGGCGACTATGTCAGTCAGATCAGCGCTATCGAGAACATGGTCGCGGCGGGGGCACGGGGAATTCTCATCACACCTAATGACAGCAAAGCGATCGTCCCGGCGATCGAACAGGCCCGGGACCGTGGTGTTCTCGTCATCGCCTTGGACGTGCCCACCGACCCGGAGAGTGCCACCGACGCGTTGTTTAGCACCGATAACTTCAAGGCCGGCACGCTGATCGGCGAGTACGCCAGGGCAGCCTTGGGCGACACGCCGGCCAGGATCGCAACCCTGGACGTTTCGTCGAATATCACGGGTGGAGGTCTACTGCGACATAACGGCTTCCTCGCCGGCTTCGGTGCTCTGAATATGACTGCCAGTGAGACGCAGCAGGCCACTCCACCGAGCGTGGTGTGCAGCCGGGATTCCAAGGGTGATCAGGCTAAGGGGCGGGCGGCGATGGCGGACTGTCTGCGGACGAATCCGGACATCAACATCGTGTACGCAGTAAACGAACCGGCCGCATTTGGCGCGCGGACTGTCCTGGACGCGGCCGGAAAGGAAAGCGTCATGATTTTCACCATCGACGGCGGATGCACCGGCGTCCGGGCGGTCAGGGACGGCCGGATTGCCGCTACCTCACAGCAGTACCCGCTGAAGATGGCTCAGCAGGGAGTGGCTGCCGTGGTCGACTATGTTAAGGATGGATCGAAAATTTCCGGATACGTCGATACCGGCACCACCCTGATTGCCGAAGATCCGCGGCCTGGAATTCATTCGGAAGGCGTCGAGTACGGTCTGGCTAATTGCTGGGGCTGATCACTCACTAGTGGGCCGGTCTATCGCGACGCTTCGCGAAACCCGCTCACGGATCGGATTTCTGGACTCGCGGTGTTTCGTCACTGCAGCCGGTAGATCCTTGCTTTATGTATGCGATCGGCTCGAACGAAATACGCCACCCGGCGGCGGAAATCCCCTGTGTGTGACGGATGTGATGTTAGTGCTGTAACTACGCCTGGCTCATGTATGCCAAAAGCCTAGACGTGGGCATAAGGGAGCTCGGGATATCCTCGGGATATCAATGAGTTTAGATGAGTGGGCTGCGCCCTTTGGTGTATAGTCCGATTTGTCAAGTGATAAAGTGAAATCGGCTTTCATCATAAAGTTTGGGCGAGGATTGCCAGTATTCGTTCGGGTTGCTGCGGGGGCTCGGGCGTGTTTATCATACGGTTGATAACGTTGATGAACCTCAGGTTCGCACTTCGGTTAGCCGGAGGGACCTTTAGTTGGGAGGGGTTCTTGTCTTGTCAGTAGTCACGTAGGGTGGCTATTCGACCCGTCCAGAGTCCCGGATGTGTCAGGCAGGCGGCGATGGCCATAGCCACTCGGATGTTTCCGGTCCGGCGTAGATTTAAAGATCGCAGACCAATGGATCGTGGATCTGAAGATCGTTTTACGTCGGGCGCGCTCGGCGTACCCGGCGTTGATGATCGTACTCTGCGTGGTCGGGTTCGGCGAGCGATTCCGCGGCTTATCAGCCTGGCGGTCTTCCTTCTTCTTGTCGGGATCATTTTCGCCGTAAGCGGTGAAAGTCTGGCGGCCTCCGAGCGGGAGCGCCTGAGTGACCGGGCTCATCTCGTCGAGCAGACGGCGTCCTACACATCGCGTACCGTCGACCCTAAGCTTCAGCAGTCTCGCGTCGATGCAGTCGGATTCTCCCTGACTGATCGGCAGCGCAATGCGCAATTGTTGAGATCATTTCTGATCAATCCGGCAAGTAACCCTAACTTCGTCGTCGCTCTGTTGGATCACAACGGGCGCCCGCTGGTGTCCCAGCCGGTGAGCGCTAAGATTCCGGTGGGCGTTCTCGGCGATGCCTGGCCGGCTGCGCTTGCCGGGCGGGCCACGAGGTCGCCGGTATTCGTAATGGATGGTCTTGTCGGTCGGGCGACAGCGGCGCCGGTCGGTGATGGACGTCCGTGGGCTGTCCTTGTTACCGTCGCCACGGATGCCTTGGCTCAACGCTTCGATGAGCAGCTCGGTTCGCTCGGGCTCGGTCCCGGGGGCCTCACCACTGTTGACTCGGCCGGGGTGGCGGCATCCTCCTGGGATCCGGCGCTGGTTGGCCGGCGCGTCATCGACCCGGCAGTGCTGCGTGGGATTTCGCCGGTGCCGGCCCGGGTGTGGACGTCCGGGCATGGCGCCGACGAGGTGACAAACATTGCCGCCCGGCAGACGAGCAACGGGTACACAAATATTTTCCAGCAGCGATCCGACATGCTCTACTCCGACCTGCGTAAACAGCAACGGTCCCGGAACTTGACCGTGATCTCTGTTGGAGCGGTGGCGGTGCTGGGGCTGGCTGTCTTCGGCCTGCGCCGGGAGGTGAGCGCCCGCCGTGCCAGCGAGCGGCTCGACGAGCTGTTGCGCAACACCCGGGATCTGATCGCCGTCGTCGGCCCGGACGGTGTGGTGACCTTTCTGAGCCCGTCGATCGAAAGGCTGCTCGGCTATCATGCCTCTAGTTGGCTCGGCCAACCGCTGGCGCAGCTCGCCCACCCGGCCGACCGAGACCGCCTCAACCGGATACTGACCGAAGGTGGTGCGCTTCTCGACGTCCGACTGTGTGGCGCTGACGGGGCCATCGGCTGGTTCGACCTGGAAGCCGCCGATTTTCCTCCGCAGGCCGGCTTGGCCGGTGTGCTAGTCACTTGCCATGAGATCGGGGAACGTAAAAAGCTGCAGGACCGGCTTGGTCATCAGGCACGCCACGACTTGCTGACGGGTCTGGCTAACCGGTCCGGGTTCGTTGATCGGCTTGCCAGCGCGCTCGCCGTGAGCACCGAGTCGAGCAGCGCCGTCCTTTATCTGGACCTTGACGGGTTCAAGCCCATCAACGACTCGTTCGGGCACGCGGCCGGAGACCGGGTGCTGGCGATCATCGGTGCGCGGTTGGCAGCGTTGTTGCGTGAAGGCGACCTTGCCGGCCGGCTCGGCGGTGACGAGTTCGCGATGCTGCTTCGCGACAGCGACCTCGCGACCGCGAGTCTGGTGGCGGACCGGGTGATCAGCGCCGTCGCCGAGGAGATCACTCTTGAGGGCGAGTGCGTGCAGGTAGGTGCGAGCGTGGGCATCGCGATGGGCAGACCTGGCCGTAGCCGTGCGGACGAGCTGATCCACGCCGCGGACACGGCGATGTACGCGGCCAAACGGGATGGCGGGGGTCGGGTCGCCATCGCGCTGCCCACCCCGTCCACGGCCGCCGACGCGGACGATGCCCTCTACCCGCGCGACTTTGGCGGGCCCACGGCGACCATTTCCGCCATCGACGCGACAGACGTTGCGGACAGTCACTCGGGTGCGCAGCCGTCGGCAGGCGCGGCACAACTGATGGAACCGCAGGGATCGGCGGACGCCGAACTGGGAGAACCGCTCGGTTCGGCGGCGCGAAGGCGACCGACCGCGCACCCATGGTGGCCCCGTCGCCCCGAGGCCCTCCGTGCCACATACCGAGGCGAGGCCACCGCCCCTCAACCACGCGCTCCCCGGATACGTTTCGGCCGTATTGTTCCGCTACTTGTCGCCGCGCTGACTTTGTTCGGCATTGCGTCGCTTGGTCTGTGGCAGAACTCCCAGGCGCTCCGGGCAGCGGAGGCGCGCCGGATGGACGAACGTCTCGTGCAGACCGCGCGCATGGCCGACTACATATCGGTTATGCAGGACCCGCAACCATTGGTCTTGGCTGCATCCGCCTCGTCGTGGTCGCCGACGGACCTGACACACAACCGAACCATCCTGCAACGGTTCGCCCAGTCGCCCGCTGGCGGACCGGACACCCTGGCTTCGCTGACCAGCCTCGACGGAAGAACGATCGCGGCCGAGCCGGCCGCTGCCCCGCCGATGCCGATCGCTACCGACAGCCCGCAGTGGCAGGCGGTGCGAGCCGGGCGGGCGACCACTTCCCAGGTGGTTACAGTGGATGGAACTGTGCGGCTTTACACGCTGGCGCCGGTACTCAAGGACGGGCGCCCGGTCGCCGTCCTCGCCCTCGGCCGCTCGGCGCGGGAAGCCTTGCCCAGCTTCTTCCTCGCCGCACTCGGCGGTATGGGACTGCGAGACGGCGGCAGCGCCGTTGTCGACCGCTCTGGCCGGGCATCCTTCTCCTCAAACCCCGACTTGGCCGGCCGGCCGCTGGTGAACCCGGCCGACTTGGCAGACCTGCGGATGGGGAGGCCCGAGCGGGTAACCGTCGGCGGTGACTCGAGCGAAATTATGCTCGCTGCGCCGATCTGGTCCCTGGACGGTGCATATTTCGTCTTTCGGCAGCCCGCCGCGGCCCTGTTCGCCGGGCTTCGGGAGGGCCAGGGCCTGCTTGCGGTAAGCCTGTTTGGCACCATCGGCATCGCCATCCTCGGTATCGCCGTCTCGAACGCCCGCCGGGAGAACGCGCTGCGCCGCGAGGAATCCCAGCTGAACGCGCTGCTTCACAATGCCGACGATATTGTCATCGTTGCCGATCGCGACTGTCGTATCACTTTTGCCAGCTCCGACGCGACGGGTCTACTCGGCCAGCCCACGGCGGGCTGGGTCGGAAAAATCTTCCCCGACCTCAGCCATCCCGAGGACGCCAGCCGCCTACAGCAGTTCCTCGGGGCCCGCGACCGCGAACGGCAGGGCGCGATCCGCGAGATCCGGCTACGCGCCTGCGATGGCTATCGATGGTTCGATATCCACGCCTCGGAGCCGCGCTACACACCGGTCCTGTCCGGCATCGTCCTGACTTGTCATGAGATCGGGGAACGCCGACAGATGCAGGCCGAACTCGCCCATCGGGCCAGCCACGACCCCCTCACAGGGCTGCCAAACCGGGCCGCGTTCAACCGCCATCTGGCGGCTGTGGCCGAACACGGCCAGGCCGGAACGAGCTTCGGCGTGCTGTTCATCGACCTGGACAACTTCAAGCCCGTCAACGACAGATTCGGCCATGCCATCGGCGACGACGTCCTGCGCGTCATCGGTGCCCGCATCGGGGCCGCATCCCGGAGGACGGACATGGTCAGCCGCCTCGGCGGAGATGAGTTCGCAGTCCTCATCGACGAGGCCGACGCAGATCTTGTCTGCGCCATCTCCGCGCGCATCCTCGAAAGCAGCCGGCAGCCCATCGCGCTGGCCGGGACCACCATCACCCTAGGCGCCACTGTCGGGATCGCGCTTTGCCGTGTCGGCACCGACGATCCCGAGACCGCCCTGCGCAATGCCGACAAAGCCATGTATCGGGCCAAACGGGGAGGACGTGGCCGATATGCCCTCTTCGCCGACCGGCACTGAGGTCCTTGGTTTCTCACGTTACCATTGCCGGTGCAGCGGTCCAGGCACGGACGATGCCCAGCGAGGGCATAAGGAGATGAGCGGAACGCCTACGGCTTGAAACGTACAGCGGGGACGTACCACGGGATCACCTAAGCGGCGTGAGGCAATGTCCGAATCCTGTACCTCTTCGCCCTGCGCACCGGCTCTTCCGGGCTCTCTGGTTGGGCGTTACTCTCACTGCCGTGGAAGAGACGTAAGCGCGTTTGTTGTAGCGGGTAGCGACTGCCTGATTCTGTTTCAGGTCCTTCTTCTCGTCGATGAGGACGAGCAGGCAGAGCTCCTCCTCGGCCAGGTGGATGTTGATGCGGATCCCGTCGGCCCACAGGTGGACGTGGTCCACGCCGGCCAGGTCCCGGTCGGTGAACGCCTGGTAGTCGGCCTGCCAGCTGGTGGTCAGCCGGGTCACGGTGGAGGAGGACAGGCCGGCACCTGAGCCGAGGAACTGCTCCAACGCCGGGACGAAGTCGCCGAAGGACAGGCCGTGCAGGTAGGGCAGCGGCAGCACCTCGCCGATCGTCGGGGAGCTGCGGCACCACTGCGGCAGGATCGCGGAGGAGAACCGCTGCCGTTCCCCGGTGTCCGCATCGACACGGCGGTCATTGACCCGCGGCGCGGTGACCTGCACCGCCCCGCCGGCGGTCATGACCTGCCGCAGCTGGGGGTGACCGTTACGGACCAACAGCCGGCGGCCACGGTCGTCACGCTGGTCGGCGAGCTCGGCGATGTGGGTGTCGACCTCGGCTTCCAACGCGGCAGCGAGCATCCGCCGGGCGCACTCTCGCACGATCTCGTCGATCGGCGACGCGTTGACGCCGAACCATCAGCGGGCGTGTTCTCCTCGGGGACTACCGTGAGCACGGGCATGCCTTCCGACCGACGCGCCCACGTCGGCCTGACTGAGACCTCAACCTCGATCACCGGGGAGGTACGCCCTCCCAGTCGATCCACAGGTCTCAACCATTGCTCGAGGCAAAAAAGATCAGCTGAACCGCCATGGCCCGGATCATCCTCGTGGTGCTCTCCCGGTCAAGAGCACATGTAGCCGACAGGGGTACATGTTTCCGATCGCTTCCCGGGGGTGAAGGCCTATCGATCATTGGGTGATACAGAAGTCCTGGCCCGGTCCTATGGACACCGATTTCGGGCACCTACATCCCACAGGCACCACGATGCGCTGTGGGAGCCAGGGCACCGATCAGGATCTTCGATCAGATTGCCTCGCCGATGCGGTGCACCCGCATCGTGTTCGTCGTGCCCGCGACGCCGGGCGGCGTGCCCGCAACGACCACGACGAGCTCGCCGGGTCGGCAGCGCTCGATCTGCTGCAGGGCGGTGTCGACCTGGCGGAGCATCTCGTCCGTGCTCTCCGCGAACGGGACGAGGATCGTCTCGACCCCCCAGAGCAACGCCATCTGGTTGCGCACGCCGAGGATGGGGGTGAAGGCGAGCACCGGGACGGAGCTGCGGTAACGGATCAGCCGGCGGGCCGTGTCGCCGCTGACGGTGTGGGCGACCAGGTACCGGGCCTCGACGGCCTCGCCAACACTCACCGCCGCCTGGGCGATGGCGCCGCCGAGGGTGCGGGGCGCCGTTTGCAGCGGGGGAATTCGCCCGAGGTCGGCCTCGGCGGTCTTGATGATCCGCGACATCGTCGAGACGGCCTCGATCGGATAGGTTCCGACGCTCGTCTCGGCGGAGAGCATGATCGCGTCGGCGCCGTCGAGGACGGCGTTGGCGCAGTCGCTCGCCTCGGCCCGGGTAGGTCGCGGCGCGCTCACCATCGACTCGAGGACCTGGGTGGCGACGATGACGGGCTTCGCCCGCTCACGGGCCTGGCTCACGGCCCGCTTCTGGACGAGGGGGACGTCCTCGAGCGGCAGCTCGACACCGAGGTCGCCGCGGGCGATCATGAGGCCGTCGAACGCCTCGATGATCCCATCGATCTCGTCCACGGCCTGCGGCTTCTCGATCTTCGCGAGGACCGGGACACGGATCCCGGCCTCGTCCATGATCGCACGGACCGCGGCCGCGTCCTCGGCTGAGCGGACGAAGGACAGCGCGATCATGTCGACGCCGAGCTCGAGCGCGAAGCGCAGGTCGGCGGCGTCCTTCTCGGACAGCGCCGGCACGGTCAGGGCCGCGCTCGGGATGTTCATGCCCTTGTTGTCGATGACCTTGCCGCCGATCACGACGGTGGTGCGCACGTCAGTGTCCTCGACGCCGTCAACGCGCAGGTTCAGCCGACCGTCGTCGATGAGGATGGTCTCTCCGACGGAGACGTCTCGGGGCAGCCCGGCGTAGGTGGTGCCGACCTGCTCTTGATCACCCAAGATGTCACGGACGGTGACCGTAAAGTGTTGTCCAGGCAGCAGAGTCACGCCGCCGTGGGCGAATCTACCGAGCCGGATCTTGGGACCCTGCAGGTCGGCGAGGATTCCGACGCTGCGGCCGGAGGCCTCGGCGGCCCCCCGCACAAGCGCGTAGGCCGCCGCATGCTGTTCGTGGGATCCATGCGAAAAGTTGAGCCGGGCGATGTCCATTCCGGCGTCGACGAGGGCGCGGACCATCTCGGGCGAGTTGGTGGCCGGGCCGAGGGTGCAAACTATCTTGGCTTTTCGTGGCACGGTCAAATCCTAAGGTTATTCCGTAACCCGGGTACCGGGACCCTGGGTTGCTGGTAGTTCGTTTTAGGCGTGCGGGCCATTTTCCATTGCAGACCCTGTAGGTGTCCGAAATTGGTGCGTAGGACCGGGCCAGGACTTCTGTATCACCGATGATCGATAGGGGTTCCCCCCCGGAAGTGATCGGAAACATGTACCCCTGTCGGCTACATGTGTTTTTGACCGGGACAGCACGACGGGGATGAATCCGGGCCATGGCGGTTCAGCTCATCTGCCTCGTCGTCTGTCGACTGGACGGCTGGCTCCAGCTGGGGTGGCCCGCAGCTTGGTGGCGAAGACGCCGAGATCCTCGTGGTCCGCCGCGGCCTCGCCGTGCTGCGCCGTCAAGTCGCCCGGCACGACCACCTCCTCATCCTCAGCGGACGACACCTGATCACCCTCCTCACCGTCTATATCGATCACTACAATCACCATCGGCCCCACCAGTCACTCCATGGTGGACATCAAGTCCTACTAGTGCTGATCGCTCGCACGGCAGACTCTCTCAGTCGTCCGTCGCCAGCCGCCTGCCGCACAACGGCGTCGGGGTTACCTGCGTGAAATGGGTCCCATCAGGCGCGACCTGCACGAAGTGCAGGCACGGGATGATCTCGCCAACGCTCGTGCTGATGTTCAACGACGTGGGCAGCAGCCCCTCAGCGTCGTAGGCTTGAACGGACCGCAGGCCGCTGATGAACCCTGCGCGGGTCGGGCAGGTCCCCGCAATGGCCAGGCCGCGCAGGTACATATCGGCGGCGATCCAGCCCTCCACCGCGTAGGCTTGATTCGGTGGCTTCAACTGAGGTGCGTAGGAGGCCATGGCGTTGAAGAATCCGCGGTAGACGGGGGCGCTCACCTCAAATGGTGTGATCGGAACATAAGAAAATGTGCCAGAGATGGCGCTTCCCCAATCGTGGAGTGCTCGGGGGTCATAGCCATCCGGTGGCACCAGAGCGACCCTGATTTCCGCACCGGCTAATCGGGCCGCTGCCACGATTCGATAAGCGCTCTCGGTGTCCATGGCAAATATTATAGTGTCGGCTTTGATAGCTTTGATCTCCTCGCCGAGAACGGCGGGAACAAGCATCAGAGGACTGATCTCGCTATTTCCGACAACACCTACTCCAGCAGCCTGCAGACTAGAGGCAAATTTCGTTGCGAGAATATTTGAGGCCGCAGATGCTGTGCGCTTTAATATCAATGCGCGACGGCCGCCCTGGGTTGCGACAAAATCGCCCCAGACGCTTACGGTAGAATTCTTTGCCATAATGTTGGTAAAGCTAAACATATTGTCGTTGGAGGCCCAGGTGGGATCCATTGCTATACCCACGACCGGGATCCCAGAGTCGTGTAGAAATGCTGACGAACCAGACGCCTCCGCGCTCGCCTCGATCATTCCAAATACTTGGTCCGTGGTGAGGAGCTCTCGGGCCGAAGTAAAATTGACCGCCGATGCCGACTGGTCGTCTCGCGCCGCGTAGGTAACCTTGCGTCCGTGAACCCCTCCGGCCGCGTTCGCCACGCCCAGGCGGGCGTCGACGCCCGCCCGGAACGGCGGGGCCATCGATTCTCCCGCACCACTATCGGACATCAAGAGCCCTAGGTGGACCTCGTCAGCGGTGATTCCGGGGGTATTGCACGTCGAGCTGGTCGTTGACTTGCTGAATGGACTACAAGCAGCGAGCACTAGCGCACCGCCGAGTAGGGTAGCGACCACAAAAAATTGACGTCTTCTTTTGGTGATCTTCACGGTACCTCGTTGCAGCAAATATCGCATGGCTGGGTGAACCGCGACTCATCCCTGCAGTACCCGTTCCATAGCGCTGAACAGTGTTGGGTCCGGCGCCTGGAAAAGTACATCGAGTGGGCCAGAATCGGCGGGAGCTCAAAAATCTAAATCGGTGCGACGCGTATAACCCGGAGGTTCCCTCCGGCCGATTTGGCGGCGCCGGAAATCAGCGCACTCGAGCCACGCTCATCCAGAGGACAATAAGGGACGGGTCAACGGTATATCACGTGCATCTGCCTGGGTCATACTGGCGGGCTGGAAGGGTTGCTGACCTCCTTGTCCTGGCCCGTCGCCATTCGTTGTTCGAGTGTGCAGCCGCAGGAGTCGCGATGCATGAACTGGGGGGTGAGTCGGACCGTACGCGGAGGTATTTTAGGGTCGGCGAGGCGTCGCATCAGCAACTCCACCGCAACGTTGCCCAATTCAACGCGTGGCTGGGCCATGGTGGTCAGTCGGGGTGAGAAGAAGTCTGCCCATTCGAAGTCGTCGAAGCAGGTAAGCGCGATGTCGTCGGGCACCCGCCGGCCTGTCTCCCGCAGTGCCTTCATGGTGCCGATCGTCATGAGGTTGTTGGCGACGACCAGCGCGGTCGGTGGATTCGGCAGTGCCAGCAGGGTGTGGGCGGCTGCCCTGGCACCCTCGATCTGGGAGCCGCCGCCGGCGACGAGCATCTCGTCATAGAGCAGTCCATGCCGGGCTAGTCCCCGCCGGTAACCGGCCAGTCGCTCGCGGGTGGTGGTGAGACCACTCAGGCCGGCGATCATGCCGATCCGGTCGTGTCCCAGGTCGGCGAGGTGCTCTACGAGCTGCGCGCTCGGCTCCTCGTTGTCTGGTCCGACCTGATCGAAGTCGGCTGACGCCAGCCGGTCGATGAGCACCGTCGGCACGGAGCTTGCGGCGAGGTGCTCCAACGCCAGCTGATTATCGCCGGCGGCCGGAACGATGATCAACCCGTCGATCCGACGTTGCAGGAGCGCCCGGAGGGCCCGGAGCTCATGCTCGGGATCCTCGCGTGAATCGGTGAGGATCAGGGTGTAACCGGTCGCAGACACGTTCGTCTCGATCGCGTGGATCACGTCGGTGAAGTAGGGGTTAGTGATCACCGGGATGGAAAGGCCGATCAGGCCGCTACTGGCTGTGACGAGCGCACGCGCGATCGTGTTCTGTGTGTAACCGGTCTGTTCGATAGCTGCGAGCACGGCCGCGCGGGTCTCGGCCCGCACCGCGCGTGTGTCGTTGAGCACATGCGAGACCGTGGACACGGAGACTCCGGCGATCTTCGCCACGTCCGCCATCTTGACCATGCGATCTCCCTACCGGACGTCGCGCCTGGAAGTTTGGAAAGCGTTCGCGCAAGCGCTTGCGCTCCTACTGTGGCCCGGGCTACATTCCAGCACAACCCCGGAGCAATGAAGGTGATGGGGGCAGGTCGCAGGGAGGTACCACGTGTCCGACAAGATAGCAATGCCGGGATCGGTAGGGCCAGATGGGGATCGGAGCACGGTGCCGTTAGGCGCTGCAACGGCCGTCATCGAGGTGGCCCGACGGCCCCGCCGTCGCCCGGTGCGTGGTTGGTGGCGGCGCAGCGCAGCCCTCTTGGTGCTGCCCACTGCAGCAGCACTCGTGCTGTCGGCCTGTGGCAGTTCATCGGACGGCAGCGCGAGCGGCGGGACGGACCAGGCGGTCGTGGGTCTGATCACCAAGACCGACACCAACCCGTTCTTCGTCAAGATGAAGGAAGGCGCGGAGAAGGCGGCTACGGCCAAGGGGGTCAAGCTGCTCACCGCGGCTGGCAAGTTCGACGGCGACAACGCCGGCCAGGTGACCGCGATCGAGAACATGGTTGCCTCGGGGGCTCGGGGCATCCTGATCACACCTAGCGACACTAAGGCGATCATCCCGGCGATCGCGAAGGCGCGGGCGAAGGGTGTCCTTGTCATCGCGCTCGACAGCCCGACGGATCCGCAGAGCGCGGTGGATGCGCTGTTCGCGACGGACAACTTCCAGGCCGGGGTCTTGATCGGCGAATACGCCAAGGGCCTCACCGGTGGGAAGTCGGTGAAGATCGCGATGCTTGACCTCGCGCCCGGCATCGCGGTTGGCACGTTGCGGCACAACGGCTTCCTGTCTGGTTTTGGTGCGGCAGAGGTGTCTGGCACCGCGAGCGAGCCGGCAAGCGCGGCGAGCGTGGTGTGTAGCCAGGATACCCAGGGTGACCAGGCCAAGGGTCAGGCGGCAATGGAGACCTGCCTGCAGAAGGACCCGGGCATCAACCTCGTCTACACGATCAACGAACCAGCTGCGCTCGGCGCCTACACTGCGATAGCCGCCGCTGGCAAGGAGAACGACGTCACAATCGTCTCCGTTGATGGGGGATGCACAGGCGTTGAGGCAGTGAAGGATGGCAAGATTGCCGCGACGTCGCAGCAGTACCCGCTGAAGATGGCCCAGCGGGGCGTGGACGCAGTCCTTTCCTACGCTACCGACGGCACCAAGCCGTCCGGGTACGTGGACACCGGCGTCACCTTGATCACCGACAAGCCGGTGGCCGGCATTGACTCGGAGAACGTCGAATTCGGTCTCGATAACTGCTGGGGATGATAGTTCCTAACGCCTCGGCATAGCGCACGGAGGCTGCCTACAGACAGCCTCATCTGCGTGCCCGGCGCAAGTTGGCCGCGCTAACTGGACGGTTCGGCCCGGGCGGTGGGAGGTCTTACCCGCCGTCCGGCCGGACTCAGAGTGCCTGTAGCCCCGTCTTGAAAACAAGGATCCGTATGGCATCAACGAAGGCTGCCGGGGCTGAGATAAAGCTCCGCAACAGCGTCGGCTCATTCGCCAAAAATGCACCGGACCTGGCGACCCTCGGCCCGGTGATCGCCCTGGTGCTGGCCGGATTGTTCTTCAGTATCAAGTCCGACCGGTTCCTGACGGGCGGAAACTTTTCCCTCATTCTCCAGCAGGTCATGGTGGTCGGCACCCTCGCGATCGGCCAAACCCTGATCATCCTGACCGCCGGCATCGACCTGTCCAACGGCGCGATCATGGCTCTGGGTAACATCTTGATAACGAAGCTCGCGGTCGATGCTGGGCTCAACCCATTCCTGGCGATCGGTCTCGGTCTACTGGCCTGTACCGCCTTTGGGCTTCTCAACGGTGGTTTGGTGACCACGATTCGGCTGCCGCCTTTTATCGTCACACTCGGAACGTTGAATATCGCCTTCGCGTTGACTCATATCTACTCCAATGAGGAGACTATTTCCGACCTGCCCGCAGCGCTCACCTATCTTGGTAAGACGTTCAACGTCGGCCAGACGGAAATCACTTATGGTTCCCTGCTGATGATCGCCTTGTTCGGAATCGCTTGGTGCATTCTGACCCAGACCTCCGCCGGCCGGCATATCTATGCCGTCGGCGACAACCCGGAGGGTGCCCGCCTAACGGGCATCCGTACCCGGCGGGTCGTGCTCACGGTCTACGCTGTCGCCGGCTTTATCTACGGCATCGCATCCCTGCTGCTCGTGTCCCGTACCGGTGTCGGCGACCCCAACGCAGGGCAAACCGACAACCTGGACAGCATCACGGCTGTCGTACTCGGCGGAACCAGCCTTTTTGGCGGCCGCGGCAGCGTGGCCGGCACGCTCCTGGGCGCGCTCATCGTCGGCGTTATCCGCAACGGCCTGCAGCTCATCGGCACCAAATCCATCTATCAGGTGCTTATCACTGGCATTCTGGTCATCCTCGCCGTGGCCATTGACCAACTCGCTCGCAGGAGAAAAGCATGAGAGGAACCATGGATTACCGTGCGCCGCAAACCATCGATAGCGGTGCGCCTCAAACCGCCGATAGCGGGCGGAAAGACATCGTACTCGAAGCCCGTGGCCTGGTGAAGCGATACGGACAGGTCACGTGCCTGGACGGCTGCGACTTCGATCTTCGCGTCGGCGAGGTACTTGCGGTCATTGGCGACAACGGGGCTGGCAAGTCCAGTCTGATCAAGGCGCTCTCCGGCGCTCTCATCCCAGACGAGGGACAGATCCTGGTCGACGGTGAGCCGGTCCGCTTTCATAACCCCACCGACGCCCGCCGGTATGGCATTGAGACCGTCTATCAGGACCTCGCGGTCGCGCCCGCATTAGACATCGCGACCAACATGTTTCTGGGCCGCGAACTCCGACGCAAAGGACCACTGGGCCGCTACCTGCGGATCCTAGACAAGCCGGCGATGAAGCACCAGGCCGAGCAGGAAATGAGTAAACTGAAAATCGGCCTCCGATCGATGACGAGCCCGGTCGAGAACCTTTCCGGCGGTCAACGCCAAGGGGTCGCCGTCGCCCGGGCAGCGGCCTTCGCCCAGCGACTGGTCATTATGGACGAGCCCACAGCCGCCTTGGGGGTCCGGGAAACCGGACAAGTCCTCGACCTCATCCGGCGCATCCGGGACCGCGGCCTGCCGGTCATCCTCATCAGCCACAATATGCCAAATGTCTTCGAAGTCGCGGACCGCATCCACATCCAGCGGCTGGGGCGGCGGGCTGCGGTCGTACTACCGACGGAGTGCACCATGCCCGAGGTGGTAGCCATCATGACCGGCGCAACATCCACAGGGGGACCCGCGCCTGCAGGAGCGTAGCCACGAGCCCGTAGGAACAGGCCGTACACCAGCCGCGGCTAGTCTGTCAGGACCGGCCGTCGCCCATGGCCGCATATCCGAGCCATCCGAAGGAAGACAAGCCAGTGACCGGTTACGTCGCCGTGGTCGGAGAGAACGTCGCCGACGCCATTGTCCAACCATCGGAAACACCGAGCGGTCCGATGCAGTGGCAGATCTTCCCTGGGGGCAGCCCCGCAAACACAGCAGTTGCCCTCGGTCGGCTCGGCACACCGACCAGATTCCTTAGCAGGCTGCCCTGCGGTATTCTTGGTGGGCTGTTTGCGCGACGCCTCAATGACTCCTCGGTCGATCTATCTTTGAGTACATGGTCGGATGAACCCGCGACACTTGCGATCACGTCGGTGGAGAACTCGGTAGCGCACTATGAGTTCTACGCGAATGGGACCGTCGACTGGCAGTGGCGCCCGGGTGAACTGCACCCAGCGCGGCTACAGGGAGCATCGTGTATCCACGCCGGCTCACTCGGACTGATCATGGAGCCTGGGGGTCGTATCGTCGAAGAGCTCTTGGAGTCCATCCGGGAGCACGCTACAGTTTCCATCGATCCAAACGTGCGCACCACGCTGGTGAGTTCAGAACATTACCGGTCAAGATTGAAGGAATGGTACCGACTCGCAGATATCTTCCGGATCAGTGAAGATGACCTCACCCACCTAGCTCCGGGATCCACTCCCGAACGGATTATCGGCGAACTCATCGAAACCGGAATCCAACTCGTCATCGTTACTCGAGGCGAAGCAGGTGTACTCGCATCCTTCCGGGGCGCATTGATCGACGTGCCGGCAGTACGCACCGAGGTCGTCGACACCATCGGTGCAGGCGATGCCTTCTCTGCTGGCCTCCTGCACTGGCTCCATCAGAACGGCCATCTCGGCGGTCGCCTCGAATGCCTAGACCAGCAAGGAGCCCGCAGTGCCCTCGTGTTCGCCTCCCACGTTGCTGCGCTGACCTGCGCGGCCCCTGGCGCCGACCCGCCTTGGAACCGACATCTGACACCGGCCGTCAGAAATCTCCTGCGATGACCGTCGGATAACCGGCAGACTTAGCAGTCGCCTGCGCAATCGACTTACTACTCAAAGCGGTCTGATGGCCTGAATGAAATTCCTGGTAAGCGCCAGTTTTTCGGCGCTCAACTATCTTGGTCGTCTTGTTAGTCGGATAGGCCTGGCAATCGGATAGCTGAGGGTAAGTTCGTCTGTCGTCATTAGAATTCATATCGGGAATCTTGCAGTTATCAGGCTTAGCCCCGTTAGGGCTACAGTTGGAGTGAAGTCGGATCGCGCTCGACATCTTCCTGGTGCGACTAGCGCAGTTTCCGGTGCCCCTGGCGCAGAAACGGCCGCTGCCACATCGGTGCCTCACAGTTCCCATCCGAATAGCTTCTCGGCCGGCGACAAACGAGATACTGACATGCAGAACCTCGCTCACGCGCAGTGCGGCAACCCGTGCGGCAGGTTCATTTCGATAGGAGAACCCATGCCGCAGCTTACATCGGTTTCCCCCTGCGAGATAGTAGTCTTCGGCGGCACAGGGGATCTGGCGATGCGAAAACTGATGCCAGCGCTGTACCACCGCGACCGGGACGGGCAACTCACCCGTGATTCGCGGGTCATCGCAGTGTCCCGCGCCGGGCTCGATGATGCCGGATACCGCGACAAGGTTGATTCTGAACTGCGTCGGTTCGTCCCGGAGATAATACACGAGCCGGATGTCCTGACTCGCTTCCTCCAACGCCTGCACCACATCACGGTCGACGTGGCAGAACACAGCACCTGGGATGAACTGCGGACGCTTCTGGCGGACGGAGAAGACCGTGCACGCGTTTTCTACCTTGCCTGCGCCCCACAACTGTTCGGGCCAACCTGCGCAGGCTTGCAAACCAACGGATTAGTGACCGACAACTCCAGGGTGGTCCTCGAGAAGCCGCTTGGACATGATCTGATCTCCGCGCGCCGGATTAACGATGAAGTCGGTGCGGTCTTTGCTGAGGATCAGATATTTCGCATTGATCACTATCTTGGTAAAGAAACCGTTCAGAACCTCCTTGTGTTGAGGTTCGCCAACTCCCTTCTCGAGCCGCTGTGGAATTCTGGCGCGATCGACCACGTGCAGATTACGGTCGCAGAAACAATCGGTATCGGAGGGCGCGGCGACTATTACGATGGTTCGGGTGCCATACGTGATATGGTGCAGAATCACCTCTTGCAGCTGCTCTGTCTGGTGGCGATGGAACCACCCAGCCGACTTGACCGCGAGGCGGTCCGCGACGAGAAGCTAAAGGTTCTTCAGGCCCTATTGCCACTGACACCCGGTGACGTGGAACGGTGCGTCGTCCGAGGCCGATACACGGCTGGAATCGTAGAAGGAGTTCCAGTTCCTTCTTACCAGGACGAAGTTGATGGGAGCACGAGTACCACCGAGACGTTTGTGGCGCTGAAGGTCGAGGTCCAGAACTGGCGCTGGTCCGGGGTACCCTTCTACCTGCGCACCGGCAAGAGGCTAGATCGTCATGCATCAGAGATCGTGGTTCAGTTCCGACCGGTTCCACATTCAATCTTCCCAGGTATCAAGGATACGATCTCTCCCAACGCTCTTGTGCTGCGGCTGCAACCTGACGAGGGCGTGCGCCTCCACTTGATGGCTAAAGAACCGGGTCCGGGCGGCGTGCGATTGCGTCCGGTCCACCTCAACCTCAGCTTCGCCGAGACTTTCAAGTCACGCCTGCCCGATGCCTACGAACGGCTACTCATGGACGTCGTTCGTGGCAACCCGACGTTGTTCATGCGACGCGACGAGGTCGAGGCCGCATGGGCGTGGGTGGAGCCCATCCTGGCCACTCTGGCGGCGTCAAATGAATCGCCGAGGCGCTACGTAGCTGGAACTGGTGGACCTGCTGCAGCGATCGCGTTGATCGAACGTGACGGCCGCACGTGGCATGAGGAGATATCGGAATGAGTGTGAACACGGTCCTGCACCCGATTGTCGCTGAGGTGACTGAACGGATCGCGGCTCGCAGTGCGGAAACTCGCGAAGCTTATCTATCCCGCATCCAGGCAGCAGCCCAGGCGGGCCCGACACGGAGCAGTCTAGGGTGCGCTAATCTTGCGCACGGCTTCGCTGCGTGCGCTCCGGCAGAGAAGATTGAACTCCGCGGAGCGGCCAAGCCCGACATTGCAATCGTTTCAGCATACAACGATATGCTCTCGGCCCATCAGCCGTTTGAGACCTATCCCGCGGTTCTCAAGCGCGCGGTGAGTGAGGCTGGTGGTGTCGCGCAGTTCGCCGGCGGTGTGCCCGCAATGTGTGATGGCATTACCCAGGGCCGTGCGGGTATGGAACTGTCCTTGTTCAGTCGTGATGTGATTGCGATGGCAACGGCGGTGGCGCTGGCACACGACATGTTCGACGGCGTGCTGCTACTCGGCGTGTGCGACAAGATTGTCCCCGGGCTTGTTATCGGTGCGCTGTCCTTCGGTCACCTACCGGCCATTCTTGTCCCTGCCGGGCCGATGACCTCCGGGTTGCCCAACGCGACCAAGAGCCTCACCCGCCAGTTGTACGCCGAAGGCAAGGCCAGTCGACAGCAGCTCCTCGACGCGGAGGCAGCCGCCTATCACAGCGCGGGAACGTGTACGTTCTACGGCACGGCCAATACCAATCAGCTCCTCATGGAGATCATGGGCCTGCACCTTCCAGGTGCCAGCTTCGTCAACCCGGATACTGATCTGCGCAACGCCCTCACCGCCGCTGCCGGGCATCGGATCACCCAGCTGACCACTCTCGGCGAGTTCCACACACCAATCGGCGAGATTATTGATGAGCGCGCGATCGTGAACGGCGTTGTCGGCTTGCTCGCCAGTGGCGGCTCGACAAACCACACCATGCATCTCGTCGCAATTGCCGCTGCCGCAGGAATACGGTTGACCTGGGACGATTTCGATGCCCTCTCGGCCGCGGTGCCATTGCTTGCACGAATCTACCCCAATGGCCCTGCCGACGTGAACCATTTCCATGCAGCCGGAGGAACAGCGTTCCTCATCAGCGAACTGCTGGACGCAGGTATGCTGCACGGTGACGTCCGCACCGTCGCGGGCGTCGGGCTTCATCACTACCGGCAGGAACCGGTCCTGGTAGGTGACGAGCTCCTCTGGAGAAGCGGGGCGACAAAGAGCCTCGATGGGGACGTGCTGCGGCAGGTGTCCCACCCCTTCGCGCCCGATGGGGGTTTGCGTATGCTCAGCGGCGGCCTCGGTCGGGCGGTGGTGAAGACGTCTGCGGTACGAGCCGAACATCTGCTTACTGAGGCACCAGCGAGGGTTTTCGACGACCAGGCGGAATTTCTTGCCGCATTCGAGGCGGGCGAGTTTAGCGGTGATTTCGTGGCAGTCATCCGCTACCAGGGCCCACGCGCCAACGGCATGCCTGAGCTTCACAAACTCATCCCGGCCCTCGGGGTGCTACAGGACCGCGGCCACAGGGTTGCTCTCGTGACAGACGGAAGGATGTCCGGCGCTTCGGGAAAAATTCCTGCCGCGATCCATGTCACTCCGGAGGCTGCTGCGGGCGGGCTTATCGCCCGTGTACGAGACGGCGACGTCATCCGGCTGGACGCTACGACTGGTTCGCTTGAGGTGATCGGCACTGATCTCAGCGGTCGTGAGTCGACAGAGAAGTCACTGGACTCGGACGCGGGGACAGGGACCGGACGCGAGCTCTTCGCCGCGTTCCGGCGCGTTGTCGGTCCAGCCGACTCCGGCGCCAGCGTGCTGACGGTAGCGGTATGACCTCGATCTCACGCCCTTCGTCTCTGCTCAACATCGCGCCAGTGATACCGGTCGTTGTCGTGCATGACATCCGAACAGCGGTGCCGCTCGCCCGTGCTCTCGTCGCTGGAGGTTTGAACATCCTGGAGGTTACACTGCGCACCGACGCGGCCTTTCAGGCGATCAAACTGGTCACGACGGAAGTGCCGGACATTCTCGTTGGCGCTGGGACGATCACCTCGAGCGATCAGGCAAGGAAGTCCGTGGACGTCGGCGCACACTTCCTGGTCAGTCCCGGATGCACCGATCAGCTGCTAGACGCGATGGAGGACAGCGGACTGCCATATCTACCGGGTGTTGCTACCATTTCGGAGATGCTTAAGGTTCTCGACCGCAAGAAGGCTGAGATGAAGTTTTTCCCCGCTGAGGCCGCGGGAGGTATTCCGTACCTCCGAGCGGTGGCGGGACCGCTACCGAAGATCCAGTTCTGTCCGACCGGCGGCATCACCGCCGCTACGGTGGAGGCGTATCTGGGCGAGCCGAATGTCGGATGCGTCGGCGGATCTTGGGTGACACCATCCGATGCTATCCGGGATGGTGATTGGACCCGGATCACGCAGCTTGCCCGCGGTGTCGCGTCATGGCCGAAGAGGAATGGTATGGGTCATCGGTGAACCGCGGCCTCCTCCTAGCCGGGGGGTATTGATATCGGTGATTCGCCCCCG
>NZ_ADGX01000079.1 GCF_000177675.1 Parafrankia sp. EUN1f
GCGCGGACACCCACGGACCACGGTCCGTCTCGATCCCGACCACGACCTGGCCAGGGTCAGCGTCCTCGGGAAGATACCGCCCGACCATGGCGTGCAGCCGGGCGATGCCCGCCGCACCCTCCGGCACCCTGGCCTTCGTCAGCCGCCGGCCGGTCTCGTCCTGCACCTCCACATCATGGTGATCTTCCGCCCAGTCGTCCCCGACGAACAGCACCCAGGCCTCCTTCGCACCGGCAGCAGTTCCGGCAGCCCACGGGAGATCCACCACGCCCTAATGGTCAAGTGGTCACGCCATGCCCGACGGCCACGACATCCCATCAGCAGTCAGCTCTCCCGACCACCGGCAGGGGCACGGTCTGACCTTAGGACTCGACTTCGGTCCAGAGGCGCGGAGTGCTCACCTACCAGCGGCTACCGGCACCGAGCCTGCCCTACAGCGACCCGGTACGTCCCATTAGAGGCCTCTGAGCGGTTCAAGTCCCATCGCACTCTTCGACCGCCTCGCTACTCGGCGTAGTGGATACCGTCTGGGTGGGCGAAGCGTCGTGCTATGCCGTCGAGGACGGTCTCGAGGCCGTCTCCGGCGGCTGACCCCGCACTCTGTGCCCGCGGACCCGATCCCGCGGACACCGGGACGACCTGAGCCAGCAGCCGCAGCCGGTCGGCCGCGGACGCCCGGCGAGCCGTTCCGCCAGCCGCGCAGCCTCCTGGCCGAACACCTCATCGGCGTTCAC
Source organism: Parafrankia sp. EUN1f (assembly GCF_000177675.1). Classification (GTDB taxonomy): domain Bacteria; phylum Actinomycetota; class Actinomycetes; order Frankiales; family Frankiaceae; genus Parafrankia. Next base: position 735 of record NZ_ADGX01000079.1, read on the forward strand.
CTGGTAGTTGCGTACCCCCGACGCGGACCGGTCGAGAAAGCCGCCCGCCGCGCCCGGGTGCAACCGCAGTCCACTGGGCCGCGACCCGGCTGGCAGCCACACAAGTACGCGGACCCGGTATCGGGGCCGGCGATCACCAGTTCACGCTCGGCGAGGCAGATCAGAAGATTGTGGGTGCGCAGGGTGTGACTATCGGCTTCTACGACCAGTCGGTCTGAATTCGCAGCCCGTCGAGTGCGGCTTGCCCTTGGTTGGCTTGGAACGGCCGCAGTGCGCTTCACACGCCCGCTGGCCGATACGGCCGTCCGCCAGATGCCATCCGTCACGGCTCCGGGCTGTCCGGTCACGGTGCGAGTTATCGTGACTTCCGGGGTGTCCGGCGTCGCCGGACACCCGAGGGATACCTCGGGCGGGGGGTTGGGTGGGTAATGCGCCGGATCCCCGGCCGGAGTTCGCGGAGCGGTTGCGGGCGCTCCGGGATGCTGCTGGTCTGTCGATTCGGGATCTGGTGGCCGCCAGTGCGAAGACCCCCCGACGGCGGCCCGGGGAACCGCCGTTGCGCCTGAAACGCAGCACCGTCGACGGAATGATCAGCAGAAGCCGGCCGGTGCGTCCCGCGCAGGATCACCTCGAGGTGTTCGTCGATACCTGTATCCGGGTCGCGCAGGAGTCCGGCCGGCCGCTACCTGACGTTCTGCGGGACCGGCAGGGCTGGGACGACGCCTACCGCGACCTGCTGGTCAGGATGGCCGGCCTGCGCAGCGTCAACCGCTCGGCGACGGAGGCGGCGCGGCGGTTGCGCCGGATCGAAGCGCAGGACGCCGACCCGGGACCGGCCCCGGTGTCCGGCCTGAGACCGGGGCCGCGATCCGGCCCGGCGGCCGGCGCCCTACGTGACGCCCTGCTGGTGGACGGCGGGCGGGGGTCGTTCGTGGGGCGGCCGGAGGCGTTGCGTCAGCTGCGTCGGGCGGTCGCCGATGTCCTCGGCGGGCGGCCGCGGGTCGCGCTGTTGGAGGGCCCAGCGGGAATCGGCAAGACGGCCTTGGCCCGTCATCTGCTCGGCGAGGCGGATGCCGGCTGCGTGCTGTGGGCGAGCGGTGAGGAGGACGAGACGGGTCTCAGCTTCGGGGTGCTCGACCAGCTGACCGCCGAGGCGGCCCGGGTGCTCGGAGCGGACCAGCCCTCCCCGAGCGGTCCGGGTGAGCTGACCGGCACCGCGGGATCCGTCCGCGGCCCGTCACCCGATCCGCTGGTCGCCGGCGCGGCTCTGGTCGAACTGCTCGGCGAGCTGCAGCGGTCCGGCCCGGTCGTGCTGGTCGTCGATGACGCGCACTGGGCGGATCGGCCGTCCCTGCAGGCGCTGACGTTCGCGCTGCGGCGGTTGCGGGCCGACCGGGTGCTCGCCCTGGTGATGGTCCGGGATCTGGTGGACGCGCAGCTTCCGGACGGGCTGCGCCGGCTGCTGATGGACGAGCGGACCGTCCGTCTCCTGCTCGAGGGGTTGGACGACACCGAGCTGCGGGCCCTGAGCTCCGCGCACGCCACCGGGCCGCTGTCCTGGCGAGCGTGCGCCCGCCTGCGAGCCCACACCGGCGGCAATCCACTGCACGCCCGTGCGCTGCTCGAGGAGGTCCCGACGGAGGTCTTCGACAATCTCGACGTGCCGCTGCCGGTGCCGCGCTCGTTTGCGATGCTCGTTGTGGCGAGGCTTGCGGCAGCACCGGTCCAGGGCCGGGAGCTGGCGACCGCGGCCAGCGTCCTCGGTGCGCATCCCACCCTGGTCCAGGCTGCAGCGGTCGGCGGGGTGGACGAGCCGCTGTCTGCCCTGGAGCAGGCGATCGCGGCGGGCCTGCTGGTGGAGCAGCCGGTCGCGTGGGGTCTTCGGTTCCCGCATCCGCTGGTGCACGCCGCGATCTACGAGCGGGCCGGCCCGGCGCGGCGCGCCGAGCTGCACACCCGTGCGGCGGCTCTCGCCGAGGAGGAGGCCCTGCGACTGCACCATCTGGCCCGTGCCGCCACCGGGCCGGACGGCGGGCTGGCAATTGAGCTGGCCAGGCAGGGCCGGGAGCAGGCGACCGCGGGGGCGTGGGCCGCCGCCGCGAACCACCTGTCCACCGCCGCCCGGCTCGCCCCGTCGCGCACCGACTACGAGCAGCTGACGTTGGAGGCGGCGGACTGCCAGCTGCTGGCGGGTGATGTGCCTGATCCTCTCGGGAAGGCCGGTGAGGTTCGCGGTTTCCGCCCGACCGCCTGGCGTGACTACCTGCTGGGCCGTTTCGCCTTCCAGCGCGGTGACGCGGACGAGGCCGAGACACGGCTACGGAGCGCCTGGAAGCGCTGCGACCCGGACGGTGGTGCCGACGCCGACCCGCTGCTCGGTGCTCGGGTCGCCGGCTGGCTCGCTGCTCTTTACCAGACGAAGCTCCTCGGCGCGGAGTCCGCCGAGTGGGCCGGGCGGGCGTTGGCGTTGAGCCCCGGCCACGCGGCGTTCGACCTCATCGGGCAGATTCGGATGGGCGGGCTGGCGATGAGCGGGCATCTCGACGCCGTCCTCGAGTCGGTCGCCGACCTGCCGGACCCCGCCGTGGCCTCCATGGCTGACCTGGACATGCTCGCGGGCAGGGGTTCCCTGCACGCTCTGGTCGATGATTTCGCCGGCGCGCGCCGGGACCTCGGCGGGGTCCTGGCCGCCGGCCGGGACCGCTCGCTCCTGTTCCGGGTGTCGGTCACCACCGCGCTCGCCCAGGCCGAGTACCGGGCGGGGCTCTGGGACGATGCCGCGATCCACTGCGATCACGCGTTGTCGCTGATGGCCGACTCCGACGACGGCGCTCTCGTCCCGTACTGCCATCAGGTCGGCGTCCTGGTACCCGCGGCTCGTGGCCATTGGGTGGAGGCCGAGGAGCACGTCCGGACGACGCAGGCCTTCGCCGAAAGCGGGTTTCCGTATCTCGTCGCGAGCGCGGCGATCGCCACGGCCCACCTGGCACGGGCCCGTGGCCTACCCGCCGAGATCGTCGCGGCCCTCGAACCGCCGGTCCGGTCCGGGTTGCTGGACCTTGATGCCGAGCCTGGAGTCTCCGGGTGGCAGGACACCCTTGTCGACGCTCTGGTGGAGGTCGGTGACCTCGGACGGGCCGAGGAGGTGCTGATCCGGTTCGAGGTGGCAGCCAGACAGCGTGGGCGCCGCGCTGCGATGGCCGCCGCCGCCCGCAGCCGCGGCAACCTGGAAGCACGCCGGGACAACGTGAGCGCAGCCGACAGGGCCTTTCGTGCGGGCCTCGCCGAAGGGGAACACGTCGACCTGCCGTTCGAGGAGGCGCTGCTCCATCACCTCTACGGTGCCTTCCTGCGCAGGGCCGGCCGGCCCGCCGACGCCATCAGGCAGCTCAGAGCCGCCCACGAGACCTTCAGCCTGCTGGACGCCCGCCCCTACCTGGACCGCTGCGAGAGCGAACTCGTTGCCGGCGGATGGGCACCTCGGGACGGCTGCCGCCGGGAACCGGACGCATCCCGCCTGACCACCCCGGAGCTTGCCGTCGCCAAGCTGGTCGCCGCGGGTCTCACCAACCGTCAGGTAGCCCGGGAGCTCGTCCTCAGCGAGAAGACCGTCGAACACCATCTACGTGCCGTGTTCGGGAAGCTGGGTGTGACGGCGCGGACCCAGCTGTCTGGCAGGATCTTCGCTGCGGCCGGAGGCCTCGCCCAGCGGGATGGTGCCGACAGGGTGTTTCTCCGGTCCGAGTGATCCGTTTGTTCCCCTCCGCCTGACCCGACACGGTCCGCCCTGAGACGGTTCGCCGTGCGAGGGCACGCTCTCCGTGTGACGGCGCGCCCGGCGTCCGGCCTCTCCGGACACTCCTGCACACGGTCGAGGGGCCCCGCACCGGCGATTCCGGACGGTTCCCCGCCGCGAATGCGTCCGGTGAGATCGCCGGACAGCACGACCGCAGCCACCATGTCCGCAGAGCACGAAAACGGCGGCGCAGGACAATGTACCGGCCTTGTCTCCACCGTGCTTGTCGGATTTTCTGAGGAAAGGCTGCCCCGTGCGTGTTGCAATCTTCGCGATGGGTACCCGGGGGGATGCCCAACCCGCGGCGATAATCGGCGCTGAACTGGTCCGGCGCGGTCACGAGGTGGTGTTGGGCGTGCCCGGGGACCTTGCTGGTTTCGGTATCAGAATGGGACTCGACACGGCGTCGATCGGTGTCGACGCGCACGAGTTCATGGGCTCCGAGGAGGTACGGGCCTGGCTGGCATCAGGTGACCTGAGGAAAATCATGAACGGGTTCGGTCGGTACAAACGCCAGTGGGCGGAACGTATCGCCGACGCCATGGCGGACATCTCCACCGGCACCGATCTCATCGTGTCCGGTGTGACCATCGAGGACGAGGCGGCCTGTATCGCGGAGTGGCGGGGGGTGCCGATGGCATGTCTGCACCACGCGCCGATGCGGGCCAACGGAGATTTCCCCTTCTTCATCGCCAGCACCCGCCGGCTGCCGCGGGTCGTCAACCGCCTGATGTATCCGGCTGTCGAGTTCGCCGGGTGGCGGGCCCTCGCCGCCGACGTCAACCGGCTGCGTGCGAGGCTGGGCCTGCGGCCGGCCCGGGAACCCACCCCACGCCGGCTGGCGCGGGCCGGCTCGACGGAAATCCAGGCCTACAGCCGGTTCCTGGTGCCAGAACTCGCTGACTGGGGTCAGCGTCGCCCGCTGGTCGGTTTCCTCACTCTGTCGCCCGAGCAGCGCCGGCTGCTCGGGGAGCACCAGCTCGACCCCGCCGTCGACCAGTGGCTGGACGAGGGCGAGCCACCCGCATACTTCGGATTCGGGAGCATGCCGGTCCTGGATCCGCCCCGGATCCTCGAGTTGCTCAGCACGGTCGCCGACAGACTGGGGCTGCGCGCGCTGGTGAGCGGGGCGTGGGCCACGACCGGCGTCAGCGCCGACCGGCGGGTGTGCGTCGTCGGAGACCTCGACCACGACACGGTGCTCCCGCGTTGCCGCATCGCCGTGCACCACGGCGGCGCCGGCACCACAGCGGCCTCCGTCGCAGCCGGACTGCCGACCGTCGTGTGCTCGGTCATCGGTGACCAGCCCTTCTGGGGCGCCCGGCTCGAACGCCTCGGTATCGGCGCATCCCTTCGCTTTTCCGAGATGAGCGAGCGGGCCCTCGTCGCTGCCGCGGTCCCCCTGCTGGCCCACGAACCACGGGAACGTGCAGCGCGGCTGGCCACCCGGCTGAAGACAGAGAACGCGGCATGCCGTACCACCGACGTTCTCGAGGAGATCCACAAGTCCTGATTTCTCTCCCGCCCGACACGATCGGCCGGAGAATCTACCGATCACTTGGCGGGCCGGCCATGACCCGGCCGCCGTACCGGGGAGTCTCAATGACTGAGTCAAGTGCCCTGCGCGACGGGCGGGGCGGCGGTGAAGATTCTTTTGTCGCGCAGGAGTGCCCACAGGACGTCGACGCGTCGGCGGGCCAGGGCGATGACGGCCTGGACGTGTTTGAGGCCCTCGCCGCGTTTCTTGCGGTAGAAGTCCCGGTTCGGTCCGTCGCGGATGATGCTGGTCTGCGCGGACAGGTAGAACACGCGGCGCAGCCGGCGGCTGTAGCGCTGGGGCCGGTGCAGGTTGCCGGTGCGCCGCCCGGAGTCGCGGGGGACGGGGACCAGGCCGGCTGCGGAGGCCAGGTGGCCCGCGTCCCGGTAGGCGGCCAGGTCGCCGACGGCGACGACGAACTCGGCACCGAGGCTCGGGCCGATCCCGGGCAGCGACTCGATGATCTGGGCCTGGGGGTGGGTCCGGAACGTCTCGGCGATCTGTCTGTCGGTGCGTCTGATCCGGTCGTCGAGCGCGAGGACCTGAGCGGCGAGGTCGGCGACGATCTGGGCGGCGATCTTCTCGCCGGGCAGTGCGGTCTGCTGGGCCTGGGCGGCTTGAAGGGCGGTGGCGGCCACCGTGTCCGCGGCGGGTAAGCCAGGCGGTCAGCCGGGCCCGGCCGCGGCCGCGCAGCGCGTAGGGGGTCTGGTAGCCGGTCAGCAGGATCAGCGCGCCCTTGTGGGCCGAGTAGTCGAAGGCCCGTTCCAACGCAGGGAAGATCCCGGTGAGCACGTCGCGGAGCCGGTTGACCAGGCGGACCCGGTCGGCGACCAGATCGGTGCGGTGCGCGGTCAGCAACGCCAGATCTGCGGCCAGCTGCGCGGGCACGTCGACGGCGGCCAGGTCACGGCGCTGGCGGGCGGTCTCGGCGATGACGAACGCGTCCCGCGCATCGGTCTTGCCCTCGCCGCGGTAGGCCCCGGCCATCCGGTTGACCATCCGGCCCGGGACATAGACGGCCTGCTGGCCGTGCGCGGCCAGCAGCGCCAGCAGCAGCGCGGACGTCGTCCCGGAGATGTCGACCGCCCACGACACCCGTTCCGCGAGCCCGAGAGCCTCACCGATCGCGGTCAGGATCACCGTCTCGTCGTTGGCGATCTTCTTCGACCACACCTGGGCGCCGGTGTCGTCGACCGCGCTCGCCCAGTGATGGGCCTTGCCGACATCGATACCGACCCAGACCCGGGCACGTGTCTCGCCCACGCATCACTCCTCGCTGCCACCAGCATGCCTGCGGCCCGAGGAACACCCCGCCGTCATCTCCGCAAACAGCGACCGGAACGCGCATCTCAATCAGCGGCCAGGGTGCCCCGGAGAACCGGACGGCCACTCCTTGGAAGCCACCAAGGGCAAGCACCGATCAGCCACATCCGGTCCTCCCGGGCCGCCCAACAACTTACGGAGCCCCGATGGACCGCAGCGAGCTCATGGACCTCACCCGGCGCGCGCTCACAGTCGCCACGGACCGGACAACCGACATGGAGCCGGCTGAACGCCGTCAGCCGGCCGACGCCTACACCAGCCAGGAACGTTTCGAACGCGAACGGGAACTCGTCCTCGGCTCGCCACAGCTGGTCGGCTACCGCTCGGAGCTGCCGACCGCCGGAAGTTTCTGCACGAAGACGGTGATGGACGTTCCCGTGCTCCTGACCCGGAGTCAGGACGGCACCGTCAGGGCCTTCCACAACATCTGCGCTCATCGCCAGGCACCGGTCGCGGTGCGCTGCGGCACAGCCGAACGGTTTGTGTGCCCGTACCACGCCTGGACGTACGACGCACAGGGCCGCTTCGTCGGAGGGCCCGGCCGTGAGGGTTTCCCGTCGCTGACGGCTGGCGGAACCGGCCTCACGGAACTGCCGGCCGCGGAGCATGCCGGGTTTCTGTGGGTCGGCCTCCAGCCGGAGAACGGGCCCCTGGACATCGAGGCCCATCTGGGGCCGCTCGGTCCGGAGCTTGCCTCGTGGGGGATCGGCGACTGGTCGCTGGTGGGTGAGCGGGTGCTCGACTTCCCGATCAACTGGAAGCTCGCTCTGGACACCTTCGCCGAGAGCTATCACTTCTCCACCCTGCACCGCGGCACGTTCGCCCAGCTCGCCCTGGGAAACTGCGCGCTTTTCGACTCGTTCGGCCCGCACCATCGGCTGGTCGTTCCGTTGCGGCACATCACGCGCCTCACGGACATTCCCGCCGAAGAGTGGAAGCCGCTGGACAACCTGTCGATCGCTTATGCGCTGTTTCCCAACATCGTCGTTTCGGTGAGTGCCGCCAACAGCGAGGTCTTCCGGATCTACCCCGGCAGCGGACCCGGGCACTCGGTGACCTGCCACCAGAACGCCTCCGGGCTGAACCTCGAGGACGAGACCACCCGGGCGGGTGCGGAGAGACTGTTCGACTTCGCGCACTCGACAGTCCGAGACGAGGACTATCAGCTCGCTGTCGAGATCCAGAAGAACCTTTCCTCGGGCGCGCGATCCGAACTGGTCTTCGGGCGCAACGAGCCGGGTCTTCAGCACCGCCACTTCGTCCTCGACGCAAGGATGGGCCGTGGGCCGCGGCCAGCCGGGCAGCCAGGGCGAGTGGACCTTGCTCATCGTTCATGACCTGGGCGTGTCGAGATGCGAGAGGACATCAGACAGGCCAGCCAGAAAATGCGACACGGGATCGGCGGCGGCCGGCAGATCCGGTGTCTTGCGGAGTACCTGTGGGCCGGCGAACTCGTCACGGACATGGCAAGAGGATCGCGCGGCAGGGGCGGCGGAATCCTCGTGCTTACCGATCGCCGGCTGTTGTTCGTGCTGGCAGGCCACAGGTACCGGTCCAGCGAAGACCTCCTGCTGACGAACGTCTCCTCGGTGGAATGGGCCGGCGGCATGATGCTGGGGAGAATCATCGTTCACGCCGCGGGCGACCGGATGGAGATCGCGAAGGTGAACAAGCGCGACGGCAGAAGGATCGTGGACCTTATCCAAGGCCGTCTCGGCCCGCCGCCGCCCGCTCCGCCCCCCGAACTCCCGGCTGATCCGGTCCGCGACGACCGGCTGCGCAGGATCGCTGCACTGCGAGAGGCGGGAGTACTCAGCCGCGAGGAGTTCGAGGTGAAGATCGCCCGACTTCTCCGACCCGAATGAGGCCTGGCCGCACGGTGATTCAGGCCGCAAGACCGATGCCCTCGACGCCGTCCGCGCGGCACGTGAGGCCCTTGTCTCCGAGCATCTGATCCACCCACGCCGCCGCAGTGAACGTGAGGCCCTCCGGGTTCTGCTCGCCACCCGTGGCGGCGCTGTTCTCGCCTGGACTGCGGCGGTCAACCAGCTCAAAGCGCTCATCGTGTCCGCTCCCGAGGCTCTCCGCGCCGAGTTGCGTGGTCGGACGAGCAAGCAGCAGATCGCTTCCTGCCTGGCGCGGACCACGCGCCGCGGCGACGACATCGAACTACGCGCGACCGTGCGGGCGCTGCGGTGCGCCGCCGAGCGGATACAGACGTTGACGACGGAAGCCAGGGAACTCGAAAAGGAGATCGACCTGCTGGTCCAGGCGATGGCGCCCGAGCTGTTGGCGCTCGTTGGCGTCGGGCCGATCAGCACCGCGCAGGTCCTGGTCGGCTGGTCGCACCGCGGGCGGTTCCGTTCCGACGCGGCGTTCGCCGCCTTCGCCGGCGCCGCACCGATCCCCGCTTCCTCCCGCTTGACCACCCGCCACCGACTCAACCGAGCGGGGGACCGCCAGCTCAGCCGGGCCCTGCACACGGTCGTTCCCGTCCAGGCCAGAGCCGACCCGGCGACTCGTGCCTATATCGCGAAACGGTCCGCCGAGGGTGAAGTCCTCCCGCGACGCGCAGCGCTGCCTCAAGCGCGCCGTCGCCCGCCAGGTGTTCAAGCTCCTCGAACGCCAGGAACGATCAGCCGCGCCCGCCAACCGGGAACCCAAGGCGGCCTGACATGACATAGCAGCTTCGCGTGCCCGCTGCACCTGGTGAACGGCCAATGGCCTATGGGACCGTGTCAAGATCGGCTCCGGTGCACATCCGATGGTGACCGTGCGTCAACGTCGCAGGTGGGTGCCGCCGGCCGGCCAATCGGTCAAACCGGGCAGCTTGGCATCGGCCCGAAGTCCGGCGACCCACGGGGCGGATGCCCAAATCATCCGACGTCAGGCGAGGTGGACGTCAGGCGTCTACTCACGTTGCGTCACAACCGAATATGAGCCAGAGCCGTAGCTTTTACAGGCCCGCGTCGGGGGCAGTTTCTCTAAAAATCTTGTGAGGGGAGTTATCAGGACGGTGTCTGGATGCCTCGTAGCGGGGTGTACGACTCGGGTCCCTCCAGGAGAGCCAGGAGGGGCAGCCCCATCTCGAAAGGTGTCCGAGGAACGGGATACACCTCAAGATTTCGCTCGGCGTCAACAGCCCCGCGTGCGCGGGGACGACTCCGCAGCTCGTTCCCGAACGGGTCCAACGCGGGGAAGACGCCCGCGTGCGCGGGGACGACGTGCAGGCACGGAAGACCGCGACCGTGCGGGAGGGAAGACCCCCGCGTGCGCGGGGACGACGCGTTCGGACTACCTCGGCGAGCGGGGCCTGCCGGAAGACCCCCGCGTGCGCGGGACGACCCGGCGTGGGAGCGAGCCAATGATCCAACTCGCGGAAGACCCCCGCGTGCGCGGGGACGACCAGCGCACGCCGCCAGGGGTGAACTGGACGAAGGGAAGACCCCCGCGTGCGCGGGGACGACCGGCCCGAGGACACGACCGGCCACACCCGGGTCGGAAGACCCCCGCGTGCGCGGGGACGACAACGAAGACGAGGGCGCCGGATTCGGCGATGACGGAAGACCCCCGCGTGCGCGGGGACCACGGCACGGCCGAGGAGGCGGCGCGGGCCGTGGCGGGAAGACCCCCGCGTGCGCGGGGACGACCTCATCCGCAGACGGCATGTTCCCACACCACGGGGAAGACCCCCGCGTGCGCGGGGACGACCTCGCGGGCGTGTCGGGCGCCCGCCCGGGAACGGGAAGACCCCCGCGTGCGCGGGGACGACACCATGTGCTGGCGGGGTATGCCGGGCGGCAGGGGAAGACCCCCGCGTGCGCGGGGACGACCCTCACCCGGGCCCGGCTCGCGCCGCGGCGGGCGGAAGACCCCCGCGTGCGCGGGGACGACACTTGCTGAGCTGGGATTTTAGCCGCGAGGGCTGGCAAATAGCATCAGTCCGTCGTAGTCGATGGGGTGGTAGCGGTCGCGGCCTGCGGTGCGGGCGGCCCAGCCTTGTTCGTTGCTGGCGGGTTCGATCATGACTGCTTGGCCGTCTCCGATGCGTTGGGTGGGCAGGGTCCAGAGGCGGTCGGGGGCTGTTTCAAGATCGGTGTTTCCGGCCCGACACGCCGGGCGCAGGTCCGGCGTGATGGGCACTGTGAGTGATGACATCGGGTGATATGACCCCTCGCAAGCAAGATCGTGAGTCGGGGCGGCAGCTGTCGCCGGAGCAGGCCGCCGCGGCGGCGATGGTCGCGGACGCGAAGGCCCGTGGCCTGGCGCTGACGGGTCCGGACGGCTTGTTGAAGCTGTTCACGAAGTCCGTGTTGGAAGCCGCGCTTACCGAGGAGATGACCGAGCACCTCGGGCACGAGAAGAACCGCGCCCCCGCAGACCGCGAATCGATGAACATCCGCAACGGCAGCCGAACGAAGACGGTTGTTTCCGAGGCGGCCGGCGAGGTTGAGATCTCGGTTCCGCGGGACCGGGAGTCGACGTTCGAGCCGCAGATCGTGAAGAAAAGGCAGCGGCGGCTCACCGGTGTGGACGAGATCGTGTTGTCGCTGTACGCGAAAGGCCTGACGACCGGTGAGATCTCGGCACATTTCGAGGAGATCTACGGGGCTTCGGTGTCGAAGGAGACCGTTTCCCGGATCACGGACCGGGTCCTCGCGGAGATGGCCGAGTGGGCGTCCAGGCCGCTCGATCGCGTGTACGTAGCGATTTTCATCGACGCTGTCCTCGTGAAGATCCGGGACGGGCAGGTCGCCAACCGGCCTGTCTACACGGCCATCGGGGTCACGGTGGACGGCTCCAAGGGCGTCCTGGGCCTGTGGGCGGGCACCGGTGGCGAAGGCGCGAAATTTTGGATGTCGGTGCTGACCGACCTGCGTAACCGTGGGGTCGCCGACGTGTTCTTCCTCGTCTGCGACGGATTGAAAGGGCTACCTGAGGTCGTCGAGAACGTGTGGCCGGCGACCACCGTGCAGACATGCATCATTCACCTCATCCGCAACACGTTCCGGTTGACGTCCCGCACCGATCACGACGCGGTGAAACGTGACCTGAAGAAGATCTACACGGCGCCGAACCCGGCCGCGGCCGAAGCCGCGATAGACGATTTCGAGGAAATCTGGGGCAAGAAGTACCGGGCCGTTATCCGGCTGTGGCGCAACGCCTGGGAGGAGTTCATCCCGTTCCTCGACTACGACGTGGAGATACGGCGAGTGCTGCGTTCCACGAACGCGATCGAGTCGCTGAACGCCCGCTACCGCCGCGCTGTACGGGCCCGCGGTCATTTCCCCAGCGACCAGGCCGCGTTGAAGTGCCTGTACCTTGTGACCCGCAGCCTGGACCCCACCGGGGCCGGTCGCGCCCGGTGGATGGTCCGCTGGAAGCCCGTGATCGACGCCTTCTCGATCACGTTCCGTGATCGCTGGCCGTCCGCCGAGTCCTACTGATCAAATCCGCCGGAAACACCATTGGCGAGACAGTCCCTCAATCGATCATGACCGATCGGCGGTCGCGGGACTGCGGACTCCGCCGAGGCAACAGAGCCGTACCGGCCGGTCGGGTCGGGACGGATCAAGGCCGTGGGCCTTTCGGTGGGTGACACACGGCGATGGGGTGCGTGGTGAACCGTTCGGGGTGTGGTGGGGTGTGCGCGGGGCGGGCTGCGCATCCCCGCCCTCGCCGGGGTCCTGGTTTGGCGGCGATGCCCAGGGCCCCGGTGTTACAGCTCCGGCAGGGCGAGGACGGCGCCGGCGAGCTGGGCGCCGAGCAGGGCGGTGTGGGTGGGCTGGTCGCAGGCGCGCCAGGTGCGGAGCGCGACCGCATCCACGGGATCACCTCACTCATATATAAGACGAGCAACGATCCGGAGCCTGCTACGTCTCCAGCGAGGACAGGCCCGACCCGGACGACACACCCGCCAGGCCGACGCTGGCGCACAGCCCGGCGCCCGGCGTCGGCGGCGAAGGCCTCGACCAGCTCGATGTCGGGCGCAGGAAGACGCGGCGGGCGTCGACCATGCCTACGTCCGCGGCGGCGGTCCGCCGGCCGATCCGCGCGACGAGACCGAGTGCGTCGCTCGGATCCGGGGCGGTGAGCACGCTGGTCGTGCGCCGGTTGGTACCGGACGAGGCGTAGCGGTACGGCCAGCGCCGCGGCGAGGGGCAGGTCGGGGGCCACAGCGGCGGCGGTCACGACCAAGGTGCCGTCGTCGTCGGGAACGGCGATTGGTCGAGGGCGCTGATGGCCGTGGTAAGGCGTGCGCTGATGAGGTCGCCGGCTACGCGGGTCAGGGACTGCAGATGCACGCGTGGTGAGGAGGAGATGCTCGCGCCGGTCTTCACCGACATCACCGACCTGCGTCGGGCCGAGCGAGAAGCACGCCGGCCGTGCCAGCAGGCGGAGCGGGGCAGGGCCTGGCTGGCGGCCAGCGCCGAGATCACACCAGACCATCGAGGAGATCCGCCGCACGATCCTGCGCGTATAACCTACGTGAAGCGGGCAGCACCTGGTCCACCGGCCCAGGTAACGCCCTACCTTGAACACCGCGGCGACGCGGACCGGTGATCTGCCAACCTGGCCCGGTTACAAGATGACTGGCCTTGCCTGGCCCAGGTCATCTTGACGGGTAGGGCAGGGCGAGTCGGCCCCGGTTTGCCCTGGTCTGGACACTGCATCCGCGACGTTGCGGGTGATGGCCTCGGCCAGCAGGAGCGCCTGGCCAGCAGATAGGTTCACGACGATCTCGGCGTCCTGCGTTGCGAACCAGATCGACACGTCTGCCATGGCGATTCCTTCCCTGCGCGGGTCTGGCGTGCCTCGCTGCTGGAGTGGGGGAGCCGTCGGGCAGTGATCGGGACCGCAGGTAGCCAGCCCCATCCTTGCAGCGTCGAAACGTTCGCCGGTGTTACACCCGACAACCGGTGGCCCTGTAAGCAGCGGCGACAACCGGCGGCTGGTCGAGCTCCTCGGCGTGGATCCCAAGGCCACGCAGCACGGGGCGAAGGGGGCCCGTGCTGCCCGCACCGTGGGTGGAGCCGAGGTCACGGGTGATGATCGACAGAAATGCGAGGAACTCTCAGTGGGCCGAGCGACGCTTGGTAGATTACGTCAGTACGGCTGTGGTGATCTACCAGACCTCCTGCGGCGCCTCCCGGTCAGCGATGAACCGAGGGCGCCGCGCTGACACCGAGGCCGGCGCCGCTCTGGCCAGCGTTCACATCCACCGCCGTGCTCGGCCCCACGTTGATGCCAAGACCCGCACCATCCGGTCCCGCGGTCGCTCCTACTCCCGCACTCGGAACCTGCGCGTCGACACCCGTCCCGCCCGGCCCCGCACTCGCGTTCGCACCGGCGCTCGGCCCCACGTTGATGCCAAGACCCGCACCATCCGGTCCCGCGGTCGCTCCTACTCCCGCACTCGGAACCTGCGCGTCGACACCCGTCCCGCCCGGCCCCGCACTCGCGTTCGCAGCGGCGCCTGGTGTCGCGGCAGCGTCAACCTCCGCCTGCAGTGCCTTCGTGCAGAAGGCGCGGACCTTGCCACCGCCGCCGGCGGCGGTGACCAGCGCGCTCATGCCCGGGGAATCGAGCGCCGTGCTGGCGTTGGTCGCCGCGGCGGCCGTGTAGGTGTGGCACAGGCCGAGCAGCGACGCCGAGACGCCCGGCGCGTGATGGATGGCCGGGACGCTCACCTCGGCGGAGGGCGTGGCCGTTGGGGACACGGTGGCGCTGCCACTGCCACCGGCGATGGGGAGTACTCCTGCGCTGGCAGCGACGGCGACGCCACCGACAGCCGTGGCCCCAGCCGCCATGGCGGCGACCTTCACGGTCAGGAGCCTTGCGAGCAACAGCTTGATCATTGATCTTCTCCGAGGCTGGGTGACGTGGGCGAGACGCGCCTCCCGAAAAGCAGCCACGGCCGCTTCCTCACCGTCGAGCTCGCCATCGCGGGCCGGAACGGCCACGGCGGCGAGCAGGTCGGCAAGGGGATCCATACCGGCTCCGTCGTTGACCGGGCCGCCGCGAAGCATCCGCTCTGCCTCGCCCCGGCCGATCCGACGGGGTCGGTGTGTGCTCATCTCACGTCCTTCAGCGTCGAAGCTCTCGCCGGTGTTACACCTGACCGCATCCGGTGGTTATCGTCGCGGGCTGTCACCCCGACCATGTTCACCTGCCTCCGGTCGACCGGCATCGGTGATCCCCTGCTCGGCGAGCTGTTCGGCGAGCCGGCGCAACCCCCGGTGCGCCGCGATGCGGACCGCGCCGGCACGCTTACCCAGGACCCGTCCCGCGGTCTTCGCGTCCAGCCCCATGACTACCCGCAGGAGCACCGCCTCCGCCTGGTCCATCGGCAGGCCCGCGATCAGGCGTAGGGCGGCCTCGGTGGACATCGCTTCCAACGCCCCTCCGGCGGTGTCGTCGGGCGCTGCCAACTCCGTCGTCACCATCTCGACCGGTATGTCGTTTCGCTGACGGCGAGTGCGCCGACGCAGGTGGTCGAGCGCGCGATGACGCGCGATCGTGGCTGCCCAGCCGCGGAACCCGTCGAGGTCCCCGCGGAACGACGCCAGGTCCCGGGCGATCTGCAGCCACGCCTCGGACGCCACGTCCTCGGCGTCGTCACCGACGAGTACCCGCAGGTACCGCAGCAGACCAGGCTGGACCGTCCGGTAGATCAGCCTGAAGGCAGCCTCGTCACCACGCTGCGCTCCGACCACCACCGAGGAAAGATCCAGTTCCTCGACCGGCGGCCTGTCGGCCCCGGCGAAGGCATGCAGGTTCGGTGGTGTCGATGCCAGCGAGGCTGCCGTGCTGACCGGCGCGGATACCGACCCCATCGAGGCAGATGATCGACGCGGGATGCCACCAGCCGCGGCCGCGCCTCCGCCCATCTCCGCACTCTCGCTCACCGCGCAGATGATGCAACCCCGCGTGGAACAGGACGACAGCAGGGGCCTGCTGGTAGCGCGATGGAAACACGCCGGTACCACCAACTCGTCGATCGCCGTCCGCTCGTACCGCCAGGGCGGCGAGCTCATCAGCCTCCCCGGCGCGGGCGTGCGCAGGGGGTTGGGCTCGTCCGCGCCGTCGCTCTCCACGAACGTTGTGCTGGACGGTGCCCTCGTCGCGGAGGAACGGTGCCGCGCCTGTTCGGGCCTGGGTGACCTTGGTTCGGAGCCCATCGGTCGTGTCGTAGGGGGTTGGATGCGGCGGCCCGTGCAGTTCACCCTGGACACGGCGATCGTGGAGTGGGTCCCACTGTTGATCCTTCGCCAGGCGGTTTCTACGAGCGGCGCGGATTTCGACCAACTGCCGCGGGGCTCGTAGTTCGACGCGATCCTCGCCGATGCCGGTATCGACACGGTCAAGATCCCACCCCGGACTCCGCGGGCGAATGCCTACGCGGAACGGTTCGTCCGCACGGTCCGGACCAAGGTCGCCGACCGGAGCTGATCTTCGGCGAAGAGCACCTGCACGTGGTCCTGGCCGAGTATGCACGGCACTACGATCACCGACACACCCACAGATCGCGCGGTGGTCCTACGTCACGGACCCCCGCTCCGGCGAGTCGCTAGATCATCGATCTACGTACACCAGGCCCGTTGACACCACTGCATATATATATTCGCCGACCAGCCAGCGGTTCTCCGCGATGATGACGATCTGGCGGAGGCTGACCAGCGTGCGCGAGGCGGATCGCCGGGTAGAGGGGCAGCCTGCACGCCTCACGCCGTGGTCGGTGGCGGGTCCACGCCCAGCTGGTTGCCAGTTCGTCTGCCCGGAGGCTGGCTGGGTGCGCTGGCGGAGATCGGCGGCGTCGCGCGTGTGGCGTTCGGCGCAGGCGATCTGCCCCGTCGCGATCGCGACCCGGGCGCAGACCCGGGCGCATATCCGCGGAGGGTGCCGGGTCCTTCCTGCAGACTGTCGAGATCGCGTTCGACGACCGCCTCCCGCGGCGATCCTGAACCTCATGGTCACCGGGAGCGGCGGTCTGATCGCGACGAAACGAACGCCTCACGGCCACAGGTAGACGAAACGAACGCCTCACGGCCACAGGTATCAGCCCTACGTCGGCAATGTAGAGCCAGCCCTTGCCGATTGGCCGCGTTGCGCCCGCCGCGCGAGTAGATCGGGAGTAGTCCGTAAAACTTACCATGATCCTCTGCGATGCCGCACAGGTCTCGGAGGGCAAGCTGTACATCCTCGGCGGCGGCTGGAACCTCGTCGGGCCGTCGCCTGCCCCGTCCGCCCTCGGCCTCCTGATCGAGGTGCCCTGGGACCGAGCAAACTCACCGTTCACGCTGCAACTCGAGCTACACGACCAGGACGCGCACCAGCCATCCAGCCCGGGCCGGCCGGGCCTCAGCCCGTACGACTCGAAGCAGTCCTGGAGGCGGGCCGCCCCCAGGACCTGGCCGAGGGCTCCCCCCTGCAGATCCCTCTCGCGATCACCCTACCGCCGCTGACACTGACCGCGGGCACGCGCTACCGATGGGAGGCCAGCATGGCCGGCGAACCGGAACACGATGACTGGAATGTCAGCTTTCAGACCAGGCCAGCCACACGCCCGCTCACTCCGGAGACCGTCGGATTCGACGACTGAATCACGAGCACCTCGCGACGACACGAACCGCCGCTGCGCTCGGCGTGGCCTCCCTGCGACGGTTAGAGGAGCGCGGCCTTGGTTCGGAGCCCATCGGTAGGTACCGACGGTCGCGGTCGTAGGGGGTTGGCTGCGGCGGCCCGTGCAGTTCGTCCTGGCCACGGCGATCGTCATGGCGACCGTGGCGTAGTTAGCCATCACCTGGCTCATCTCATGATGACGGATAGGGCCGGGGATATCCCGATGAGGCGATTCGGCGGCACCATCATCGAGACCGGCGCTCACTCCCAGCGACAAACGGTGCCGACTCGCGTCATAGTCACGCTGGGTAGCCGATGAGGTGGCGAGCGTGGTTTTACCGGTCCCCGGCGGACGGCGGCCAACGCCGGTCTCTCCGCGAGCCCGCCATGCCGGGCGGGGTGGGGACGCCGCGCCACGGACAGCTCACCGGCCCCTACGTCGACCGGTCGCTGGTGACGCGGGTCGCGCCGGCCCGTGCCCGACCAGGTCGGCCGCAGCGCGCGGGCGCGAGGACGGCCGATGTCGTCCCCCGCGACAGGTCAGTGGTCGTGCGGGTAGGTGTAGAGAGCGAGGCGAGCGATCAGCTTCTCGGGGGTTGATCCCAGGGCTTCGGCGAGGGCCATGAGCAACGCGGTGGCGACCATGGTCAAGGTGCGCAGGATGCGCTGGGGGTTGCTCTGCACCGCGTGGAAGATCAGTTCTTGACGTACCGCGTCCAACGGTGCCGTGGCCGGTGTCGTGTCGGCCATGTCGAGGCGGGCGGTCAGCAAGGCGACGGCCGGGTCGGCGTCCGTGCTTTGGCGGGCGTGGAGGACGGCGATGTCCTGGAGCGTGGCCTGCGGGGATGTGTGGGTGGTCTTGGCGAGCTGCAGGAGGAGTCCCACGGCCAGCCGCTCCACGCTGGTGATGGTCTCGATCGGGGCACGGGTAGCGGCGTCGCGGATGATCGCGTCGAGGTGTCGCTGTGCCGCCCGCAGCGCGGTGGTGTCCGGGCCGCCTTCGTAGTCTGCGACGTGGAGCTGGCCGGTGAGCAGGGCCAACGCGCGCTGGGCGGCGCTCACGGGATCGGTCACGGTCGCCCATTGTGAGCCTCGTGGCGCGACCCGGTCCACTCGCCGCCGCGACCGCGCCTGCCAGCGGTATCCCGGCATGCGGCAGGCCGAGAGGAAACCGCAGGGCTCCTTCGGGACCGCATCCCGGACCCGGTCCTCCGACAGGAACGTCATTTCCGTGATCCGCGCTGGGGTTATAGCCGGCGCTGAGAACAGGGTCCTCTGCGCTCGGCGCCGCGTCACCCCGGCCCGAGGATCAGCGCACGATCCTCGTCCGGGTCGATCTCCCGGACCCGCGCCCGTTCCGCCATGCCCCGGATCATCGAACCGGCGGCCGCGCCGAGCCGACGCGCCGCTCACCACTGCAGGCAAACCATGGCGGTGCTGCCCGGATCATGTGGGTTGCACGTGCAGGATCGTGTGGCGGATCTCCTCGATGGTCTGGTCGAGGGCGCTGATGGCCGCGGTGAGTCGTGCGTTGATGAGGTCGCCGGCTGCGCGGGTCAGGGACTGCAGGTGCAGGCCGATGGCGAACAGGCGTTGGAGGACGAGGTCGCCCAGGTCGCGGGCGATGCGGTCGCGATCCTCGAGGACCGCGAGGCGGGCGCGTTCCTGGTGCGCCTCGGCCAGGTCGAGGGCGAGCGCGGCCTCGGCGGCGAACGCCTCGACCAGCTCGATGTCGGACGCGGCAAGGTGCGGCGAGCTGGACCGGTACCCGAGGATCATGATCGCCGACGTGTTCCGGGCGAGGCGTAGCGGCACGGCCAGCGCGCCCGTGAGGGTCAGTTCCGGGGTGGGAACGGCCCGATTACCTCGCACGTGCAGACCTTTCAGAACGACGGTTCGGCCCGCGGTGCGCATGGCCGCCCAGGAGTCGGCGTCGCGGGTGACGGTCAGCCCTCGCAGTGCCTCCGCGTCGGCGGGCAGGTCGGGGGCCACGGCGGCGGCGGTCACGACCAGGGTGTCGTCTTCGTCGGGGACGGCGAGGATGCCCAGGTCCGCGGCGGCTGTGCGGCGGCCGATCCGCGCGACGAGATCGAGCGCGTCGCGGGGGTCCGGGGCGGCGAGCACGCTGGTCGTGATCTCGGCGCTGGCCGCCAGCCAGGCCCTGCCCCGCTCCGCCCGCTGGCAGAGCCGGTGTGCCTCCCGCTCGGCCCGACGGAGGTCGGTGATGTCGGTGAGGACGAGCGCGAGCATCTCCTCACCGTCCCGCAACCAAGGGATCACCGTGATTCGCACCGACCGGGCGGGATCGTGCTCCCTTCTCAGATCGAGATCGCCGACCTGGGCGTGGTGGGTGGCCAGCGCGGTAGCGACCATGCCCCCTTCGCCGCCCAGGCAGCGCTGGTGCGGGCCGGCCGGCGACAGGCGTTCCGCCAGGTGGGCGAGACGGTCCCCGACACGCTGGGGCACACCGGCGATCTCGTCGATGACCGGTGATCCGCGCCACAGCCGCAGGTCGGCGTCATACAGGGCCACCCCTATCGGCAGCTCGCCGGCGGGTACCCCGGCGGACACCAGATCCAGCAGCGCGGCGTGTTCCCCGATGGTCCGCTCATCCCGGCGGGCGGCGGTGACGTCCAGGATCGTCCCGATTCTGCCGACCACAGCACCCGCCGCGTCCCGCACGACGGTGGCCCTGATCTGGACCCGGCGGTAGCTTCCGTCCCGGGTCCGATAGCGGGTCTCGTGGTGGCAGTGGTCGGCACCGCCCGCGACCACACTCATGAACAGCGTGACGGTGTACTCGACCTCGTCAGGGTGGACATAGTCCAGGAACCGGCCCCCCAGACTGGCGTGGACATCGAAACCGGTCAGGATCGTCCAGGCCCGGTTCAGATAGGTCCAACGGCCCTCAGCGTCGGTCCGGAACACCACCTCACTCAGCGAATCCAGCACATCCTCGGCCTCGCGACCACGGGCCGCCGCGTCCCCAGCGCGCCCCGACCCGGTCCGCCACGAATCCCCGCGCTGCAGATTCCCTCTCGACACAGACCTCACCGATGGTCGCCTCCCCCCGCGACAGCGGATCCCCTCACACAGGCGAGCCCGCGCAGCCCGCCGATCGCCCCCGACCGGCAGCAACGGCCGACGAGCACACCGCGAGACCCTGACGCAGTCCCACGCCCTACGCTCCACAGCCCCGGTAGCCCTTCTATCTGGCGTTTCTGCCCGTCATCTAGCCAGCTCAGGTGCACAAATCACATCTATGCAGCACCTGCATCAGCCTTCCACCGCAACAACGCAGCGGACCACACCTGGCCACGACGCACACCGCGTCTCCACCCGAGGCCTGCGGCTGAGGTGGCCGCACTGGTACGGCGCGATCCAGGGCCTGTATCTGGATCCGGGATTGTTCGTTGACGCAGAGAACGATCCCCTTCTGGGGCGGGTAGAGGTAGACACCGGCCACGTCAGGACCTTGTCCACGAACAGCGGTCCGCCGATAGCTTCCACGTCTCAACCATCTGCGGTTGGAGGCCGAACGCCTGCCACCTGCGCGACACCGTCGACTGTGACAATCCTGACGCCCTCGCCATCGACCGGTCGACCTGTGGACATCACCGTTCGGCGGGAAGCCCGCGGCGTCATCCGGCAAGACCCGCTGTCACCGCCTCGAGCCGCGGTAGCGGCCGCCAGGCCAACGCCGCCCTCCACCCGCCTTGTCATCACCCGTCTGCGCTGCGACCCCCGCACCCGCGCCTACCAGCAACGACGCCTCACCGAAGGCAAAACCCCACGCGAGGTCCGTCGGCTGCCTGAAGCGATACGACGCCTGCGAGATCTACAACGCCATCCCACCCGCCACTCAGAGCAGCCGGCAGCACAGGAGCGTCAGCGTCCGCCGTTCTCCTTCAGCAACGCCCGGCCGGTTTTCCTTCGGCATCAACCGCAGGCGGCGTTGTGGATGACAGTCTTCGCACCCTCCACGTCACATAGTTCCAGGAGAACGGCATCGGCCTACCCCTTCCCGTTTTCCGGCTTGAGGCAATGGTGCGTTTGGACCGCATCCACGCCGGCTCGATGGCTGGGCGGCGTTCCGCGACGCGACTGGGTAGCGTCCCCCTCGCGCATCAACGCACCAATAAAAATCATGGCGAAAGGGCTGGTGGAATGACTCAGCAGGAGCAGCAGCAGCGTCAGCAGGTCGAGCAGGAGCTGCGCCAGAACTGGCGGCAGCTTCGCTACCGCCTGCTCGACCAGTTCGGTCAGGTCGGCGCCTCCGATCTCGACGCCGCGACCGGTATCAACGACCTCATCGCCCGGATCGCCGACAAGACCAACCACAGCGAGCGGTACGTCGAGAACCGCCTGCGGGAGCTCGTCGGGGTAGGCGCAGCTCAGGGCGGACAGTCCGGCGAGCGCTTCGGCGGAGAGCAGGCCGGTCAGGGCCAGCAGGGCCGGCCCTTCGGCGCCCAGTAACCCTGGATGCACCGGTGTTTATGGCTGTCTGTTGGGGTCCCTGAACGCGGAAGTGCCCTCTGAGCTGGGAGGATGGGAGTTCTCTAGGCTTCCGTCCGCCAGATCGAGAGGGCACTTCGCAGGTGCGATTGTTGCATGCGGCGTCGAGGACGCACGCGCGGTTCGACGACCCTGACCTGGTGGGCTGCGCGGGGCTGGTCCCGGTGGTGCGCCTCGCCGAACAGGCCGGCTTGTCCGAGCTGGTCGAGGAGTATCTGCGACCGGCGGCCCCGACAGGGGCGAACGCACCGGTGAAGGTCGGGTGCCTGGTCGCGGGCATGGTCGCCGGGGCGGACAGCATCGAGGACATGGAGCTCCTGCGGGACGGGGCGGTAGGTGAGCTGTTCGACACGCCCGGCTTTTCACCGCCTACGGGTATTCCACCCAGGGCTGCCAGGTGTTCGCTGCCGGACCTGACCGTCGGCGCGAGCCAGCCCTCCCTCGAAGAACAGGACCTTGTCGCTCGGCGTTTCAGCCACGCAGAATGGACCGGCATGCTGACCGGTGGCGTGGTTCAGGACGCGTCCACGCTGGCCGCGTGGGCGCTGCTGTGCGCGAACCCGCCGGACGGCTTCCGCTTCCTCGACAACTACCGCTTCACCGCCCCCACGATCTGACCGGGAAAGGTCAGCATGAGGTCAGCGGACATCTCGGGAGAGTAAAGATGACCCCATCCCGCCGCCACACCGCCATTGTCCGCGGCACGTGCGGCGAGCAGATCGCCCGACGCGCGTGGGGAGGACTACCCGCGGTGTACTCAGCCCCTCCGAAGCAGCGGATCACCCCCACGGGCGTGGGGAGGACGCTGTGTCCGTCCGACGGATGCATAACTCGCTGCAACCGCTGCGGGTTTCATTGGATGAAGGACTCGACACTGTTCGCACTCCCGCTGGAAGCACCTGGGGCTACTGGGTTCCGTGACAGGGGGTGTTACGCGGGACGCCGCCCGACACCGGTACTGACCTGCACGTTCACCGTCAGACTTCATCTGATGAAATATCTCTTCATCGGATGAAGTCTGGACGGAAGGGCGGGGATGGGGCACGGTTCGGGAGGGTCGCCGTCGGGGGCTGCGGGGCTGTATCTGGTCGATGGGGTGCCGCTGCTGCGCCCGGACGAACAGGTGTTCGCCGCGATGCTCGATGGCTGGCGGGACCAGCAACTGGCCCGGAACCTCTCGGTGAGCACCGTCGATAAACGCCTCGGGGTGGTGCGGATGTTCACCGCGCACGCCGACGCTTTCCCGTGGGTGTGGCGGCCGCAGATGCTCGACGAGTGGCTGTCGGACCTGCGGGCCGTACGCGGCCGGAGCCGGTCGACGATCCGCAACTACTCCCTCGCCGTCAGCGCTTTTTGCCGCTATCTGCTCGATCCGGCCTACGGCTGGCCGGCTCGCTGCGAGCACCAGTTCGGCTCGCACCCGGTGCAGATCTGCCACGAGTGGAACACCGCGGTGCACGTCCAGGACACCGAGGCCGACCCGTCGCGGCGGGCGTTCACACTCACCGAGCTGCAGACGCTGTTCGACTACGCCGACGACCAGGTGGCCCACGCACGGGCCGCGGGTCGCAAGGGATGGCTGTCGCTGTTCCGCGACGCGACGCTGTTCAAGGTCGCCTACAGCTACGGGCTGCGCCGCCGGGAGGTGGTCATGCTCGACCTGACCGACTTCGCGACCAACCCCCACGCCGCCGAGTTCGGCACGTTCGGGGTGTGCCGGGTCCGGTTCGGCAAAGCGATGAAGGGCTCGGCGCCCAAGCCCCGCAGCGTGCTCACCGTCTGGCCCTGGACCCCCGACATCCTGACCCAGTGGGTGGACGAGCTGCGCCCGCTGATGCCAACCGCGGCCGACTCGCCGGCGTTGTGGCCCTCCGAACGCGCCGGCCGGATCACCCTGAGCGCCGTCAACCGGCGCCTCACCGAGTACCGCAACGCGCTCGGGTTGCCGGCCGGACTCGATGTCCACTCGCTGCGCCGCTCCTACGTGACGCATCTGATCGAGGACGGATGGGACCCGCTGTTCGTCCAGCAACAGGTTGGTCATGAGCACGCCTCCACCACCGCGATCTACACCTGCGTGTCCTCGGACTTCCGCACCCGCACGTTGCGCTCCGCGCTGGACGCGACAATGCGGGCCGCGATCGGACCAGGAGGGGCACGCCCATGACGGCCAGGCGGACGGTTTCCTACCAGTGGCGGCTGCGCGAGACGATGGCCGCGCACGGCCTGTTCAACGCCTCCGACCTGGCCCCACTGCTTGCCGAACGGGGCATCACCCTGTCGGCGGTGCAGGTCTGGCGGCTGGTCACCCAGACCCCGGAGCGGCTGTCCCTGCCGGTACTCGCCGCGCTGTGCGACATCTTCGACGTCACGCCCGCGCAGCTGATCGCGACCCGTGCGGACAACGTCGCGGCCCCGGCGAAGACGGCCAACGCCCGCCCCGACGGGACAGCGGACCTGAACGCCTACCGACCCAAACGCGCCCAGCTGCGCCCCGAATGAGCGAACCCGAGGCGTGCTGGCGGTGTCGCACCGTCCCACCGGGCCGGCGCGGCCGGCACCCGACCTGCTTCCCCTGCCGGGTGACCCTTCGCCTGCAACGGCTCCTCGACGACGGATCCGGTGCACCGCACCCGGACCTGGCGCCGCTGATCGACCACCTGAAAACCGACCCGGACCCGCGACGGATGCTGGGGTGGCTGGCCCGGCCCCACACCGCGGATCTGCTGATCGCCCTGGCCAGCGGCCAGGTTCGGCTCGCGCACGAGGCGCTGCACATCTGGCCCCACCAGGTCGCCGTCCGGCGACTCCGTCACCATCTGATCGCCGCCGGGATCCTGCCCGATGCCGACCCGCGGCTGCTCGACATCGAGGCGTGGCTACACCGGCGCCTGGACCAGCTCGCCGGGCACCCCCACGAGCAGCTCCTGCGCCAGTTCGCACTCTGGCACCTGCTACCACGGCTGCGTGCCACCGCTGCCGGTCGGCCGCTGCGCACCAACGCCCACCAGTACGCCACCCAGCAGTTCACCCAGGCGCAGACGTTCCTCACCTGGCTGCACGACCAGCAGCTCCGCCCTCACCAGCTCCGCCAAGCCGACATCGACACCTGGAACCTCACCCACCGGGTCCACCAGCGCGAGCTTGTCCGCGGCTTCCTTCTCTGGGCGATCGACCGCGGCGACATGCCCCGCCACCTGGTCGCACCCCGGCTGACGTTCCAACCCGGCACACCGATCACCCAGCACCGCCGGCTCGCGCTCCTGCGCCGCTTCACCACCGACGACTCCCAGCCACTGCCGATCAGAGCCGTGGCCTGCCTGGTGCTGCTCTACGCCCAACCCCTCAGCCGCATCCACCGGCTCACCACCGACGACATCCTCGACCGCGACGGCGAAATGCTGATCCGTCTCGGAGACCCGCCCACACCGGTGCCCGACCCGTTCGCCGCCCTGCTGCGCGAACTCGCCGCGGCCGCCCCACCGGCCGGCTGGCTGATCCCCGGCCGGTTCTCCCACCGGCCCGCCCACCAGCGCGTGCTCCAGGACCAGCTCAAAGACCTCGGCGTTCCGATCCAACAAGCCCGCGTCGCCGCGCTGCGCCAACTCGTCCTGCAAGCCCCCGCCCCCGTCATCGCGGAAGCCCTCGGCTACCACCCGACCGCCACCACCCGCCAGCACACCCACGCCGGCGGCACCTGGAACCGCTACACCGCACTGCCACGGCGACCAGCCGCGCCGATCTCCAACACACCGCGGCCCAGCCATATTCGAGAAGGCACCGAGATCCGCACTGACGAACCGGAACACGGCACCACAACAGGACCGTTCTAGATCCGGCAGCCGATCAATCGTTGAGTGCCCATACCTCCGGGAGAGCCCGACACCTATGAAGTTCACCCAGGAAGCCCGTCGCGTGATCGAACTCTCCCAGGAGGAAGCCCACCGGCTCCACCACAACGCGATCCGGACGGAACACCTCCTGCTCGGCCTGCTCCACGAGGAAACCGGGCACACGAGTGCGACCCTGCGCTCGTTGGGCGTCACCCTCGACAACACCCGGGTCCTAGCCGAAGAACTCGGTGAGGAACTCGGCGGCGACAGCGCGACCGAACCCGGCCGGCATCTTCCGTTCACCCCCCGCGCACGAGGTGTCCTCGAACGAGCGGCGCGGCAAGCCCTGACACACAGCCACGACCATCTCGATACCGCACACCTACTGCTTGCCCTGCTCGGCGAGGACACCCGAGGCGGCAACGAACTGCTCACCCGCCTCGGCGCCGACCCCGAGCAGGCCCGCCGCCAGACACTGGCCGCACTAACCAGCCCACCAGCATCGACCTGACCCCGGAAGAACTCGCAACAGTCGAATCCGCAAGGCTGCCAGTCTGGATCACCCCCACGGGCGTGGGGAGGACTTCGTTTTGGGATCAAGAGCGGCCGGCGCCTACGGATCACCCCCACGGGCGTGGGGAGGACGCGCCGGCCGCGTGGAGCCGGGCGATGACGTCCGGATCACCCCCACCCACGGGCGTGGGGAGGACAAGGGCGTCCACGGCGACAAGGTCTGGCCGTACGGATCACCCCACGGGCGTGGGGAGGACGGCGACGAAGCCGCAGAGGAACACGAGTAGTTCGGATCACCCCCACGGGCGTGGGGAGGACTCATCGGGCAAGTCGCACGACATGCGACACACCGGATCACCCCCACGGGCGTGGGGAGGACAGCGGTCCGAGGTTTCCATCCCCCGCCGGTGGCGGATCACCCCACGGGCGTGGGGAGGACAGGAGATCGTGGAGGAGGCGCTGGCCACATGGCGGATCACCCCCACGGGCGTGGGGAGGACCCAGGTGGGGTGTCGACCACCACCCACGTGAACGGATCACCCCCACGGGCGTGGGGAGGACGGCGCCTGTGGTGGCCAGCTCAACCACCTCGTCGGATCACCCCCACGGGAGTGGGGAGGACTCCTGCTCCGGGTCGATCGTGGGTGCGAAGCCCGGATCACCCCCACGGGCGTGGGGAGGACGTGAGCCCTGGGAACAGCGCCGCGGCGGACGCCGGATCACCCCCACGGGCGTGGGGAGGACGTTCTCGTTGTGGAACACGCCAACAAGGTCGACAGATCACCCCCACGGGCGTGGGGAGGACCCGGAGCGGCCCCGGGAAACCGGCGGGCGGTGCGGATCACCCCCACGGGCGTGGGGAGGACCACAGATCGCCACCGGCCCGATGGCCAGCCGGCGGATCACCCCCACGGGCGTGGGGAGGACACGGCGTCGGGGCCGATGGCCTCGCGGACGGGCGGATCACCCCCACGGGCGTGGGGAGGACCGCGGGGTAGTTGCCGAGGTCGATACCGCCGCCGGATCACCCCCACGGGCGTGGGGAGGACGCAGGGCGATCACGGCTGGGTCTCCGCTGCTGCGGATCACCCCCACGGGCGTGGGGAGGACGACAGCTCCACGTTGCCGAGTGAGGCGGTGCGCGGATCACCCCCACGGGCGTGGGGAGGACTCCGGGAGCAGGCCGGCGATGACGTGCTCCACCGGATCACCCCCACGGGCGTGGGGAGGACGGCCGCGGGCAACCGCTGGCCCAGCTCCGGCCAGGATCACCCCCACGGGCGTGGGGAGGACCGGGCCTCCATCAGGTCCATGAGACGTCCAGCCGGATCACCCCCACGGGCGTGGGGAGGACCGCCTGGGCCATCACGACCGCGTTGCCCTTGCCGGATCACCCCCACGGGCGTGGGGAGGACATCTCGTCGAGCGAGTCCGGCGCCGGCCGCGGCGGATCACCCCCACGGGCGTGGGGAGGACACCCGAGACCGCGTTTTTCCGCCGACGCCTTCCGGATCACCCCCACGGGCGTGGGGAGGTCACTTCCTGACCTGGTCTTTTAGGAGGGCTCCTGCGTTTGTTGTGATTTGAGGGCGATGAGTTGGAGGCCGTCGTAGTCGACGACGTGGCGGCGGCGTTCGCCGGCGGTTCTGATGTTGAAGCCCTGTTCGGTGTCGGCGGGGTGGATGCAGACGGCGGCGCCGTCGGCGACGCTCTCGGCGACGGCGTTCCAGAGTTCGTCGCGGACCCGGGCGGAGACGGTGCCGACGTACAGGCCGGCGGTGGGTTCGATGAGCCAGCGGCTGAGCGCGCCACGGACGTGGTCGGGGACCGCGGTGGTCGAGATGACGATCATTGAGGCCATGGGTCGCCCAGGTTGATGAGAACGTCGTCGTCCTCGAGGTCGCCGTTGTCGATGGTGCCGGCCGGCGGGCTGGGCCTCGGAGCGTCAGTGTCGTTGCCGGCGGCCGGGGTGTCGTTGCTGTAGTTGACGCCGGCGGGCAGGGCGCCGAGGTCGGGGTCCCAGAGGTGGACCATGTCGGCGGTGAGGCTGGCGCGGTCGCCCGGGTCGTCGTCGGTGTCGAGGTCCCGGCTGAGGTCGAGCATGGTCTGGATGTCGTTGATGATGTTCGGGAGGAGGCGGATGAGGCGGAATTCTTCGCGCAGGCGGGAGCGGGCGGCGCGTTCGGGGTCGGGTGAGTCGTGGAGCGCGAACGCGAGGGGGATGGTGGTTTTCGCTTTGTAGAGGTCGGCGATGTCGTAGACGAAGGCGAGTTGGGTGCCGCTGTGGATGTAGCCGAGGGCGGGGGAGCAGCCGAGGGCGCAGACGGCGGCGTGGACGATGCCGTAGAGGCAGGTGTTCGCGGCGGACAGGGCGAGGTTCACGGGGTCCTGGGTGTCCCATTTCGCCGGGTCGTAGTTGCGGCGGAACCGGGGGATGCGGTGTTTCTGCGCGAGGAGTTTGTAGTAGGCCTTGACCCGCTGCCCTTCCATGCCGCGTAGCTGGGCGAGGGTGGTGCTTTCCGGGACGTCGGTGGCGAAACGTGTCCGGTACATGCGTGCGGCGACCTGGACGCGCAGGGTGTCGTCGGCCCAGGTTCGGGCCTGCTGTTCCAGCCATCGGGTGGTGAGGCCGGCGGGTTGGATGTTGGCGTAGCTGCGGATGCCGCCGGCGCCGACGCAGACGACGCTGGTGTCGTGTCGGGCGAGGGTCGCGAGCGCGGGTTGGGTGATGGACGTTCCGGGGCCGAGCAGCAGGCAGGACAGGGCGGCGGTGGGCAGGTAGGTCTTTTCGACGCCGTGGGGTGTTTCGACGTAGGCGAGGACGCCGGTGTCGTCCTGGGTGACCTGGACGGATTCCAGGTAGAGGAACGACAGGGAATCGGCGACGCGGGGCAGCATCGCCAGGGTGGGCCGGCCGAGGCGGTGTTTGGCGGTCTGGGGTGCGCGGGTGACGCTCATCCGGTGGCGGGCAGGGGTGCGAGGCTGAGCAGGCCTGCGCCGTAGGAGCGGGCGCGGCCGACGCCGTCGAGGACGGCGCCGCGGACCGCGTCGGGGTCGGTGATGATGGCGTGTCCGTCGAAGCGGGTCAGGGCGTGGCGGATCCGTCGGCCGTCCTGGCGTAGGCCGGTGATGTCGTCTTCGGGGGTGCCGGTCAGGCTGCGTAGTTCCAGCCCACAGCGGGCGGCGCGGCTGGCCCACCAGTCGTCGGCCGCGGCGCCCCGCAGCGGGATGATTTTCCCTTCCTGGGGTCCCGCGTTACGGCCGCCGCGTTTGGCGGCGTTCGCGGTGAGGCGGTAGCGCACGGCGGCGCCGGTGGTGATGCTGTCGAGGAACGGGCCGAGTGTGCGGGTCGCGGCTTGGGCGTAGCCGGGGGGTAGCCGGTCGAGGGCGGGTTCAAGGCGGGTCTGGACGAGCAGCCGGGTGCCGGCGCGGGTGCGGTCGACGCGGAACAGCAGCCCGGCGAGGGTGCGGGCGTCGTCGCCGAGGTCGTCGGGGACGAGCATCATGAGCCGCTTGTGAAGACGGTCGGCGTCGGTGAGCTCGCGGCGGATGTCGCGGCGCCGTTCATCCGGGGTGATCTGTACCAGCCAGGCGGTCACGGCTGCTCCTGATCGGCACGCATGTAGTCGTAGAGCGCCTGCTGGTAGCCACGTCCGGGGCCGGCGAGCAGAGCGCCGGGAAGCCGGGTGGTCTGCCGGTAGACGGCACGCCGCCGGTAGCGGCGGTCGAGGGGGTCGAAGCTTTCCGGCACGTCGGCGAGTTCGCTGAGCGCGGCCCGTCCGTCGTCGGGTTCGGTTTCGGTGAGCAGGTCGACCTCGACCAGCCCGTCCGGGTCGGGTGTGCTGCGGGGTCGGCGTGGCAGCGGTACCCGGGCGCGCAGGTCACCCTCGGGGTCCGTGGTGTCGCGGCGCAGCACGAACGGTTCGTCGGGTGGGCAGGATCGCCGTCCGAGGTAGGGCTGCCAGACCGGACGTTCCAGCGCCTGTCCGACGGTGTGGACGATGTCGTCGGGGCCGGTGACCGCGACGGTGAACACTGCGTCGGACAGGTACCGGCGGCGGGTGACGATGGTGCCGGTGTCGCCGGAGCGGTGTTTGCCGTCCGCGGTGGGCACGGTGCGATGCGCGGGGAGGTTGCCGCCGACGGTGTGGAAGTCGGTGAGCAGAACCCCGGGAGCGTCGACGCGGACGGTCAGCCGTAGGCCGTCGAAGCGGGTCAACGGCTCCCCTCGGGAAAGACCCATCGCGGCGGCGAACAGGCCGATCAGCCCGGAACGGGTCGGGAAACCGGCCGTGTCGCGGACCGCGAACACGCTGTGTTCTCCCCAGGACTGCAGCGGTCCGGCGAGGCGGAGAACGAGTCCGCTCACGCGGCACCCTCCGCCGTCTCCCCGGCGGCGGCGTCGAGGGTGGCGCCGAGCAGAGCCGGCCAGGAGGTGTAGCCGTCGCCGAGGCCGTCGCGGGTCTTGCCGTCGATCGACGCCTGGCCGTGCAGGATGATCTCGTCCTCACCCCAGAACTGGTGCAGCCCGGCCGCGTAGTCGGACAGGGCCTCGCGGGCGGGTTCGCCGTGGCCGCCTTCGATCCCGGCCGGGACGGGTCGTTCGAACGCCGCGGCCAGGGAGATCGGCCGGTCCTGACGCACCGCCACGTAGATCAGCTCGGGCAGGGTGTTCGGAGCGGTGGCGGTCCGCTTCCCCGAGGGCAGCGCCGCGACGAACGCGCCCAGGAAGTGGCGGGTCAGCTCGAACGCGGTGGCCTTGTCGCCGTCGAGGTTCGCGACGAGGCCGGCCAGGTCGAGGCTGGCGTACCGGTAGAACACCCCCGCGGAGAACTCGCCGGCGTTCATGTGGCCGCTGCCGGCGTCCCCGAACGCCGGGATGTCGTCGACGGCGGTGAAGAAGTCGACCTCGGGGTCGGTGGCGTGCACGGTGAACGCGTGGGCGACCTGCACCGCGCCGTCGACCTTGCCGCCGGGCAGCTCGGCGAGCATCCGCCCGAACAGGTTGATCGTTCCCGTCCGGCTGGACAGGATCGCGGCGACCTCGTCGACCGGCAGCACCGCGCGTGGCGTGGCGGTCTTCTTCGCGATCTCCGCTTCGAGGCGATCCCGATGGGCCGCGGCGAGCGTCGCGAGCGCGTCGAGGCCGGCCACGGGCAGGTAGAGCAGCACCGAGGAGATCTCGGTCTTGTCGGCCTTGCTTTTCGCCCCGCCGCCGTTGCTCTCACCGTTTCCGGTGTCCGCCGCCTCGGTCTTGATTCCCTTCTTCCCCGCGGACAGCAGCACCTGCCGCCCGGCATAGGCGGCGAGCTCGGCGGGCCAGCCCTGCCCGGTCAGGCGCTGCGCGACCGCGGTGATGATCCGCCGGGTGCGTACCGCCGGATCGTCGAGCGCGGTCTCGACCTCGAGGCGGACCTGCCTTTTCCAGCACTGGCTCGACACCCGGGTGCGGGACTTCCCGCCGTAGACGACGGTCTTCGGCGCGCCGAGATCGTCCCTGTTCAGGTTGGAATAGGGGACGGTCTGCAGCAGGTGGATGTCCACGAAACGGGCGGTCATGACGTCTCGCCTTCGGTGTCGTCAGAGGTGTCGAGGTCGGGGGAGTCGGACGGACCGCCGGTGAGGCGGGCCGTCCGGTAGAACTGCTGCAGCCAGGCCTTCGCGACCTGATCGGGGTACAGGCCCCAGCGGGCCAGATCGACGGTGAGCCGGACCCAGTCGATCGTGACCTCGTCCGCGCGCAGCTGGCGGATCAGCGGGGGGAGATGGCGGTGTACCCCGTCGAGGTCCTGGCGGCACAGCAGCCGCAGCCGGGACTCCCACCGCCGGTACACCGCGGCACGCTCGGCCCCGGGCCGGCGGTTGATCGCCTGGGCGAGGCAGCGGCCCAGGTTCACGCCCCGAGCGGCGCGTGGGGCGGGCCCGGCGGCCGTGTCCGGCGGCGATGGTGCGGCGACGGAGACCTGCCCACCAGCGGTGGTCGTCGTCGCGCCGGCGGCCTCGGCCCGAGGTTCGGCCGGGGCCACGGCGTCGGGCCGCTCCGACGCCGTCTGGGCGAGGTGGCTGTCACGGGCCGTCCGCGGCTGGGCGGCGATCAGCGCCGCCACCGTGTAGAAGGCCCGTTCGACCGCCGCGATGTCGACCAGCGTCCGCCTGTCGATCCGGCTGTCGTCGGGGTCGGGCAGAAACTCCAGGCAGGCAGCGACGATGCGGTGCGCGGGCTGGGCCATCGGATGGGTCAGCGGCTTCCCGAGGCAGCGCCGCAACGCCGACCGATCCGCCGGCACGTCCAACGTCCGTTCGGCCCTGTGAACGAGATGCCGGGCCGGGCCCTGCAGCTCATCCCAGCCCGAGTAGGACGACGGGCCGCGGCGGGCGGGCCTCCCGGTCGCCGCGGGGGTGTCCAGAACAGTCATTGAGGTGTCTTCTCCTGGATCAAAGACCGGAACGCAGCCGGCCGCGATACCGCGCGAGCGCGCGGGTCATCCGCCCATGTGTTCGGGCGTCCACCTGGTCGGCGATGTCGTCGTAGGCCCGCTCCGCCTCCTGCACGAACCGGTCCGAAGCCGCCTGGAACACCGCCAGCGGATCACCACCGGCCTCGGCGGCGTGCTCCGCGTGGCCCAGCACATCCCAGAACACGCGCTCGGCCGCGGGCCAGTACCGCCCTTCCGCCGCGGCGACCCACGGGCCTGGACCACCGTCGAGACGGGACGGTGCGTGCAGTCCATCGTCGGTCGGGTCGGCCTGCAGCGCCCAGGCCGCCTTCAACGCCTGCGCCAGGTTCCGACCGACGTGTTCCGCCGCGTCGCGCACACGACCGACCCCGTAGGCGAAGGCGGGGTCGCGTTCCTGCAGCCAGCGCAGAACCGGCGGGGTGGTCTGGGTGAAGAACTGCCGGTCGCGGGTCTGACCATCCTGATCGAACCCGAACACCCGCACCCGCATGCCCGACACCAGTTCGGGTGGCAGGTGCTGCACCGCGCCGAGAACCGCCGGCCGGTGGTGCTGGTCGTCGCTGTCGAGGAGAAGGGCGTCCAGATCCCGCCATGTCGCGCGCGTGGCGCTCGCGGGCCGTGGATACGGCTCGCCCTTCTTGTTCGTCTGATAGATCAGATAGGGGTCGAGACCTTCGTTGCCCTTCGCGCGCCAGGCCCAGGTCATGGTGGCGTCAATGACCTGGGCCCCGGAGGGGTCCGGGGTCAGCAGTACGGCGTGCTGGAATCGGCCCACCAGCACCCGGGCCATCCCCCGCAGCGGCACCGGCCCCCGCAGCGGGTCCCCCAGACTGTCGGCCTCCCACGGCGCCACGTCCACCGCATTCCCGCGGTCATCGTCCCCACCATCCGGCACCGGAATACCGGCGACCAGCGACTCGAACAGGTTCTCGCCCACCGGGTGGCAGGACAGGCCGCTACGCAACGGCCCGGCGGCGGTGTTTCCTTCCGACCGGCCCTTCACCGTCCGGGTCGTGCAGCGCCCGGACGGGCCGTAGTAGAGGGTGGCGAGCAGGTGCCACACCCCCTCCGCGGCGGGAACCGGCCGCGGCGCCAGATCGGTGTGATGACCCAGCCACACCTGGTTGTTCCCCGAGGAACGACCGAACACGACGCGGTTCAGGCCCGACGTCGCCGTGCACTCCGTCGCCAGCCGCGGATCCTGCAACCACGGCCTCTCCCGGTCGAACAGATCGAACCGCCCCGGGTACCCGCCGAAGTATTTTTCGACGTCGTCCGGGTCGAACCGGCGCCGTTCCAGAACCTTGCTGCGCCGCTCGAGGAATTCCTTCGCCGACAGGTCGTCCTCGTCCAGACCGGTCACCCGCGCCGCCAGCAACGCGAGGACACGCCACAGGCCAGCCGCCGCCGGCGGCAACGGAACATCGATATCCGTTAACTCATGCGCTCGTATCAGGGCTTCCTGAAGCCCGACGTTGCCCCGCGCCGTTCGCTCTCGAACGGGTACCCACGGCTGCTTCCGCAGATCGAAGGTGGGACCGGCTACCACTGCCCACTCACATGCAACCCCCGTTACTCCCCGGCTTTGCAGCCGGCCGCCGACTTCGGTGTCGATGGACGCGACGTTAGCGACCACCACCGACAGAAATGCGTTGCATGGACCTCCCACGAACCTCTCAGCCGGTCAAACCGAGGGCCTCATCGAGGGAAAAGACCCGGTTACCTACGGCGACCGGGTGAACGGTGCCGTCGGCGTCGAGGCGGTGTGGCAGGACAAGCACGTCTCGCAGATGCGGGTTGTCGGCCCAGGAGGCCGGCGGGGCGGTGGTGTCCCGATCGTGACGGCGCCAGGCGCCGTCCCGCAGCGGGATGCTCTCCGAGAGCACCGCCTTGACCTGCGTTGAGGTGAACCGGCGGTTCGGGCCGGTTCCGGTCACGGGCAGCCGGGTGGTTCGGGCGCGGTCCAGCCAGCGGGTGCCGTCGTCGTCGACGTAGCAGCAGACCACTCGCACCGATTCGGCTCCCAGCCGGGTGGAGACCACGTCCTCGTCGATCTGCGCCTTCGTGAGCTCGTGCAGATCGAGAATCTTCGACGGGTTCTTGATCGCGACCGTGGTCGCGATCCCGAACGCCGCCTCGTCGTTCGCGAAGCGCGTGATCTCGTCGTCGGCCAGGTCCTCGTGGAAGGTCTCGTCGTAGACCTGTTCGACCATCGGCTGCACGTCCTCGGGGATCCGCACCGGCCCGGGGTGGCGGTCGGTGAGCAGCTCGTAGGTCCGGCGCAGCAACGACGCGTCATACACCGAGGTCCACCGCTTCGGCAGGGCCAGGGTTCCGTCCGAGTCGCGGGGCACCAGCACGACCAGCCTCGGCCTCCCGCGCGCCCACCGCGGTCGCAGACCTTCCTCGTCGTCGACCTGCGGATGGCGCTGGCAGCGGCCCGCCCGCTGCAGCAGCTGCGCGATCGGCGCCAGATCACTGACAACCAGATCGAGATCAAGATCGAGGCTTTGTTCCGCTACCTGCGTGGCGACAAGGATCGTGGGCACACGCGGCCGATGAGCGACCGTACGACCGAACGCCCGCGTCACCTCCGTGGTCAGGGCCTCGCGTCGCCGCGCCGGCATCCGGGCGTGCAGCAGCACCACCCGCGGCTCACCGGCCCGGCCTGCTCCCTGCCCGCACCACGTCCGCAGGGCGAGGAACGTGCGCTGGGCCTCGGCGACAGTGGTGCACACGACCATCGCGCAACCACCCTCCCGCAGCACCGGCGCCAGGACCGCTTCCAAAGCGGCCGTCCGGTCGGCCCCACCCATCACCGGCAGCTCGAGCTCCGCCGCTTGCCCGGCGGGCGCAGCGGACACGTCCTCGGAGACGGTGGCGACATCGACGAGATCAACCTCGAGGGTGCGTGACTCGACCTCGAACCGACGAGTCGTGATCACCGCGCTGGCCGCGTCGACATAGACCCAGCCGGGGTAGGCCACCTCGACGGGCCCGCGGAACGCCTTCCCTCGGGCACCGGTCAGGTAGCCGCGGACCAGCCGCGCGGCGACCTGGCCGGGCAGGGTCGCCGACAACAGGACCACCGGAACCCGCAACGCGCCCAGCCATGTCAGCAACCGCGCCAACAGGTACTGCATGTACGCGTCGTAGGCGTGCACCTCGTCAACGACCAGGACCTTGCCCGCCAGACCCAGCATCCGCAGCACGTTGTGCCGCACCGGCAACACCGTCAGCAGCGCCTGATCCACCGTGCCCACCGCCATCGGCGCCAACAGGCCCCGCTTGCGGCCCCGCAGCCACGACGTCGCCGCGGTCCGCGACCCGTCACGGTCCCCGCCCGCGGCGCTTCCCCCGCCTGGCCGCCGCCGGTCAGCACCGGGCCCCGATCGGCGTCCAACCCGCCGGCCGTGTCCTGATAGGCGGCGTTCAGCCAGGCCATCGAATGCAACAACGTCACCGCGACGTCCACCGCCGGATCCCGGCGACGTTCCGCGTAGGCCCGCACCCGGCCATACATCTGATCGGACGTGGCCATCGTCGGCAACGTGACGAACATGCCTGACGTCCCCGCCGCATCCCCCATCAGCCGTGCGGCATGAAGCGCCGTCTCCGTCTTCCCCATCCCCATCGGCGCCATCACCAACAACAACCCCGGCCCGGTCACCAACCCTGGCAGGCTCTCCGCGACGGAACTCTGCAACGCGTTCGGCGGAAAGTCCGGGAACTCGGCCGCGAACGACCCCTCACTCAACGAAAGCCGGCCCAGCCCGGCTTCCCGCGCCAGTGCGGCCACCTGCCCGGCCGAACTGGCGCGATGCGCACCCAGGTCCAGTTCCGTCACCCCTGGGGGGACCTCACGGAGCCGATCGAGGAGGAAGTCCTCCTGGCTGACCAGCCAGTCCGCCAACACCACCAGCCCGCAGACGACCGCCGCGCCGGCGACCGTCACCGCCCGCGGCGCCGCCGGCGGATCGAACACCGCCTGGATCTCCTGCAGCACACCGCGCCGCGCGTGCTCCCACTCCTCGCCGCCCAGCTCCGGGCACGGGACCCGAGGATCGGCGTGCCGCGCCTGGATGCCGTGGAAACAGCCGTGATGACCGCCCAGCATCTGCGCGACCCGCGCGGCGGACGCATCACCGGCCAGCCCAGGTCCGTACCCGAGCTCGACCAACATCCGGTGCAGGAACCGCTGAGAGGCCTCATCATGACGGAACCGGGCCGACGCGCCGGCGGTCGTATAGCCCCTCAGCTCGGCAAACGCCTCCTCCACCTGCATCTGAAAACCCGGAGTAATCTTGCCGATATCGTGCAACGCGGCCCAGAAAGCAACCAGGCGACCGGCATCCTCCACGGACGTCCCCAACTCGCGGGCCACCGTGAGCCGCGCGGACTCCGGCACCATGCCACGCCAGAGCACCTCGACCGCCGCACCGGTATCAACCAAATGGCAGACCACTGGATACGGCCGTGGCAGCGAACCGAACTTCCCCCAGAGCCTCAGGTCCACACCTTGACGGCCCGCGTCGGCAGCGAAAGCACTTCCATGATCTCCCCCAAGATCCATCCTGGGAGCGTAGTTCATTGCCAGACAGCAACTGCCGGGCGGCATCCGTCGGTCAAGGCGGCGTGGCGTCCGAGGAAACACAACAGATGCAGTAGGCGGTATAAAAGGCCTGGTCAGTAAGTGTCCTCCCCACGCCCGTGGGGGTGATCCGGGTGGGGACTCGTGGGGCCGGGGCGGCTACCGGTCCTCCCCACGCCCGTGGGGGTGATCCGAAGAACGCCGTGTTCTATGGCGGTGACGATGCGTCCT
Organism: Parafrankia sp. EUN1f; assembly: GCF_000177675.1. Taxonomy (GTDB): domain Bacteria; phylum Actinomycetota; class Actinomycetes; order Frankiales; family Frankiaceae; genus Parafrankia. Next base: position 38,155 of record NZ_ADGX01000079.1, read on the forward strand.
CCCCACGCCCGTGGGGGTGATCCGCTGCCCGGCTACTTCGTGGCCGGGTGGAACTGGTCCTCCCCACGCCCGTGGGGGTGATCCGGATCTCCAGCCGCACCTGGCGGCTGCCGAGCCGTCCTCCCCACGCCCGTGGGGGTGATCCGCACGCGCTCGACGCCATCACCGGCATCGGCCCGTCCTCCCCACGCCCGTGGGGGTGATCCGCCGCCCTTGATCAGGTCGACGGTCCGGTCGGCGTCCTCCCCACGCCCGTGGGGGTGATCCGGGCAAGGTTCAGGACCGGCGACTCGCACGCCGGTCCTCCCCACGCCCGTGGGGGTGATCCGTACGAGACCTTGCGCCGGAACCGTGGCGGAGAGTCCTCCCCACGCCCGTGGGGGTGATCCGTGCCTGCGGCCGGCCGCATCCGCCGGGACGTGGTCCTCCCCACGCCCGTGGGGGTGATCCGCAGACGTGGCAGGACGTCCGCAACTCGCTGGTGTCCTCCCCACGCCCGTGGGGGTGATCCGAATCCGTCCATCGGCCTCTACGGGGTGATGCAGTCCTCCCCACGCCCGTGGGGGTGATCCGCGGAGTACCACACCGAGTTCGGGCGGCACGCGGTCCTCCCCACGCCCGTGGGGGTGATCCGGGGGCGGACGGGGACGCTGAACCGGTCGCCCAGTCCTCCCCACGCCCGTGGGGGTGATCCGGAGGCCTCGCCGTGGTCATCTCCGTCCCGAACGTCCTCCCCACGCCCGTGGGGGTGATCCGGGTTCGGGCGATGCGGCCTTGTGCGTTCAGTCGTCCTCCCCACGCCCGTGGGGGTGATCCGTTCGGCACCGGAGCATCTGATTTCGGCGGCGAGTCCTCCCCACGCCCGTGGGGGTGATCCGGGCAAGCCCAAGGGCCGGACCGCGATGTACGTGTCCTCCCCACGCCCGTGGGGGTGATCCGGGAGTTGGCCGGCCCGCACGGGCGGATTGTCGGTCCTCCCCACGCCCGTCGGGGTGATCCGCGGACCCCGTAACGGACGACGAAACGGCACCCGTCCTCCCCACGCCCGTGGGGGTGATCCGGCCTGGCCGCCCTGTACGCCCGGTACTACGAAGTCCTCCCCACGCCCGTGGGGGTGATCCGTCCGCCGATCTGGGTGAGTGCTGTCATCAGCGGTCCTCCCCACGCCCGTGGGGGTGATCCGTCCACGCTGATCACCAACCTGGCAACCATTGCGTCCTCCCCACGCCCGTGGGGGTGATCCGTTCGTCTGGGTCGGATCGGTGAACCCCGGGTTGTCCTCCCCACGCCCGTGGGGGTGATCCGGTTTCGGGCCGGCGCAGGCCCGATGGTCACAGGTCCTCCCCACGCCCGTGGGGGTGATCCGACGAACTTCCGGAGAGCTTGCTCCGCCGCACTGTCCTCCCCACGCCCGTGGGGGTGATCCGAATGGCGTGACACAGCGCGCGGCGTCGATGCCGTCCTCCCCACGCCCGTGGGGGTGATCCGCCGCCGAAGCCCAAGAAGCCGCTCGCAGGCCATGTCCTCCCCATGCCCGTGGGGGTGATCCGTGGACATCAGCGGGCAGACAAAGGCAGGTGAGGTCCTCCCCACGCCCGTGGGGGTGATCCGGAGGAGGTCACCGGCCAGCCGCCCGCGCAGCCGTCCTCCCCACGCCCGTGGGGGT